>JAYPUF010000275.1:0-1532 GCA_038133925.1 Marivivens sp. | reverse complement strand
ATCGGCGCTTTTGATTTCCTTGAAAAGCCGTTCAACCCTGATCGGATGACGGAGCTCGCGAAAAAGGCGACCAATGCACGGCGCTTGACGCTCGATAACCGCGCGTTGCGCAAAGAACTGTCCGACGGCTCTGCGTTGATGCAAAAGCTGATTGGTGCAAGCCCCGCAATGGTCCGACTTAAGGAAGATATTCTCGATCTTGGACAGGCGGATGGTCACGTTCTGATCGAAGGTGAAACGGGCACTGGGAAAACACTCGTGGCGCACGCGCTTCATGCTGTGGGGTCGCGCTCCAACAAAAAGTTCGTTTTGATCTCTTGCGCGGCCTATGACGAAGATACGCTTGTTCGTCGTCTCTTTGGTCCCTCGCAAGAGGACGAGCCGATCCCCTCAATGGAAGAAGCCCGCGGCGGTACGCTTGTTCTCGAAGACATCGAAGCTCTGAGCCAGTCGCTACAAGCGCGCTTGCTCACGGCGATCAACGAGCAGGGGACACCCGCCGAGACGCGCATCGTCGCAATTTGTAACCTGCAAGAGCAGAACAAAACCTGCGAAAGCGTTTTGCGTCCCGATCTCTTTTACCGTCTGGCAGCGCTTCGGATCACTGTCCCGCCTTTGCGTCAGCGCGGCGAGGATATTCTCACTCTCTTTACCTCGCTTGCTGATCAGTTTGCTGATGAATACGGGTGTGATGCGCCTCAGGTGACTGCCCAAGAAGCAGCACAACTCCTTCAAGCGCCTTGGCCCGGCAACGTGCGCCAGTTGATCAATGTCGCAGAACGCGCCGTACTTCAAAGCCGTCGCGGCTCAGGCACAATTGCGTCGCTACTTATGACCGACGGCGACGAAGAAGGGCGCCCTGCGATGACGACCGAGGGCAAGCCGCTCAAGGAATTTGTCGAAGCTTTTGAACGTATGCTCATAGATAACACGATGCGGCGCCATAAAGGGTCGATCGTTGCGGTGATGGACGAGTTGTGCCTGCCACGACGCACACTTAACGAAAAAATGGCCAAATACGGCCTGCAACGCTCGGATTACCTCTGATTTCCATATCAAAGACTCGGGAAATACGGGGCTTTGTAACTTCGGCATTGAAATTATCCCCAGCCTTCCGCTATCAATGATCTACGGACGCTCGCGCTATGGTGCGCGGTGAGGTCCGGAAAGTTTCACTGTTCCAGAGAACAACGGGCCAAGGCGCCGCTCTGTCGCAGATATACATGACCTTGAAATGGTCAGAAGAACGCCCTGGCTGCGCGAGGTTTCAATCGGACGCGCCGGGCCTAGCAACAGGCGCCTTAGGGCGTCGGAGAAGAACCGCGATGGAACGCGTGCTCGTAAAAACAGGCATGAATGTGGAGGCCCCGAGGGGCCCGCTTTGTGCTGGCACGCTCCTCGCCATAACAGATAAACACGCAAGGCCGACCGCCGCCCCTCCGGGGGAGAGGCCGCTTTTGCGTGCGAAAAACGGATACAATGGCAAAGAAAATGCTCATCGATGCCACACACGCGGAAGAAACCCGCGTCGT
>JAYPUF010000274.1:0-1552 GCA_038133925.1 Marivivens sp. | reverse complement strand
CCAGCTGTTGACCACAGTTTTTTGCATTCTTCTTCTCCCAATGCCCTCTAGATAAAGCGATGTCTCTGGGGCATTCAGAGCACCTTGTTGATAGGTCCGAAGCACCAAGGTCATAGGTTAGATCGGCCGATGCGGAACGTATTTTTGCGGCATATCCACCGTCAAGCGGGGGTAGCCATAAGAGACATTCACATAGGACTATAGGAATACGTAGGTCACCGCCCCAAGACGCAAAGGCGTCACAACAGAGCGTGAAACCGACACAAAGCAAGTGGGCGTCGCGGGTGACAAGACTCTGTTCGAGTGCGGGTACGCAAGGCCATCTGACTTGGCAAATTCAAGTATAGCCGCAAATCAAAACCTATTTTGGTTTGACCCAAACTCCCCAACATTCTGAAGCGGCCAAATCAACTAAAACGCAAATCAAATGCGCCAGCATCAATCCATGATGCCAATTCCGTGGCCACTTGCTCGATTTAGGTGTTTTCCACCTAAAATTTGGCACAGAAAGTCTTGCAGGAGTTACATCTAGCAAGTATCCGAAAGGCGTAAGGTGTATACTAATGGCAAATTTAATGATCACCCCTGTTATTCTCTGCGGTGGCTCTGGCACACGACTGTGGCCTCTCTCGCGTAAGAGCTATCCCAAGCAGTTCGTTCCCCTCGTTGGAGAACAGACGCTATTTCAGGGATCGGCCTTGAGAATGACTGGAGCTGAGTTCGCCCGTCCGTTAGTAATTACAAACTCCGACTTCCGCTTTATCGTGACCGAGCAGCTTCAAGAGGTCGGTATCGATCCGGGTGCGATCCTCATCGAGCCTGAAGGTCGGAACACTGCGCCCGCCGTTCTTGCCGCAGCGCTCTACCTCGCCAAGCAGGACCCTGATGCGATCATGCTGGTCGCACCGTCAGACCACGTTGTTCCCGACACCAAAGCCTTCCAAGAGGCCGTGGCAAAGGGCATGACAGCGGTCGAGAGTGGCCAGCTCGTGACCTTCGGCATTACGCCGACCCACGCGGAAACCGCTTATGGCTATCTGGAACTCGCGGAAACCCCAAGCGGCGGCCCCGTCCCACTTAAGCGCTTTGTCGAGAAGCCGAATGCGGCACGTGCCGAAGAGATGGTCAAAGCTGGCTCCTTCCTTTGGGATGCAGGTATCTTCCTCTTCAAAGCCAAAGATATCATTAACGCCTTCGCGACCCATGCCCCGTCCCTAGTCGAGCCCGTAGAGGGTGCGATTGAAACAGGTGCGGTTGATCTCGGCTTCTGCCGCCTCGGCGCGGAGGCTTGGGCGAAGGCAGACGACATTTCGATCGACTACGCGGTGATGGAAAAGGCAGCCAACCTCTCGGTTGTGCCCTTCGATGGCGGCTGGTCTGACCTCGGCGGCTGGGATGCGGTCTGGCGCGAGAGCCCAAAGGGCAAGAACGGCGTTCTGACCTCGGGCGAAGCGACCGCGATTGATTGCGAAGACACGCTCCTCCGCTCCGACAGTGAACGCCTCGAAGTCGTCGGCATCGGCCTCAAGAACATCATGGCCATCGCGATGAA
>JAYPUF010000273.1:0-1554 GCA_038133925.1 Marivivens sp. | reverse complement strand
TCGTCCGCCAAATTTAGTATTGGCCACATAGGACGTAGTTATCAACGTACTCATCCACCTTAATGGTGATCGAGCCATCGGAGGGACTGGTCGAGACGACAGCGGCCACTTCCCAAGTCTCACCCTCGCCATTGCAGCTCAATGTGTAGTGAGTGACATCGCCTTTGGCTCGCATTTCCGAGATATCGCAGGTGCTTTCATAAAATCGGAAATACTGATCCGTGATTTCAAGACGCGTGTCTGTGAGGTCCTGCTGACAGGCCTCCGCAGAATAGTCATAGACCGCAACATTCGACGGAGCATCGCTCTGGGCTCCACTCGCATCAAATTCGGGGAAATCTTGGCAATCCCAGTCAGCCGCTGGCGTAAACGACGGCGTTTCAAGGAGTTGCTGCATCGTTAAGTCAAAAGCCCAGCCGTAAAGGTTGCCATTGTCTTTGCTCGAAGGCACGAATTGCACGCCATCATATTGGAAGACCATACGATCTTCTTGGCTCAGAGCACTGTCTGCGAAAAGAGAGGTGTCTTTATTCGGCAGGCAAACTTCATCAGCCAGCGAAGCAAGGGGGGCGAGACTTCCAATTACGGATGCAAACGTAACGAGGCGCATTCTAAACTCACTCTCCAACACAACCTACCGTCAAGTATCAAAATAATATTACTTCATTTGGAGCAAGCGCCTTAATATAATGTGCAAAAGTTCATTCGTATAACAAAAGGCCAACCGACTTAAGGTTGGCCTTTTAAGATTTGTCGAAACCTATTCGATTTCAGGATGAAAGAGATGTGCTTTCACAGGATCGAAGGACAGTTCTATTGATGTACCTCGATCAAAAATCGCGTCCTTTGGAAGGGCTGCAATCAGAGTGGTTCCGTCCCCCATTGCAAGGTTCATTACGGTCTCGCTCCCAAGACGCTCTGTCAGATTAATCTTACCCTTCAGTACCCCATAGCCTTCCTTCGCCTCAGGCTCGAGGTATTGCGGTCTAACACCAAGAACTAGCGTATCACCGACCTTGGCTTTGATCTCAGATGGGATCGAAACAGGAGCAAGTGCTGCATTTGAAACCACGTAGCTGCCGTCTTCGGCGGCTATGACCTCGACCTCAAGGAAGTTCATCGACGGGCTACCGATGAACTTGGCAACAAAGAGATTTGCGGGCTTGTGATAAAGCTCCATCGGCGCGCCAATCTGCTGAACTTCACCGTCGCGAAGCACAACAATCTTGTCCGCAAGCGTCATCGCTTCAACCTGATCGTGGGTCACATAGATCATGGTTGCGCCGAGATCTTTGTGGAGCTTGCCGATCTCCATCCGCATGTCCATTCGGAGCGCAGCATCGAGGTTCGAAAGTGGCTCATCAAACAAGAAGACCTTAGGATCGCGCACAATCGCGCGGCCAATAGCAACACGCTGGCGCTGGCCACCCGAGAGCTGGCTCGGGCGGCGATCCAACAGGTGCTCCATCTGTAAGATACGAGCTGCCTCTGCGACCTTTGCTTCCTTTTCCGCTTTGGGCGTTTTGGAGATCGTCAGGCCAAATGCGACGTTTT
>JAYPUF010000272.1:0-1600 GCA_038133925.1 Marivivens sp. | reverse complement strand
TTTTGCTGCTTGAGCAACTTGTTCAGTTCCGACACCTCAAGACCTGCACCCTTGGCCACGCGCTTTTTGCGGCTAGCGGCCATGATGTCAGGGTTTGCGCGCTCGACTTTGGTCATAGAGTTGATGAGGGCAATCTGGCGACGGAGCATTTGGTCGTTAAAGCCGGCATCCTGTACCTGCTTGGACATCTTCGCCATGCCCGGCATCATACCCATGAGGCTCTCCATGCCGCCCATCTTGAGCATCTGCTCGAGCTGCATCTTGAGATCGTTCATGTTGAAGCGGCCCTTCTGGAACCGCTTGATCATGCGTTCAGCTTGCTCGGCCTCAATCGTAGCCTGAGCCTTTTCAACGAGAGCTACGATGTCGCCCATGCCGAGGATTCGACCAGCGATACGCTCAGGTTCAAAAGTCTCGATGGCGTCCATCTTTTCGCCGAGACCAACAAAGCGGATCGGCTTGCCAGTGATGGCGCGCATCGACAGGGCCGCGCCGCCGCGACCGTCACCGTCCATACGGGTGAGGACGACGCCCGAAACGCCGATTTTCGCGTCAAACTCGGTCGCAACGTTTACAGCGTCCTGACCGGTGAGGCCGTCGACTACGAGAAGCGTTTCACGCGGATTCACCACGTCACGGACGTCGGCGGCCTGTTTAATCAGTTCTTCGTCGATATGAAGGCGACCCGCGGTGTCGAGCATATATACGTCATAACCGCCAAGGCTTGCTTGGGTCTTGGCGCGCTTGGCAATCGAGACGGGGTCTTCGCCTTTTACGATAGGGAGCGTATCGACGCCGATCTGTGCGCCGAGAATTTGGAGCTGCTCCATAGCCGCAGGACGGTTAACGTCAAGCGATGCCATGAGAACGCGCTTGCCTTCACGCTCTTTCATGCGCTTGGCGAGCTTTGCGGTTGTGGTGGTCTTACCCGAACCCTGAAGACCGACCATTAGGATCGGCGCAGGTGGGTTATCGATCTTGAGTGCGCCGGGATCTTCTGCGCCAGTCAGAACGCTGACGAGTTCATCGTGTACGATCTTGACGACTTGCTGGCCAGGAGTGATCGACTTGGTAACAGCTTGCCCCGTCGCTTTGTCTTGAACCGCTTTGACGAAATCACGGGCAACGGGGAGCGATACGTCAGCCTCAAGCAGTGCAACGCGGACTTCACGTAGGGCGGTCTTTACGTCGTCTTCGCTAAGCGCACCTTGTTTTGTGAGCTTGTCGAATACACCAGAAAGGCGTTCGGATAGATTTTCAAACATGCCTTCGGTCCTCCTTTGACCAACACCAATAGCCGATACCTAGGAACCGACCGCTCAAAACACAATTGCGCCCACGGGCGTAACACGCTGGTGGACGGCGATCCCCGCAATTGGGCGAGGACCGGAAGATCGATGCTTCCGGATGTTCCTGCGCGGATTAAGTGGGTGTACCACAAGAGTCAACCCCTTGTACGACTCTGGACCGCTTGCTCTCCCCTTCGAAAAAAAGGAGTTTGGGCACAAGTTTGATCTAGCGCTTTGGAATGAACAATGGACAATTGGGATGAAGTTCGCACCGCGTATCAAGTGGCCCGACTTGGGACGGTGAGTGGGGC
>JAYPUF010000271.1:0-1624 GCA_038133925.1 Marivivens sp. | reverse complement strand
GACAGGATGAAGAGGACAGCTGCGACCACATAGGCCGCGGTAGTGAATCCGAATTCCATGATCCCCTACTCCTTACGACTTTTGGAACATCGCAAGCATGCGACGCGTAACAAGGAAACCGCCGAAGATGTTGATACCGGCCATAAAGACGGACAACGCGGCGAGAATGATAACGAGGAACGAGCCCGACCCGATCTGCATCAGAGCACCGAGGATGATGATCGACGAAATTGCGTTGGTCACAGCCATCAGCGGAGTGTGCAGCGAGTGCGACACGTTCCAGATCACTTGGAAGCCGATGAAGACCGAGAGCACGAACACGATGAAGTGCTGCATGAAGGATGCGGGCGCATAAAGGCCAGCAAGTAGCATCAACGCACCACCAACACCCAGCAGGATCACCTGTTGCTTGGTCTGGGCTTTGAACGCAGCAGCTTCTGCAGCCTTTTTCTCCTCTGGGGTAAGCTCTTTGGGCTTTTCCTTGGATTTGGCAGCAATCGCAGCAACCTTGAGCGGCGGTGGCGGGAAGGTGACCGCGCCGTTATGCGCCACAGTGGACGAACGGATCACGTCGTCTTCCATGTTGTGGTTTACCACACCGTCCTTCTCGGGGGTGAGGTCCGACATCATGTGACGAATGTTGGTCGAATAAAGCGTGGATGCCTGAGCAGCCATACGCGACGGGAAGTCGGTGTAGCCGATGATCACGACGCCATTGTCGGTAACGATACGCTCGTCCGCTTTGGTCAGCTTGCAGTTGCCGCCCTTTTCCGCGGCAAGGTCAACAATGACCGAACCCGGCTTCATGGCTTGGACCATATCTTCGGTCCAAAGCTCAGGGGCTTCGCGGTTCGGGATGAGTGCCGTGGTGATCACAATGTCAACTTCCGGAGCAAGCTCGCGGAACTTCTTGAGCTGCGCTTCGCGGAACTCAGGCGAGGAGACCGAGGCATAACCGCCCGTCGCTGCGCCGTCCTGCTGTTCCTCTTCGAAATCGAGGTAAACGAACTCAGCGCCCATCGATTCAACCTGCTCGGCCACTTCGGGACGAACGTCGAATGCGTAGGTGATCGCGCCAAGCGAGGTAGCAGTACCGATGGCAGCAAGACCGGCAACACCGGCGCCCACAACGAGAACTTTCGCAGGCGGCACCTTACCAGCAGCAGTCACCTGACCAGTGAAGAAGCGGCCAAAGTTGTTACCGGCTTCGATAACTGCACGGTAGCCGGCGATATTCGCCATAGAAGACAGAGCGTCCATCTTCTGAGCGCGGGAAATACGTGGGACCATTTCCATCGCGATAACGCTCGCGCCTTTTTCGGCAGCGGCTTTCATCAGGTCTTCGTTTGCACCCGGGTTGAAGAACGAAATCAAAAGCTGACCTGCGCGGAGCTTCTTAACCTCGGCATCTGTGGGGACGCGCACTTTGGCAACAACGTCAGCAGCTTTGAACAAAGCGGCCGCAGTCTTTACGACTTCGACGCCTGCTTCCTGATACATTGCGTCCGAGAAGCCAGCGTTTGCCCCGGCACCGGTCTCAATGACACACTCATAACCAAGCTTCTGCAGATCCCGCGCAGAGGCGGGAGTCATCGCCACGCGGTTTTCACCGGCGATAATCTCT
>JAYPUF010000270.1:0-1646 GCA_038133925.1 Marivivens sp. | reverse complement strand
AAATCGTAGAAAGTGATCGTCATTCAGACTTTGGAAGCGTCAAACTTCCATCCTTGTTTAGCGGCCAAAACGGATTCATAGCAATTTCCCACACATGACCATCGGGATCGGCGTAGTAGCCCGAATAGCCGCCCCAAAAGACTTTCTCAGGTGCTTTGAGCTTTGTCGCACCCGCCGCCAAAGCCTGTTCAAACGCCTGATCGACCTCCGCCTCTGTCGAATAGTTCACCGCAAGAGTACTACCGCCAACTCCAAGTTTTTCACCCGGCCGCCCCTGATCTTCTGCGAGCGCATCAAATGGAAAAAGCCCTAAAGCAAGACCATTGATTTGATAGAAAATGACGCTCGGCTGTTCTTCGGCGATAGTCCACCCAAGTCTCGCATAGAACTCCTTAGAACGGTCGAGATCAGAAACTCCGAGTGTAATCAAGGTAACTCTTTGATTATTCATTCACATATCAACCTTTGAAATTCCGTTGACCTCGGTCACTTCTACAAACTGAGCACGTGCGCCAAGCTCTTCGAAAAGCTCTGGGCCAGTACCCGTCATAAACGCCTGAGCTCCAAGTGCGCATAATTCGTCATAAAGCGCCGCTCGCCTGTTCGCGTCAAGATGTGCTGCGACCTCATCAAGGAGTAGGATCGGTGGTGCTCCGAAATCACGCGCCAACCCGCGCGCATTGGCTAGAATAAGTGAAACGAGGAGAGCCTTTTGCTCGCCCGTCGAACAGACCGAAGCGTTCACCCCTTTTGCCGCATAAATACCCACAAGATCAGCGCGGTGAGGCCCGATAAGTGTGCGCCCTGCGGCCATGTCACGGGCGCGTCCTTGGGCCAAGGAGTCAATCAGTTGCTCTTCCCCTGTCGGATCTTGTTCCTCAGCGCTTTCAAGGCTCAATTCAGCCACTGGGAAAGCAGTCTCAGTCTCACGCTGAGCTTGTTCCAGAAGTGCAAGAGCCACCGAGCGGTTCTGTTGAATCGCGGCACCTGCTCGTGCCATCTGGGTTTCGACGGCGGCATACCAATGCGCATCTCGAACCATATCTTTGAGGAGCCGATTGCGTTCGCGCATTGCTTTCTCATAGGTGAGAACGGCCTCTGCGTGGCTTGGCTCAAAACTCATAGTCATGCGGTCCAAAAATCGACGGCGCCCCTCTGCACCTTCAATCCAAAGCCTATCCATCGACGGGACCAACCAAAGAACGCGAGCAATTCGGCCAAGCGCAACCTGAGCCGCCGACTTTCCATCAATCTTTACCGTGCGGCTCGATCCATTCTCAGCAAAGGTCTCGACTTCATGCACTTGATGCAGCGAACGCAGAACCGTCGAAATTTTCCATCCCAGCGCCTCGGGTTGTCTCGCAATTTCGTCGGAGCTCGCGCGGCGCAAACCACGTCCCGGAGAGAGCAATGAAATCGCTTCTAGGATATTCGTCTTGCCTGCTCCATTTGGGCCATGAATTGCCACGGGACGGCCATCAAAGGCGAACTCGGCCCGCTTGTGCGAACGGAAATGAGAAAGCGTGAGTTCAGCAACAGAAAGGCCGCTCATATGCGGCCCCCTGCTTTAGTCTGTTCGAAGCACCGGATTCGGCGTTCGGATTTCCGATGGAAATCAAAAATCATACGCGCATCGGCATAACGAC
>JAYPUF010000269.1:0-1661 GCA_038133925.1 Marivivens sp. | reverse complement strand
AATACACCAAGGGCGGTGAGTGGAAAGCTGACGCTTCCTACGCTTACGGCTCGGGCGTAAACCTCTTCGCTGGTCTCGCTGACAAGGGCAAGGACCTCTACATCGGCGCAACCTACGACCTCGGCGGCGGCGCAACCCTCAGCGGTTCGTACGTTAAGGACGGCGGCACCGCTGACGCAGACAACAAGGTCGGCGCAAAAGAGTACGCTCGCGGCGCGACTGTTAAGGTTTCCTTCGCGTTCTAATCGAACCTGAAGAACCAAAGTTTGAGCGGTCCCTCGGGGCCGCTCTTTCTTTTTCTAGGCATTGCAAAGCCGATCCTGTCCCAAGAGACTTGTGAGCGTCTTTCGCCTTCGTTACACATTCCAAGACGAATAAGTTCCCAAGGGAACCAAACGGGGGTAACGAACTGATGGCTTTGACTGGATTGAGCCGCGCAGCCTTGACTGCTTGTTTACTTGTAGCACTCGGTGCCTGTGGCAATTTCAGTGGTGGAAGCAACCCGCTTGGCTCACTTCCAAGCATTGGCAGTATCGGTCTTGGCGGAGGTGCGTCGAACGATGCAACGCGTCAGGCCGCCCGCACCCGTGGGTCCGAAAATGTCGCTGTGAACCGCTATCTCTGGGCGGCATCACTTGACGTCCTAAACTTCCTGCCCATCGAAAGCGTCGATCCCTTCACCGGCGTTATCGTATTCGGATATGGTCGCCCACCCGGCGGTGGTCGCGCCTATCGCGGCACTGTCTACATCTCTGACCCTGCGCTTGATGCCCGTTCGCTGAACGTTGCCCTAGCGACGAGCGGCGGCCCCATAAGCAATGCGACCCAACACGCCGTCGAAGACGCAATTCTGGCCCGCGCGCGCCAGATCCGCATTGCCGACGGTAAGCTATAGAAACCGCCCGCATTCTGATTTAATACCGCGCCGGGCCCTGTGCCCGGCGTTTCCATGTCCCAAAGGACCCATCCATGTCCCGCTATTCCGCATCCGAAATCGAATCCAAATGGCAAACCGCCTGGGAAGAGGCCAATGTCTTCAAAGCGACCCGCGAAGGCGGCAAGCCCAAGTACTATGTGCTTGAGATGTTCCCCTACCCTTCGGGCCGTATCCACATGGGCCACGTGCGGAACTACACGATGGGCGACGTTGTCGCGCGCTATAAAATTTCAACTGGCCACAACGTGCTGCACCCAATGGGTTGGGACGCCTTCGGTATGCCTGCCGAGAACGCGGCAATGGCATCGGGCGGTCACCCCAAGGATTGGACCTATAAGAACATCGCCGACATGCGCGGTCAGATGAAGCCGCTTGGCCTTTCCATCGACTGGAGTCGCGAGTTCGCGACCTGTGATCCTGAATACTATGGTCAGCAGCAGGCGCTCTTTATCGACATGCTCGACAAGGGCCTCGTCTATCGCAAGAACGCCGTGGTGAACTGGGACCCCGTGGACATGACGGTTCTTGCAAACGAACAGGTCATCGACGGTTGCGGATGGCGCTCGGGTGCACCAGTCGAGCGCCGCGAACTGACCCAATGGTTCTTCAAGATCTCGGACATGGCCGATGATCTTCTGACCTCGATCGACAAGCTCGACAATTGGCCAGCCAAGGTCAAACTGATGCAAGCCAACTGGATCGGCAAATCGCGCGGTCTCCAGTT
>JAYPUF010000268.1:0-1694 GCA_038133925.1 Marivivens sp. | reverse complement strand
TCAACCTTGTTCTTTTTGAACAGGAATTCGATGCCCTTGGTGTTACCCGAGATCACTTCGTCTTTGTAGGCGAGCATCTGGTCCCAATCGACCGACGGGGATTTGCCCTTTAGGCCCATCTTGGCAAAGTTGTGCTCTGCTTCATGGAGCTGGTGCGAGGCGTGGAGAAGCGCCTTGGAAGGGATGCAGCCTACGTTGAGGCAAGTGCCGCCGAGGGATTCGCGACCTTCTACAACTGCGGTCTTGAGGCCGAGCTGGGCACAGCGGATTGCGCTGACATAGCCGCCGGGGCCGGCACCGATGATGATAACGTCATAGCTGGACATAACAGTCTCCTTGGTGGTCGTGGCGCTTATTGGACGAGAGCCGCGCCGAGCATTGCCATTGTTGCGAGAAAGCCTACGAGCCAAATCAGCGAGCGCCAAGGGGTGAGGCCAAAGTAGTAGGCTGGGATATAGAGAACACGTGCGCCAAGATAGACCCACGCACAGATCGCCGAAAAGCCAGTTGTCACGTCTCCGAGGACGGTCACTAGAACGGCGATGGTAAAGAGAATGAGCGCCTCGAAGTGGTTATTCATGGCGCGAAAGAGACGACCCGTCTTGACGCTGACTTGTTCAATGAGTGGCTTGCCAAGACGTTCAGGATCGCGCGGGCTGGTAGTTTTGCCCGGCCCAAGCTCGATATTTGCAGGCACCGACATGAGCACGAACTGAAGCCCCTGAAGGAGGCCTGCAAGTGCGAGAACTTTGAGTTCTGGTGTCATGATTGGGTCCGCATTGGGTTAAAGGAGAGCGGGGGGCGAACTGCCCCCCGCACACCTGAAGGACTTTGGCTGGTCTGTACGGGTCAGACCACGATAGATCAGAGATCCATCAGGAGGCGGCGCGGATCCTCAAGGGCTTCCTTGACGCGAACGAGGAAGGTCACAGCGCCTTTGCCGTCAACGATACGGTGGTCATAAGACAGCGCGAGATACATCATCGGACGGATGACGATCTGGCCGTTTACGACAACCGGACGGTCCTGAATCTTGTGCATGCCGAGGATACCCGACTGCGGGGGGTTCAGGATGGGCGAAGACATGAGCGAGCCATAAACACCGCCGTTCGAGATGGTGAAGGTGCCGCCTTGCATTTCCGCCATGGAGAGCTTGCCGTCACGACCCTTGACGCCGAGTTCAGCAATTTCTTTTTCGATGGCGGCAAAGCTCATCTGGTCGGCATCACGGACAACCGGAACAACGAGACCGGTGGGGGTGCCGACAGCAACGCCCATGTTCACGTAGTTTTTGTAGACAACATCGGTGCCGTCGATCTCTGCGTTGACCTCGGGGATCTCTTTGAGAGCGTGGGTACAGGCTTTGACGAAGAAGGACATAAAGCCAAGCTTAACGCCGTGCTTCTTGAAGAAGAGGTCCTTGTACTCGTTACGAAGCTCCATAACGCCCGACATGTCCACTTCGTTGTAAGTGGTGAGCATGGCGGCGGTGTTCTGCGACTCTTTGAGGCGGCGCGCGATGGTCTGGCGCAGCTTGGTCATTTTCACGCGCTCTTCGCGTGCGGCGTCCTGCGGGGCAGAAGCAGCGCGAGGAGCAGCGGCTGCAGGAGCGACAGCTTTCGGGGTCGAAAGAGCAGCCAGAACGTCAGACTTCATGACGCGGCCGTCTTTGCCCGAACCCGAAACGTCCGAAG
>JAYPUF010000267.1:0-1732 GCA_038133925.1 Marivivens sp. | reverse complement strand
GTTCAATGTTTGCCGCAAGCTGTTACACATACACACGAACGACGTGAGAGTTAGCTCTATGGAAAAGATCGCTTTTGTTGCCAGCGAGGCACCTGCCGCCCAAGAAGCCTTTGAGGTTTTGACGGGGCGCTACGGGTCTGTCGCGCTTGAGGACGCCGCAGTGATCGTAGCATTGGGCGGTGATGGTTTTATGCTCCAAACCCTCCATGCGACACAGGCGCTTCCTGCACCTGTTTACGGCATGAATCGTGGCACAGTTGGCTTCTTGATGAATGAGTATCACGAAGATGATCTCCTCTTTCGACTAGCTGCCGCCGAAGAAGAGGACATCAATCCGCTTTCGATGGTTGCTTATACGACCGATGGTGCGCGGCATGAGGCCTTGGCGATCAACGAAGTGAGCCTTTTGCGGGCAGGTCCGCAAGCCGCAAAACTTCGCATTTCGGTAGATGGCCGCTTGCGTCTTTCAGAGCTGGTCTGTGACGGTGCGCTGGTTGCCACGCCCGCAGGCTCTACGGCTTATAACTATTCGGCACATGGTCCGATCCTCCCCATCGGATCAGACGTTCTTGCCCTAACCGCGATGGCTGCGTTTCGCCCTCGCCGCTGGCGCGGAGCGCTCTTGCCAAAGTCGGCCAAGGTGGTTTTTGACGTGATCGATCCCGCCAAGCGCCCCGTTATGGCAGACGCTGATAGCCGCTCTGTCCGCAATGTCGTCAAGGTTGAAATCGAGAGCCGTCAGGACATCACGCATCGCATCCTTTTCGATCCGGGCCACGGACTTGAAGAGCGTCTCTTGCAAGAGCAGTTCGTCTAAGACCACTTGTGATACCAGTCTGCCCGTGCTTTGAAGGCGCTTAGGCAGTCCAAGGTTTCCGATGCTTCACGTTCTTACGCACAATATTTTGCCTGTTTTCTCGATGCTCGCGCTGGGCTTTCTGCTCGGGCGTCTCGGCAAAGTCTCGCGTCAAGAAGCGGCAGCGGTAAATCGTGTTGCGTTCCTCGTGCTTCAGCCTGCTCTGATCTTTCCGCTGATTAATGGGCTCCATTGGGAGGAGTTTCGGCTAGATGCTCTCGGCCTGTACGCCGTTGCTCAGCTGTTGGTCTTCTTGCTGACCTTTTTCGTGGCGACCCGCGTTTTCAAACGCGAGACCCCTGAGGCATGGCTATTGTCCATGGCGACTATTTTTGTGAACACGCTGCTTTACGTGTGGCCGATCTCTTTCCTGATCTATGGGGCAGGGGCGGTTTTGCCGATCACGGCGATTGTGGCGTGGGACTCGGCCTTTTCTTTCGCGTTCTTCATTGTCACGACGGACCTATTGATGAACCGTAAGGCGACAGCGTTACAGTCGCTCAAGCGCGTGGCGAGCAACCCTGTCCTGATCGCGATCTTTCTTGGTGCGATCACAAATGCATTGGGCGTTGCCACACCAGAACCCGTATTGACGGGGATGAAATTCGCAGGAGCGGCAGCGGCACCTCTTACGCTCTTTGCGCTGGGGGTGATCCTATCTGGTCATGAGATGAAGCCAAGCGGCACGATCCTAACCGTATCTGCCATTAAACTTCTCGTGTTCCCGCTCATCGTTTGGTTGCTGCTTGGGCTCGGGACGCGCCCGCAGGAATGGAATGATCTGGTGCTTTTGACTTCAGCAGGCCCATCAGGCGCAATGGCCTTTGCGCTCGCAATGCTGCACGGCGTTCGCACCGATCAGATTGCACCTGTGAT
>JAYPUF010000266.1:0-1755 GCA_038133925.1 Marivivens sp. | reverse complement strand
TGTTTACGGGAATCATTCGCTTCTTCTTGCGCCTGATTTGGGGGATCGGCTGGCGTATCGGCTTGATTTTTGCCCTGATTTTAGGTGCGAGCGTCTATTACATGTCGACAACCTTGCCACCGTTAACCGAGATGGTGGACGGTCGAGCACGTGGTTCTGTCACATTATTGGACTCAAACGGAACCGTGTTCGCTTGGCGAGGAGATCAGTTCGGTGGGATGATCACAGCCGATACGGTTTCGCCCTATCTCCACGATGCGGTCGTCGCAACTGAGGACAAACGCTTCTATTCGCACTTTGGGCTTTCACCGCGCGGCATCGCGTCGGCCGTTCGTATTAACTTGCGTGAGGGACGTGGCCCACTTTCGGGCAACGGCGGCTCAACGATCACGCAGCAGACCGCCAAACTCTTGTGCATCGGGACCCCTTATGACCCTGAGGTCTGGAAGAGCGAAGCCGAGTATGAAGCGGACTGCCGACGTTCCACTTTATGGCGCAAGGCCAAAGAGGCCATCTATGCGATGGCGATGGAAGTCAAATACACCAAAGAAGAAATCTTAACGATTTACCTAAATCGTGCCTATCTGGGCGCCGGCACGCGTGGATTTGAGGCAGCCGCCCAGCGTTACTTTGGCATTTCCGCGAACCAAGTAGACGCCTCGCAAGCTGCAATCCTTGCAGGACTTCTCAAAGCGCCCTCGACTTATGCGCCGACGTCTAACCTTCAAAGATCCTGGGATCGAGCAAATGTCGTGCTCGGACTCATGGAGGAGCAAGGCTTTCTAAGCACCGCCGAGGCTGCCTACGCGCGTGAAAATCCGTCTGGCCTGTCCGAAGCAGCCAAGGCTCGCTCGGGCGGTTATTTTGCCGATTGGGTTATGGAAAGCGGCCCAGAGTTCTTTACTCGCTCGACCACGGAAGATGTAATCATACGAACAACCCTTGACCAAAAGATCCAAGCAGCAGCCGAAGACGCGCTGACTTGGGTTTTCGAGAATAAAGTCAAAGAAGGCTCTGAAGCTCAGGCAGCAATTGTGGTGATGTCGTCAGACGGTGCCGTTCGGGCAATGGTCGGCGGACGCAATCTTCAGGCTTCGGGTGCATTCAATCGCGCCACTCAAGCGCTTCGGCAAACGGGCTCACTCTTTAAGCCATTTGTCTATGCAGCTGCACTTGAACTTGGCCACTCGCCGCTTGAGGTCATCAATGATCAACCCCTTTGCCTCAATATCGTTGGCTCTGGTGAATGGTGTCCTCAAAACTATGACCGTGAGTTCAAAGGTGAAATCACCCTGACGCAGGCACTCTATGAGAGCCGCAACATCCCCGCTGTGCTCTTGTCCGAGGCGGTTGGACGTGATGCAGTTCGGTCCGTTGCAACAGGTTTCGGCATCGACCGCGATTTGGCTGATGGCCCGGCTTTGGCGCTCGGGGTTTCTGAAAGCACGCTGATCGAAATGACCGCGGCCTACGCAGGTATTCTGAACGGCGGCTCGTCGGTCGCGCCCTATGGACTGGTAGACTTACGTCTTCAAGGAGACAGTGAGCCAATATTTGGGCAGGGCGGCGGCATTGGTGAACGCGTCATTCGCGATGAATCTGCCAAAAAGCTCACGTGGATGATGTCCAACGTTATCGAGCAAGGCACAGGGCAACGTGCTCAGATCGCAGGTTGGCAAATCGCAGGCAAATCAGGGACTACGCAAGCATCGCGCGATGCTTGGTTCATCGGCTTCACGGGTGAGTTCGTGACCG
>JAYPUF010000265.1:0-1770 GCA_038133925.1 Marivivens sp. | reverse complement strand
CCAGCTGGACCTTTTCGGGGCGTCCCACAACACCGTCGCCATTTCTCTTAAACCCATCGGCATAGCGGTTCATGCGTGCTGCGAATTGAGCGGCGCTGAGGATGTAAAGTGCGTCGTCCTTGGTCGAAATCCCCGCATAGGCATGGGCAACGCGCGTCCCATCTTGGGGATGCGCCGGGAGGCAGTCCCCGACCGACTCGATCGCGGCACCTGCCATGACGGTCCAGTTACTGGGCGGCTTGCTGTCCTTTTGCAAAATCGCGTCGATAATGATGGGCTGACCGCTTTCGGTCGCAGCAATCGGTCCGCTTACGGATTGAGTTCCGCCCTTGATCCAAAGAAAATCACTGGCCGATCCTTTGGGTTCATTGCTGGCAACGCGCATAAGAGGCTTGCCCGAGCCTAGAGCGATTTGGTCGAGGTCACCCAAGACGAGACGTACATATTGATTGGTAATCGAAAAGGCTTTGGGAACGACCGCCGCACCAAATGCAACGGCACCGAGAGTGAGGATGCCAAATAGAATGCCGAGAACAAAACGCATCGAGAGCCCAATTTCTTTCTAGGATCTCTTTGTTTTGTGATTGCGAACAAAATAGGGCAAAGATCGTGAAAATCTTTGCCCTCATGAACTCGTTTGTTTTTAGGTTTACGCTTGGCGAGCAGCCATTGCCTTTGCAAAGCGCTCGAAGAGATAGAAGCTATCCATCGGTCCGGGCGATGCTTCGGGGTGGTATTGCACCGAGAAGACAGGGCGGTCGGTCATGCGGATGCCGCAGTTTGAACCGTCAAAGAGCGACACGTGGGTTTCCATCACACCTTCGGGAAGGGTCTGGCTGTCCACGGTAAAGCCGTGGTTCATCGAGGTGATTTCGACCTTGCCGGTTTCCTTATCCTTAACGGGGTGGTTGGCACCGTGGTGGCCGTGGTTCATTTTGATTGTCGTCGCGCCAAGAGCGAGAGCGAGCATCTGGTGTCCAAGGCAGATACCAAAGACTGGCAGGTCGGTCTTATCGAGAACGCCTTTGATCATCGGCACAGCGTATTCTCCGGTTGCTGCCGGATCGCCAGGGCCGTTCGAGAGGAAGACGCCATCAGGATTGTGCGCGAGCACTTCGTCTACTGTTGCAGTCGCTGGAAGGACAGTTACGTCACAGCCAGCGGAAGCGAGGCAGCGAAGAATGTTGCGCTTTGCGCCGAAGTCGACGGCAACGACCTTGTATTTCGGGTTTTCAATCGGGGTATAGCCTTCGGGCCAAGCCCAACGCTTTTCATCCCACTTATAAGACTGAGCACAAGTCACGTCCTTGGCAAGATCAAGACCGACGAGACCTTTGAAGCCACGAGCCGCAGCAACCAGTTTTTCAACGTCAAAGTTGCCTTCGGGATCGTGTGCAATAGCGACGTGGGGCGCGCCTTGCTGGCGGATTGCACGGGTGAGGCGGCGGGTGTCGATGCCGCCAACGCCGATACGCCCACGCTTGGCGAGCCATGCTGTCAGTTCTTCGGTCGAGCGCCAGTTAGAAGGCTCGGTCGGGTCCCACTTTACCACCATGCCCGCTGCAACCGGATCACCGGTCTCGTCATCTTCAGGGGTGACGCCAGTGTTGCCGATGTGCGGGAAGGTGAAGGTTACGACCTGACCTGCATAAGAGGGGTCAGTCATAATTTCCTGATAACCCGTCATTGCTGTGTTGAAGCAAAGCTCAGCTTCAGTCTGGCCCGTCGCGCCAAAGCCTTTGCCGTAGAAAAGCGTTCCATCCGCAAGTG
>JAYPUF010000264.1:0-1804 GCA_038133925.1 Marivivens sp. | reverse complement strand
GGCTTGTTCTGCCTCTCTCGCTCGGTTGGCATTCTCGCCCATGCGTGGGAGCAAAAACAGCAGGGCGGGCGGAATAAGGGGCCGATCCCTCCACGTTTCCTCTTTACCTATGAGGGGAAATCGCAGCGCACATTGTCGGAGGCGGATTGACCCCTTCCATCTCGATTTGCTTGGCAGATTGAGTCGATTTTTGGATATTTAAAGCACAAAGGCGAAATCAGTCGATCTGAAGCGTTTGACGGACACTCGTGCCGTCAGGGGAGAGGATAAGGATTTGGTTCTTTGTTGTGACCACGGCAATCCAGTCCGCGGCGCGGGTGACTGAAAGAGCTTCTGCCCCGTCAGGAAGTACAAGTGTTTCTGGAAAAATCGGAGGCGTTTCCCGAAGACGGATGACAAGCGTCGCGATAAGGACTAGGAACCCCGCAATCATCACACCTGCGAGAATGATCACCAGCCGTTTGAGCCAGATCAGCTCTTGCGGAAAGGGTGCGTTATCTTCGGGGGCCTTATCCATGGCGAGCACATTCATCCAATTTGCGATCGATATCGATCCTCCATCCCGTCTTGATAAAGCGCTTTCGCGTGATGTGCCAGATGAGGCTGAACTTAGTCGCTCGCGTCTTGGCAAATTGATCGAGCAAGGTGCTGTTACAGTGAATGGCGCGGTCGTTGATAATCCGCGTTTTAAGGTGAGCGAAGGCGATCAGATCGAGATCACCGTTGAAATCACCGAGGTGGATCATCTTGAGGCTGAGAATATCGAGCTTGAGGTGGTCTATGAGGATGAAGACCTTATTGTGATCAACAAGCCCGCCGGTATGGTCGTCCACCCTGCACCAGGCACGCCCTCGGGCACTGTGGTGAACGCGCTGATGCATCACTGCGGCGATAGTCTTTCTGGTGTTGGCGGTGAAAAGCGTCCCGGCATTGTGCACCGAATTGACAAAGAAACGAGCGGACTTTTGGTGGCTGCGAAATCGGACCGCGCGCATCATGGGCTTGCTGCGCAATTCGAGAAGCACAGCGTTGAGCGACGCTATCTTGCGATTTGCTACGGTGTGCCAGATCAGAATGATCCAAGGCTCCATGGCGTCAAGGGGACGAATTTTGAGCCCGGCAACGTTTTAAAAGTTCAGACTTTTCTCGGACGACATAAGACCGATCGCCAGAAACAGGCGGTGAGCTTTGAGACAGGCCGGCACGCTGTTACACGGGCGCGTATCCTTGAGCCGCTTGGTAATCCCCCAGTTGCAGCTTTGATTGAATGTTGGCTTGAAACAGGTCGCACGCACCAAATTCGCGTACACATGGCGCATGTCGGTCACAGCCTTATCGGTGATCCAGTCTATGGTGGACGCCGAAAGTTGGCCGTAAAGTCTGTTGGTGAAAAAGGGCAAATTGCTGCGAATGACTTTTCGCGGCAGGCGCTCCATGCTGCAACGCTGGGATTTATCCATCCGGTCACACATGAGTTCCTCGAGTTCGAAGCTCCGATGCCGGATGATATGCTTGAATTGTTGCAGGCCCTTGGTGGTCAGAGCCAACTCTGAGGAACTTTTCAAGCCGATCTGCGTTGTGATTGTATAGTTTTCAGAAGCTTAGCAGCACAACCGCAACCTATGCCATTGTTGCAAAAGATCATCTGTGCGCGATTGCAGATAATCATCTCTCGTTGTTCGACGGAATGGGGCGCATAGTGCGTATGAAATTTACAATACGCCTCTTGAATAGAAGGCAGCTGCAACCAATATCGATGTTAAGCCCTTAAACATTGGAGGGGGACAGATATGAGTAATATGAC
>JAYPUF010000263.1:0-1836 GCA_038133925.1 Marivivens sp. | reverse complement strand
ATCGGGACCGCGACGCGCATAAGTTCACCATTTCGAACGCCTCGAAAGACGTGCGCTATGTGAACGCAATGGCGGCGGATGCCTGTGTGACCTCGGTCATGGCGAGCGCGGTAAGGCAATACTATGTCCACGCCGAAGCTACAGGCCACGGGAGCGATTACGTCCCGATGGTCGGGGATCACATAGCGCGGCTCAATGGCCTCGATATGGAAGAAGAGGTCAAAAAGGGACGCTGAGAGTTTAGGGCGCGGGGAGAGGAACCCGCGCCTTTTTCATTTGCGCGGCGGGAGGGCGCGACATGCTGACGAGCGAACAGAAAGAGTTCTACGAAACCAACGGCTATCTAATGGTCGAGAACGTGGTGACGCCCGAAGAGCTGGCCAAGCTACGCGAGATTACAGCCGCGTTGATCGAGGCGTCACGGAGCGTGACCGAGAGCAATGAGGTATATGATCTTGATCGAGGGCATAGCGCCGAAAGTCCGCGCCTCACCCGGATCAAGATCCCGCACAAGCGCGACCCTTACTTTTGGGAACTGCTTCGAAACTCGGGGGTTACCGAGGTTCTGAACGACCTGCTCGGACCCGACACGACCATTCTGACATCAAAGCTCAACACCAAGGCACCAGGTGGTGGGGCGGCGGTCGAGTGGCATCAGGACTGGATGTTCTACCCTCATACAAACGATGATCTCTTGGCCTTTGGGCTGATGCTAGAGGATGTGGATGAGGACAACGGGCCGCTGATGGTGGTGCCCGGAACGCATAAAGGGCCGCTTCTCGATCACCGCGCAAACGGCGTTTTTGCGGGGGCGATTGATCCCGATGATCCGCTCTTTGAACAGGACAAGATCGTTACCCTCACCGGCAAGGCGGGGAGTATGACGGTTCACCATTCACGGCTCTTGCATGGGTCCGCGCCGAATGTGAGCGACCGCCCAAGGTTCATCCTTTTCTATGAATGCGCCAAGGCGGATGCTTGGCCGATCCTTGGGGCGTCGAGCTATTTCCATGCGCTTGGGCAACGTAAATTCTGGGAGGATGTGCAGGATCGCACGATCACAGGCGAGCCATGCCTGACGCCTCGGTTAGAGCAAGTGCCAGTCCAGATGCCCCTGCCGCCCGCGCCTGACAACTCGTCGATTTTCAAAACCCAAGAGTCAGCAGGCGCGAAAAGTGCGTTTAACAGGATGATGTAAAGCTTATTCGTCCACCAACACAGCGCGGCCATCGGCGATCATTTCTTCGATGGCTGCCATTGTGCAAAAGCCCGATTTCACCTTGGCTTCGAGCGCGTCCTCGAGCGCTTTGACGTCGGCGAGCTTGGCTATGACCTTGTCGATCTTGGCGAAGGGCACGACGACGACACCGTTGACATCAGCCACGATCAGATCTCCACTTTCGATGCGCACACCGCCTACAACCGCGCCAAAGCCGACCCATGCGGGGCCCATCGCGTAGGGTGAATTGGGGCTGAGGCCCGTGCACCACGCGGGCAAGCCAACCTCGACGATCCCGTCATAATCGCGCATTTCACCATCGGTGACAAAGCCTGCTGCGCCTTTGTTTTTGAGCATGCCCATGAACTGATCACCAGAAGCAGAGCAGTTTTTGTGTCCGTGCACAGCAGCGATCACGATGTCGCCCGCTTCAAGCATGTGAAGCGCACCCATGGTTCCAAGGATACCTGCGGGGCCGTTGTCAGCGACAAGTGCGGGACCGACCGCGTGGCACTTGATGTCGCGGCCATCTCCGATCGCCTTTATGTCGCTCGTCAAGGCACCCTGCCCGTCCATCGCATCGCAAACAAAACCGGTTGGGACATCGCGAAAAGCGT
>JAYPUF010000262.1:0-1858 GCA_038133925.1 Marivivens sp. | reverse complement strand
CCCGTCATCATCTTCTTTGTGGCGTTCCAGAAACTGATTGTGCGCGGCATTGCCACATCAGGCATGAAATAAGGAATTACAAAAATGGCAGGATTATCCCTCCGAAATGTTGGCAAATCATACGGCTCACTGAGCGTCATGAAAGGCCTGACACTCGACATCGTCGATGGTGAATTTCTGGTGCTCGTCGGTCCTTCGGGCTGTGGCAAGTCGACCTTGTTGCGCATGATTGCAGGACTTGAAGACATCACTGATGGCACGATCACAATTGGAGATAAGATCGTAAACGATCTTCCGGCCTCCAAGCGTGAACTGGCGATGGTGTTCCAGTCTTATGCGCTCTATCCGCATATGTCGGTCCGCAAGAACCTTGCCTTTGGTCTTCAGAATATGAAGCTTCCCAAGGCCGAGATTGACGCTCGTGTAGATGAAGCCGCACGGGTTTTGCAGATCGAAGCGCTCCTTGATCGCAAACCGCGACAACTCTCGGGTGGTCAAAAACAGCGCGTGGCGATTGGCCGTTCGATCGTGCGCGAGCCCAAGCTTTTCCTCTTTGATGAACCGCTCTCTAACCTTGACGCAGAGCTGCGCGTTCAGATGCGCGTGGAACTTGCCTCGCTTTACAACAAGCTTGGCACCACGATGATCTATGTGACCCATGACCAGGTCGAAGCAATGACCATGGCAAGCCGTATTGTCGTTCTTCGCAAAGGGATAATCGAGCAGGTCGGCACGCCGCACGAGCTTTATACCCGTCCTGCAAATCTCTTTGTTGCGGGTTTTATCGGGTCGCCAAAGATCAATATGTTCGAAGCAAAGGCGACCAAAGGAGCCAGCGGAATTCACATCGCCATGGCCGATTTTGTGGACTTTGACATTCGTGGGCTAGAGCGCACTGTAGATGATGTGACGGTCTGTATCCGTCCCGAGGCCTTTGTCCTTGGAGGAGGCTCAATCACTGTGGATGCAAAGATCGATCTTGTCGAATACCTTGGAAGTGAAATTCTTCTCCATACGTCGCTGCCGTCGGGCCAAAAGGTTCTGGTTCAGACCAATGGCAAAGAGAAATACGCAATGGGTCAGCCGATCAGTATTGGTTTTGAACCTGCTGATGTGCATGTCTTTGACCACAACGGCGAGCGGGTAGCATTTGAACATGAGGCTTCGGAATAATGAAACTAGCCATCGTCGGTTGCGGGTCGCGTCATTCGATGTTCCGTGACAGTGTTTCCGGTGACTATCCCGAGAAGCACGAGATTGTCGCGATGTGTGATAACAATGCGCATCGGCTCAACATCGCAGCGCAAGCCGCTGCAAGAGAAGGAACAAATGGCGTCGCCACCTATGACGCCAGCGCCTTTGATCAGATGATCGAAGAGCAAAAACCAGACACAGTGGTCGTGACCACACCCGATTTCCTCCACGCAGATTACATCGTGCGCGCCTTTGAGGCGGGTTGCGATGTGATCTGCGAAAAACCAATGACCATTGATTTGTCGTCACTTCGTCAAATCACAGAAGCGCAGCGCCGCACGGGCCGTCAGGTTCGCGTGACCTTCAACTATCGCTATTCTCCCGCTCGGACGCAGATCAAAGAAATGCTTGCCTCTGGCACCATCGGCGAGATTACAGCTGTTGATTTTCGCTGGCATCTCGACCGAGTGCATGGCGCGGACTATTTCCGGCGCTGGCACCGTCAAAAGGAGAATTCAGGCGGTCTATTGGTGCATAAATCCACGCACCATTTCGATCTCTTGAACTGGTGGCTCGGCACTGTGCCCACGAAAGTTACCGCATCTGGTCGTCGCGCGTTCTATCGTCCTGAAACGGCTGTCGCGTTCGGACTTGAGGGACGCGG
>JAYPUF010000261.1:0-1859 GCA_038133925.1 Marivivens sp. | reverse complement strand
GCGAAATCTTGGTATCCCCAAGCGAGAACCCCTCGCGAAAGCGCGTCCAAATCTCCACCAGATCTTCAACCCGAGCTCCCCAGATCAGCGCAAAAATTGGGACGGAAATGAGGATCAAGCTCGCCGCGATAAATACCGCACTTAGTCCTTCGCGAACCTCCTCATCCTCATCGCCCGAGTTCTGAAACTGATAGCTCTGGTAGAGTTCCGAGAAGAGTCCATTCACGATCAGCAAGAAACCGAACAACGCGAGGCTCTTGGTTATAGGAACGACGAGCACACTGTAGGACGCCGAATAGCCAAGAGCCGAAAGCACAGGACCAAGGATCGCAGCAATCATTGTGATCCGACCAATGATCCCAATGAACGCCCGTAAGGTGCTCGAGTCGCTCGATTTCTGGTTTCGGTGTTGATAGAGCAGATGCCCCACCCCAAACAAAAGCCAGCCGAGAACAACGACGAGTGGGAAGATCAGAACCGACCCAACAGCCCCCGTGGTATCGACACTTCCCATGAGCGTGAAGCCTATCGAGCCGACCGCCATGACCCATCCAAGGCTTCCGACAAGTCGCCGCGCACGGTGCTGCTCCTGCTCAGTGAAATGAACCGGCCCGTCGAAACGGCCTTTTGTAAAGAACTGTAGCGAAAGCCAACGCGCGACCAGAACAAACGCCCCCGCAAGGGGAATATTGTCGATCACCTGAAGGCCGCGGAACCCAAAAAGGTGAGAGGCTTCAAGACCGCGTGACAAAAGTTCGAGGCCGCAAAGTGGGACGACCAGCGCGGCTCCTGTGACAAGAACGTGTAAAAACGCCGCCCAAGCCCCTGCACTTACTTTACGTTGAGCCCAGAGGCTTTCCACCCAAAGACGGCCACGGATCATCAAGACAAATCCGCAAAGGATCAGCAGCGTTGCAATAGGCAGACCTTGCCAAATTTGTCCGCTTTGCGATCTCGCGGTCAAAATTGACGTGGTCTCGGACGCTAAATTTGAGATGCCTTCTGAGAGCGCGAGAGATGCCGGCGCCCAGTTTGAGGGCACAAGTGGCGACGATCCTCTCGCAGTGAGCGCCATTGCTTGACGGTTGCGCAGGATCGCGTCGATCTCGCCTATAAGTCCATCCGCACGTGCATATGCCTCGGACGCAAGTGCCCTCGGCGCACTCAACTTGGCAAGTTGGGTGTTGAGCGCTTCTCGGCGCTCGGCAATCGTCGTTGCCTCGCCGTCCGCAGGAGCGGCACCTAGTGCGGAGAGTTGACGCGAGACTGTGCTGATGCGGTCTGCGTTAACAGACTGGACATCTGAAAAGCGCTGCCGCCACTCCACAAGTTCGCTTCGGAGTTTGGAAAGTGCAAAGTTGGTGCCTGCAGTCGTTCCAACCGAGTTTTCCGCTCGGCTAGCGATGCTTTCCCAGTCTGCGATATCTGAAATATAGGCGTTTAACGCGCCGTCACTCGAAATCTCGATTGGGGTTTCTGCCGAGGCAGTATCAGTCCCGCTTTCAACAGGCGCCTCGGTCGATCTCTCGATTACGGTCGCGGGATCTTGTGTCTGAGCAAAGACGGTGCCTGACCCAGCTAGGGTCAGGACCAACATGCCAACAAGAATGCAGGACCGTTTAAGGATCATACGTCCTCGAACACTCCTGGAATCGAGGACGGACCGTTTGCAAGCCATCCAGGAACCGGAAGCCCTTTGCCCTTGAGGAAATCAGGGTTGAACAATTTAGATTGATAGCGCGTACCATAGTCGCACAAAATGGTGACGATCGTGTGACCCGGCCCCATCTCTTTAGCCATGCGGATTGCACCTGCAACGTTCACACCTGACGACCCACCAAGGCAAAGACCTTCGTTTT
>JAYPUF010000260.1:0-1870 GCA_038133925.1 Marivivens sp. | reverse complement strand
TCAACCCAGGCAAGCTTTTGCCCTGAGCCAAAGGTGAACTCATGACACAACTTCCCTCTGACGGTCTCTTTGTTGGCCGCGTAGAACGCCCTGGTATTGGGCCTGCTCTGGCTGTCCTTCGAGACGGAGCACTCGTCGACATAACATCGCGTGAAGTTCCGACGATGCGCGACCTGCTCGAGCGCGAAGACGCCGCGAATTACGCTAAGACTGTTTCTGGCGAAGTTATCGCCACCTTTGACGAGGTCGTAGCTGGCAAAGACGGTCTGACCTTTCTTGCGCCGTCCGATTTCCAAGCGATTAAGGCCAGCGGCGTCACCTTTGCCGCCTCGATGGTCGAGCGCGTGATCGAGGAACAAGCGGCAGGTGATCCCGATCGCGCTTCCGGCATCCGCGCCCGTGTTGGTGACGTGATTGGCGACAACCTACGAGGCATCGTGCCTGGCTCGGAGAAAGCAACCGAAGTCAAAGCGCTGCTCATCAAAGAAGGACTCTGGTCCCAGTACCTCGAGGTAGGTATCGGCCCCGATGCTGAGATATTCACCAAGTGCCAACCGATGGCTGCGGTCGGATACGGTGCCGAAGTTGGGCTGCACCCTATCAGTCGCTGGAATAACCCCGAGCCCGAAATTGTTCTCGCCGTGAATTCCCGCGGTCAGATAAAGGGCGCTACTTTGGGCAATGACGTCAACCTGCGCGATGTCGAAGGGCGCTCTGCGCTTCTTCTCGGCAAAGCAAAGGACAACAATGCGTCTTGCGCAATCGGCCCGATGGTACGCCTTTTTGACGAGACATACTCGCTTGATGATGTTCGAAATGCTGAATTGACCCTCACCGTTAAGGGAGAGGACGGGTTCCTCTTGAACGGCGCAAGTAGCATGAACCAGATCAGCCGCGATCCAGCGAACCTCGTGGCTCAAGCGGCAGGCACGCATCATCAATATCCAGACGGGTTTTTCCTTTTCCTCGGAACGCTCTTTGCGCCGACCCAAGACCGCGGCGCAAAAGGTGAGGGCTTTACGCACAAACTCGGCGATATCGTTGAAATTTCCGAGCCACGCCTCGGGATGTTGCGCAATACTGTACGCCTTTCGACCGAATGTGCGCCTTGGACATTCGGCACGACAAGCCTGATGCGCAACCTCGCCGGACGCGGGCTACTCTAAGCCGTAAAAACGGACCGCGTTGAGACCAAAAATCTTAGCGCGGTCTTCATCGGACACTTCAAGAAGCGTCTGGGCAACGGCTTCCCACTCGGCATAATCCGAAGCGAGCAAGCTGACAGGCCAATCACTTCCCCACATCAGTCGATCGGCACCAAACGCATCCAAAAGGACTGCAATATAGGGTTTAAGATCTTCTGCCGTCCAATCCTCGAGCGCTTCAGTAACGAGGCCCGAGACCTTGCACATTGCATTAGTCTCACGAGCAAGGACGCGCATGTCCTCTTCCCAATCCGCAATTTCCTTGCGTTTGATATACGGCTTTGAACCGTGATCAATTACGACAGGCAGGTTAGGATAGCGGCGGGTCAATTCACGCAAGTTCTTAAGATGAATTGGAAATGTCAAAGCATCAAAGCGAAGACCTGTTTCCAGCATGGCCTCGAAAGCGGATGCGAGATCGGACCGCAACATCCAATCGGGATCCGCGATATCTTGGATCATCGGACGCAACCCTTTAAGCAGCGGTTCCTGAGCGAGCTGTTTGATGGTCTGGGCCGCATCAGCCGCTTCAAAGTCTACCCAGCCTACGATGCCTTTGATAAAGGCGTTCTCTCTTGCGATAGAGATCATGTACTCGGTTTCGGCCACAGTTGGAGCCGCTTGGACCAAAACTGTGCCGTCAATTCCAGCCGCCTCAAGCAAGG
>JAYPUF010000259.1:0-1877 GCA_038133925.1 Marivivens sp. | reverse complement strand
CGTTGTGGTTGAACCAATAGCCCGCCGCAACGCCACGACCCTGGTTCGGGCCAAGCGGTGCCTGATAGTTTGGGTGCTGTTTTACTGCCTCAAGAACTTCGACCAAACCAATAGACCCAAACTTCGGTCCATAGCTGGCAACATCACTTTCACGGACAGCATTCTTGAGACGTGTTTCGATTGGATCAAGATTCAGCTCACGGCACATCTCATCCACAAGGCTTTCAACCGCGAAGGCACCCATTGGTGAGCCCGGGGCGCGGTAAGCGGCGCACTTAGGACGGTTAGCCATGACATCATAGCCAATGTGCGCAACGTTTTCGAGCTTATAGGCCGCGAGGCAGCAATACAGTGCCATATCGACTGGAGCACCAGGGAAAGCACCGCCTTGCATGCGGAATTCCACACGCGCAGCGGTTATCTTACCATCCTTAGTCATACCAAGTTTTACGTCCATTGCGCCAGAAGCGGTCGGCCCGGTGGCGCGAAGAACTTCGGCGCGAGACATAACGATTTTGACTGGACGGCCGCCTGCTTTGCGGGAAAGTGCCAGCGAGAGAGGCTCCATGAAAATCGTGGTTTTACCACCGAAGCCACCGCCGATTTCCGACGGAGTGACGCGAAGCTGAGCGGACTCAATGCCAAGAACAGCAGCGCACATCTTGCGGATATACCAGTGACCTTGGGTGCAAACCCACATTTCGCCTTTGCTATCAGCACCCATCTGACCAACGCAAGCATGTGGTTCGATGTAGCCTTGGTGGGTCGCCTCAGTTTTATAGGTTTTTTCCATAACGAAGTCGGCAGCTGCGAAACCGGCTTCGACGTCACCACGACCAAATTCCATATAACGAACAACGTTCGGCGGACTTCCTTCTGGAACCGAAGCGTCAGCAGCACCTTTGCGGATCACCGGAGCATCTGGCTTAATCGCGTCATCAACATCAATGACGTGCGGAAGAACTTCGTATTCCACTTCGATTAGGCGCGCAGCTTCTTCTGCGAGGAACTTCGACGTTGCGGCAACGGCAGCAACGGCATGGCCGTCGTAAAGCGCTTTTTCACCCGCTATAGTGTTCTCTTGGAGGTTCCAATCCTCGCCAGTCAAACCATTTGGAAAGTCGGCACGGGTTACAACAGACTTGACCCCCTCAAGTGCCATCGCTTTGGAGGTGTCTATCTTAACAATCCGTGCATGAGCATGCGGGCTGCGTACGACAGCGCCCCAAAGCATCCCCGGAAGTGAGAAGTCGGCGCCATAACGAGCACGGCCAGTCACCTTATCCAATCCGTCCGGACGGTTGGGGCGTGTTCCGATCAGACGAAACTCGTTTGTTACGTTATCCTTAGCCATTATGCTGTCTCCCGCATTTCAGTTGCCGCATCCAGAACGGCGCGAATGATCTTATCATAGCCCGTGCAACGGCACAGATTTCCCGCAAGCCAGAAGCGTACTTCTTCCTCGGTCGGGTTTGGGTTCTTTTGGAGCAGTGACTTGGCAGCGACGAGGACGCCAGGCGTACAGAAGCCACATTGAAGCGCCGCATGTTCAATGAACTTGCGCTGCAAGGGGTGCAATTCTTCGCCGTTTGCCATGCCTTCGATCGTGTTTACCGATTTTCCGTTAGCTTCTGCGCCGAGGACGAGGCAAGAACAGACCAACGCGCCATCTAGTTCGACCGAACAAGCTCCACAGTCACCTGTTCCGCAACCTTCTTTGGTGCCAGTCAGTCCAACATGGTCGCGCAGGCAATCCAACAAAGTTTCGCGGGGATCAGCGAGAAACTCGACCTCATCACCATTAATTTTTGTTATTACGTGAATTTTGCTCATTATTTTTCTCCCTTTGCGCGGGCATATGCGATTTTAGCGGCGCG
>JAYPUF010000258.1:0-1879 GCA_038133925.1 Marivivens sp. | reverse complement strand
ATACGTCTTCTGCGAATGCAGGTGCAGAGAACGCGGTGGTTGCGCCGAGTGCGGCGACGAGAAGGGTCTTTTTCATCTGGATACTCCCTGATTTAGATGAAACTGGTACTCAATAAGGCTCGTGTTAGGGTTTGTTTTTGCCTAGCTTTTTGCCTCGCATACTCCTCCAAGAGTAACTCTTACGACTGCTTGCGCAGTACGATGTCGATGTAGACGGCCACGATAATGATGAGGCCAGTAACCACGATCTTCCATTCTTCCTGAACGCCCATCACGCGAAGACCGTTGGTCAAAACGCTCATGATGAAGGCGCCGATAATTGTTCCCATGACGGTGCCGCGTCCACCAGCGAGGGATGTGCCGCCGATAACAACCGCTGCAATTGCGTCGAGTTCATAACCAAGGCCAAGTGCTGGCTGAGCCGAGTTGAGACGCGACGAGACGAGAAGACCTGCAACGCCACAAATCATACCGCTGATACCGTAGGTGATGATCTTCCACTTATCGACAACTACACCGGATAGGCGGGCAGCTTCTTCGTTGCTACCAAGTGCAAAGATATAGCGGCCAAGGATCGAACGGTTCAAAACCACGGAAGCAAGGATCGAAACACCGAACATGATGAACACGGAGTTGGGCATTTCAAGACCTGGGATCAACAACGAGATCGAGCTCTCTGGCGACAAAAGGCCATAGTTCGGCGTGCTATTGAAGTAGATCGGCTTTGCCCCCGAGAACACAAGAGCAAGACCACGTGCGATCTGCATCATACCAAGAGTGGCAATAAACGGCGGGATCTTGAGCTTGGCAACTGCAACGCCCGAAAGCGAGCCCATGAAACCACCAAAAGCAATCGCACCAGCGATACCAACGGGGAGCGGCATACCAAGGTTTGTCAGGATTAGACCGGACATCACCGCAGTCAGCGTCATCATCGTGCCGACCGAAAGATCGATGCCACCTGAAATAATGACAAACGTTACAGCAACACCAAGCACACCGTTCACTGCGGTGGCCTGCATGATGTTTACCATGTTGCTCCATGCCGCGAAGTTCGGAGCGAAGATGCTGAAGAACGCGAGCAGAACGATGAGCACGACAAAGGCAACTGCCTTTTGAAGGAACGCGCTCGACACGACTTTGTTCGTCGGAGCTTCTTGAGTGATATCGGTCATTGTCTCTGGTCCTGCTTATTCTGCTGCTTCTACGCGCTGGGTGGCGAGGGTCATAATGGCCTCTTGCGTCGCGGTCTTGCCCTCAAGCTCGCCAGTAATGCGGCCTTCGCACATCACAACGATGCGGTGCGAAAGTTTGAGCACTTCGGGAAGCTCGGATGAAATTACGATGATAGCTTTTCCTTCGTCAGCAAGCCCTTGAAGAAGCTTGTAGATTTCAGCCTTTGCGCCAATGTCGATGCCGCGGGTTGGCTCATCAAAGATTAGGATATCACAATCGCGAAGGAGCCATTTGGCAATAACAACCTTCTGTTGGTTACCACCTGAAAGTAGGCGGGTTTCCTGCTCAACGGTCGGTGTTTTGACCTTTAGCTTGGCAACGTACTCTTTGGCTGTGGAGCCGAGATCGGCGTCACGCATAAAAATGCCATTCGAAGTGAACCGTTCCCAGCTCGGCATCGTAATGTTGTCGCGAACCGACATGCCCGTGACCAGGCCAAAGTGCTTGCGGTCTTCGCTGAGGTAAGCAATGCCAAGTTGTACAGCATCGCGTGGGCTGTTGATCTTCACCGCTTTACCGTGAACTTCGATCTCGCCGCTTTCGATAATATCAGCGCCAAAGATCGCACGAGCAACTTCCGTACGCCCTGCCCCCATAAGGCCAGCAAAGCCAAGGATCTCGCCCTTGTTTACGCTGAAGTTTA
>JAYPUF010000257.1:0-1907 GCA_038133925.1 Marivivens sp. | reverse complement strand
CGACAAAAAGTGTGTGTCCATTGACGAAAGTCGAGGCATCGGAAGCAAGGAAAATACATGCGCCGACCAATTCTTCGACTTTGCCCCAGCGACCTGCTGGTGTGCGCTTTTCCAGCCAAGCGCTAAAGTCCGCGTCCGCAACCAGCGCTGCGTTCAAAGGCGTGTCGAAATACCCCGGCGCGATGGCATTGCAGTTCAGTCCATATTTCGCCCAGTCAGTTGCCATGCCCTTGGTGAGGTTGGTCACAGCCCCCTTGGACGCGGTATATGGCGCAATCGCAGGACGGGCGAGCTGGCTCTGAACCGATGCGATGTTGATAATCCGCCCAGCACCGCGCTTGATCATGTGACGCGCAACGGCTTGACCCACGTAGAACGCCGAATTGACGTTGGTCCGCATCAGACGGTCAAAGGCTTCGACGGGGAAATCCTCTAGGGGTGTGCGGTGCTGCATCCCAGCATTGTTCACCAAAATGTCGATCTGTCCCTTCGCTTCCTCATAGGCGTTGACCGCCTCTTGAACCGAAGCCGCATCGGTCACATCAAAGACCAATTCGTCGACCTCAGCGCCCGAGGCGCGGAGCCGGTCCGCAGACTCTTCAAGTCGCGCAGCATCACGCGCGTTGAGCACTATTTTTGCGCCGGCCGCCGCCAATCCTTGGGCTAAGGCAAAGCCGATACCCATCGAAGAACCGGTCACCAAGGCGGTGCGGCCGGTCAGATCGAACAATTTCATGGAACCTCCAAAAGCTATGCGCGCAAGAGTTGACAATCCCTCTCAAACTCGCCTTGATAAAATGGTATACCATTTTCGGACCATTGCAAGCGTAAGGGTCCAAAGGGAGGGGACCCTCAAATGAAAGCGCTCTACGTCCACGGCAAGCATGACCTTCGCCTCACAGAAATCGAGGCCGAAGCTCCTGCTGCTGGCGAAGTTCAGGTGACTTTGGCACGTGGCGGCATCTGCGGATCTGACCTTCACTACTTTAATCACGGCGGTATAAACGCAATCCGCATCCGCGAACCCATGATCCTCGGACACGAGGTGTCTGGCGTGGTCTCCGCCATCGGCAAAGGCGTCACGGGTCTTAAAGAAGGCGATCTCGTTGCTGTCTCCCCGTCGCGCCCCTGCGGTGATTGCGTGGAATGCCACCGCGGTCTTCCGAACCAATGTCTCAACATGCGGTTCTACGGCTCCGCGATGCCGTTCCCGCATATCCAAGGCGCTTTCCGCGAAACGCTCACCGCTATGGCCTCGCAATGTGTCAAAGCCGACGGGATCAGTGCGGCCGAAGCGGCTATGGCCGAACCCCTTGCGGTTGCTCTCCACGGTGCGCGCCGTGCAGGTGAACTCCTTGGCCGCCGCGTTCTGGTTACGGGCTGCGGGCCCATTGGTCTCTTGTGCATCCTTGCCGCCCGCCGTGCTGGAGCGGGTGAAATCATCGCAACCGATGTCTCGGATGGTGTCATTCCCTTTGCCAAAGCTGCTGGCGCGGATGTCGTGATCAACACACTCAAGGACCCCGATGGCCTCGCGCCCTATACCGTAGGCAAAGGCACAATCGACGTGATGTTCGAAGCCTCGGGCGTAGAGCCAGCCCTTCGCGGCGGTATGACGACCTTGCGCCCTCGTGGTCGCATCGTTCAGCTTGGTCTTTCCAACGACATGTCGCTCCCGATGGTGATGATCACTGCCAAAGAGCTTGAGCTTGTCGGCTCCTTCCGTTTCCACGAGGAATTCGCCGTAGCTGTCCGCATGATGCAGCAGGGACTGATTGACGTGAAACCTCTCGTCACTCACAGCTTTGCTCTCTCCGACTATGAGAACGCCTTTGCCGTCGCATCTGACCGTTCGCAGGCAATGAAAGTTCAGTTGGAATTCGCATGACAATCTCTGCTGCCATTTC
>JAYPUF010000256.1:0-1934 GCA_038133925.1 Marivivens sp. | reverse complement strand
TCCCAGAAGATGGGTCATAGCGCGACCGCCGCGTGCGGCCGCCATCAATGACAACTCTGATATCTTCGATGGTCAGCGATGTTTCTGCGATGGAGGTCGCAAGGACGATTTTGCGCCCTTTGCTCAGCGGGGAAATCGCCGCCCTCTGCTCTTCGAATGGTAGTGCTCCGAACAACGGGAGAAGTACAGAACCATGTGGCAAGCGATCCTTGAGTTTGGTTTCGAGGCGGCGAATTTCACCTTCACCCGGAAGAAAGACAAGAATGCCGCCTTCCGTCTCACGCAGTGCATCCAATACTAGGTTTGCAACTGCATCCTCAAATCTAGTCTCCTTGGGAATGGGCTTATCAAGGAACTTTGTTTCAATGGGAAATATGCGGCCTTCGGCTGTCACAACTGGTGCTTGGTCCAATAGTTCCGCGACAGGACCAGTATGAAGCGTTGCAGACATCACGAGAAGCAAAAGGTCATCTCGCAACGCTTGTTTGATTTCCCAAGTCAGGGCGAGCCCCAGATCAGCATTCAGCGAACGCTCGTGGAATTCGTCAAAAATTACCGCGCCGATCCCTTTCAATTCGGGGTCATCCTGGATCATCCGAGTAAGGATGCCTTCGGTGACGATTTCGATACGGGTTGCTTTAGAGGTCCTGCTCTCGCCCCGAATGCGATAACCAACGGTCTGGCCGCAAGGCTCGCCTAGCTCTTCGGCAATCCGCTCTGCGACGGCACGTGCTGCGAGGCGGCGCGGTTCCAAAACGAGTATTCTGCCAGTGGTGAGTTTAGCATCCAGAAGCGCACGGGGCACTCGCGTCGTCTTGCCTGCGCCTGGGGGCGCGACCAGAACGGCGCGCTTATGCGTCCCTAAGCAAGCTAACAACTCGGGAAGAACGTCATCAATCGGCAAGGGCAAAAGGGTCGGCTTCATATGTGCCTTATGGGATAGGCAATTTGGCCTGTCTACTTGGATTTCGTGCGCGTCAACGAGTCCTCTTGAAGACAACGCGTAACCTGATACTTCATCCCTCATGAAACGCATCGCCACAATGCTATCGAGCTTAATGATTGCGATTTTGCTGCTGACTTCGCAGCAAATGGCGATGGCACGCGGCGAGCTAAAGACTGTCGCGGGCGAGGTAGTGCTTTGTCAAGGTGGCGTCGCTGTTTCTGTATCTGTGGATCAAGACGGTAACCCCGTCGGACCTGCACATTTCTGCCCTGACTGCGTTTCTGGCTTTTTTGTCGAAGTTGCCCTCTTTGCGCCTGAATTCGTTCGGCAAGAGCGAGTTGTTGTACTTGGTCTTGGCGCTGAGCCTGAAAACTGGAACTCATATGCGCGTGGCCTTCGTTCAGCTCGCGGACCTCCATTTGTTATTTGAAACTACTGACGAAATTCAAATACAAATCTTGGAGTCCTAGAATGAAAACGACCCTATTTTCGGCGGCGCTTGCCGCTCTGTTTGCTTCCGCAGGAAACGCTGAAAGCATCATTGAGATTGTTGACCCCTATGCGCTTTCGGCAGGTGCAAACGCAAAGTCAGGCGCAGCATTCTTTACTATTCGCAACACTGGTGACACTGACGACCGATTGCTGGATGCACGTTCGGATGTCGCGGCACGCGTCGAGTTGCACACCCACATAATGGAAGATGGCGTCGCTAAGATGCGCAAAGTCGAAGGTGGCTTTCCCGTTGAGGCAGGAAGCGAACACCTACTCATGCGTGGCGCTGACCATGTTATGTTTATGGGGCTCAATGCGCCCTTTATCGATGGCGAACCGATCCTTGTCACGCTGGTCTTTGAGAGCGGTCTGACGCTTGACGTTGAAATCCCAGTCCAGCTCGGACGTACCGACAATCCCGCGAATAACGGCCAGAGCAAAATGGATCACGGCAAAAACTGATGGTCTTTATGGCAATCCGTTGACGCGTTCGACG
>JAYPUF010000255.1:0-2070 GCA_038133925.1 Marivivens sp. | reverse complement strand
CTCAGCGTGACATCTGGATCAGAAACGCCGAAGCGCTCTATCCGCCGCAGAACCCCGTTAACGGAGGAGAAGTCAAATGAGCGAATTGCTCTTTCGAGACGATGCCTATTTGCGCGACCTTTCCGCAAAGGTGTCTTCGATCACGGACGAAGGCGGGATTATTCTGGATCGGACAATCTTTTATCCCACGGGTGGCGGGCAACCCGGGGACTCGGGTCATCTTGAATGGGAAGGTGGCAGGATTGAGATTGCGACGGCGATCAAGGGGCAGGGGGACGATGTGATCCTTGTGCCGGCAGAACCGTCGCGTCTTCCTGCTGCGGGCACCGAGCTTCGACAGTTTCTCAACTGGGAACGGCGGCATCGCCACATGCGCGTTCATACGGCGCTCCATCTTTTGTCGGTTGTCATCCCGCTCCCCGTCACGGGTGGCCAGATTGGCGCTGACAAGGGAAGGCTTGATTTTCTGATGCCTGAGCCGCCAGAAAACAAAGACGAGCTTGAAGAGACGCTCAACAAGCTCATTGGGTGTGATTTCATGGTCACCGAAGAGTGGATCACGGAAGCTGACCTTGATGCACAGCCCGAGCTGGTCAAGACCATGTCCGTGAAACCACCACGCGGTTCGGGGCGTGTACGATTGGTTCGCATTGGTCAGGGCGAGAACACTGCGGACCTACAGCCTTGCGGCGGAACGCATGTCGCTTGGACGAGCGAGATTGGCCGCGTTCAGATCGGTAAGATCGAGAATAAAGGCAAGCAGAACCGCCGCGTCAATCTCACCCTGTTGGATTGATCTAACTCTCAATCAAATCCGTTTCGTCATCAGGCAGCCCCTGCCTTGAGAGCAGCACTGCAATCGGGCGCAGCATTGGGACGTGGCTACAAACGACCATGAGCATCACCATAATTGGCACCGAGAGGAACATGCCAGGGATGCCCCAGACAGCGCCCCAAAAGGCAAGGCTGATGATGATGCCAAAGGACGAGACGCGTAATGCGTGACCCATCATCATGGGGTCAAGAATGCTCCCATTCACAAACTGGATCGCGCCGGTAATCACAAATATTGCACCAGTCGATGTTGGATCGCCAGTTTGGACGAAGGCCACCAGCGCCACCATACCCGTCGCAACAATAGAACCTACGTTCGGGATATAGTTTAACACAAAGGTCAGGATACCGAGTGCCGAGGCGAGATCCAAATTGAAGGCAGAGGCCACGGCAAACACCATAGCGCCTGTGACCACGCTCACGACTGTTTTGACGAGAAGGTAGTAGTTAACACGGCGAATAATAGAGGTGATGATCCGGCGGATCTTGTCTGCCTGCTCGGGATCACCGACAAGATTGTTGAGCTTGGTATCGAACCAAACCCGCTCGGCGAAAAGAAAGCCGACAAAGAGGATAACCAAAACGGTAAAAGAGCTAATCCCGCTCGCAAGGTTGCCCGCTTGCCCAGCAAAGGTGCGGACATAGCTCGAAATATTGATCGAACTTAACGAGTTGAGGATCGTCTGTTCGGCATCGGGGCTTATCCACTTAAAGAGCGTCGCAATCGCCTGAGGCGCGCGCTCCAGATAGGAAATCGTTGTGCCTAGCACGGTGTTCACTTGGGTGAGAAAAATCGTAGAGAGCACGATGAGTGCAAGCGAGATAAGAAGAAGTGCCCCAACACTCGCAACCCAATTTGGCACATGCACGCGGCCCACTTTTTGCCGACCAATGAAGTTAATTACATCAGAGGTGAGTGCAAAAATGATGATCGCAGTCGCGAGCGCAATGAGCATAAAACGCGCTTGCACGAGCAAGAAAAGAACGACCGCGAAAGCAATGATCACCAAAGCAATCGTCTGGATGCGCCCATAGTCTGGACCATGGGGATCGCGGTTCGGAGTGGGGGAAATACCTTTGGGAGTCATGATCTTTGCAAACAATGTTGATGCTTTGAATATGGCAACTCTCAAACAAAGTTACAACGTGCAGCTTTTCTCGTTTTCGCCCCTTGCAATTCGCCTCAACATGCGGATAAACCCCGCCTCACGGACAGTTGGCCGAGTGGTCGAAGGC
>JAYPUF010000254.1:0-2141 GCA_038133925.1 Marivivens sp. | reverse complement strand
CCGAGCCAAAGGTCATGTCGGGGTATTCGTCGGTGATGATCGGGATCAGGCGGCGCTGTTCTTTCGGACCCACGGGGATTTCGCAAAGCATACCGACGATGGGCGCATAGCGTTCATCGTCATGGTGCACCGCAACCGCGCCGTCGCCCAGCATGGTTTCGGGGCGGGTGGTGGCGATGGAGATGTAGTCACGCTCTTCGGTCAGGATGACGTTACCGTCCTCGTCCTTTTCGACGTAGGTGTAGGTCGCGCCATTCGCGAGCGGGTACTTGAAGTGCCACATGAAGCCGTCGTTTTCGATGTTCTCGACCTCGAGGTCGGAAATCGCGGTTTCAAAGTGGGGGTCCCAGTTCACCAGACGCTTGCCGCGGTAGATGTAGCCCTTGTTGTACAGATCGACAAAGACCTTGATCACGGCGTCGTGAAAGTTGCCTTCCTCGCCTTCGGGGGCATTCGGTGCACCGGACATGGTGAAGGCATTGCGCGACCAGTCGCAAGACGAACCCAGACGTTTCAGCTGGCTGATGATGGTGTTGCCGTATTGCTGCTTCCATTCCCAGACCTTGCCCAGAAACGCGTCACGGCCCAGATCGCGGCGAGCCGGCTGGCCGGTGGCGGCAAGCATCTTTTCGACTTGAAGCTGGGTCGCGATACCGGCGTGGTCCTGACCTGGTTGCCACAGGGTGTCGAACCCGCGCATCCGGTGCCAGCGCACCAGAACATCCTGAAGCGTGTTGTTAAACGCATGGCCCACGTGCAGTGCGCCGGTCACGTTCGGCGGCGGGATCATGATGGTGAAGGTTTCCTTGCGTGAGGCGTTCGCACCTGCTTTGAAGCAGCCGGCCTCTTCCCAAGCCTTGTAAAGACGGTCTTCGGCTTCTGCCGCGTTAAAAGTCTTTTCCATTGCCATATTCATGATCCTCTTTCTGGTCGCGACCAGATAACGCGAGGGGCCGCGAAGGAAAAGGCCTTTGACGCTGTGTTACTGGGGTTTTCAGCGGCAATGGCGAAGTTACCGCTATGTCGCGGGGTTCTTGCTGGACACTGTTAGCGATGGCGTTACGGTTAGGGCATAATGTTAAGGTATTTTGTGTTGATTGTTTTTCCGAGGATGACACGGATTAGGGGACGAAGTGTCTTTGTTGAAATTTAATATTAAGCAGCGAAGCAGAGGCGAGCGTGGCATTTTCTGATTGGCTGCTGTCTGTATTCCGACGAAGGCCACGTCACGAAGAAGGTGCTCTGCGAAAACGAGGACCTGCGCTCCACGTAGTGATCCTTGACGGCACAATGTCGAGCCTAGAGCGCGGATATGAAACCAATGCAGGCCAAACGTTCAAACTATTGAGCGAGGTCGGGCGCACGACGAACGTCACTGTTTACTACGAAGCGGGGATTCAATGGCGTGACTGGAAGAGCGCTTATGACGTCATGACCGGCAAGGGCATCAATCAGCAAATTCGGAGAGCATATGGTGTTCTCGCTTCTCGATATCATGAGGGCGATAGTATCGTTCTGATTGGCTATTCTCTTGGAGCCTTTGCGGTGCGTTCGCTTGCTGGGATCATCGGGCGCATTGGACTTTTGCGAAATGAACACGCGACCTCTCGTAACGTGGACCTCGCTTATCGGTACTACCGTGCCGGACGGGAAAATCCCCATGTCGGCAAGTTTCGCGAACTCTATTGCTATCCCGAGACTAAGATCGAAGCGATTGGCGTTTGGGACACTGTCAAAGCGCTGGGGCTTAAAATTCCTATCATTTGGCGCTTTGTTCCAGACGCCCAAAACTTTCATGACCACAACATCGGTCGGCACGTTCTGCGCGGATATCATGCTCTCGCCCTAGATGAGACGAGGCGCGCCTATGATCCTGTCCTATGGGTGACCGATGGCATGCGAATGGGTGAGGTTGAACAGGTTTGGTTTCGCGGCACACATGGCGATATTGGCGGCCAACTTGGAGGGCACGAGGCTTCACGTCAACTTTCCAACATTCCGTTGGTTTGGATGCTTGAACGGCTGGAAGAGGCAGGCATGACCCTTCCCGAAGGCTGGCGCATTCGCTTTCCGCGCGATCCAGAGGCGCCTTCGGTTGGAAATTGGGGCGGCTGGGGCAAGATATTCATTCGACGTCGCCG
>JAYPUF010000253.1:0-2174 GCA_038133925.1 Marivivens sp. | reverse complement strand
ACTTCTGGATGATGTTCATCGGTGCAAACCTGACCTTCTTCCCGCAGCACTTCCTTGGCCGTCAGGGTATGCCACGCCGCTATATCGACTATCCGGAGGCCTTTGCGCACTGGAACTACATCTCGTCGATCGGTGCGTTCATCGCCTTCGCGTCCTTCGTGTTCTTCATCGGTGTTCTCGCCTACACCCTGCTTGCAGGCCGCCGCGTGACCGAGCCGAACCCGTGGAACGAGTATGCTGACACCCTCGAGTGGACCCTGCCCTCGCCGCCGCCCGAACACACCTTCGAGCAGCTGCCCAAGCAGTCCGACTGGGACAAGAGCCACGCCCACTAAGGCACGCTCTTCAGAAAATCAGGAAAAGCCCCGCTCTGTGCGGGGCTTTTTCTTTTGGAGCTGTTAGATTGCCGACAGGTCACGAGGTGAAAGTATGTATCCAGCGCTCATCCCCGAACTCGGCGTTACCGATTTCAAAACATCGCTGCACTTCTATTGCGAGGTGATTGGCTTCGGCGTCGATTATCAGCGCCCCGAAGAAGGCTTTGCCATGCTAAGGCTTGGTGGGGCATATCTTATGCTGGACCAGATCGGCCTTGGGCGGACCTTCGGCCTGCAAGATGGACCCATCAGCCAACCACCAGGGTTCAACATCCAATTTGAAGTCCCTGCTCTCGCCCCGATCATCTCGCGACTTGAGACGCACGGCACCAATTGGATTTTGCCACCTGAACGCAAGTGGTATCGACGCATCGGCGAAGAGGTCGGCAATTACCAATGTGTCTTTGCAGATCCCGACGGATATCGCTTGCGACCATTTGAACCCCTCGGCTCCCGACCTGCGACATAGGCGCGACTTGCTGAGACCACTTGCCCGACTATGTTTCCCTCGGAGTCTCAACGGAACATAGTCGAAAATGCCCTACGAATGGCTTGAAACCCAAAACGAAGACGGCCGCCGCGCAAAGGAACTCCACCTTTGGCCCTATCGGTCTTTGCCGAAAAAAGGTTTCGTCTGGTTTGTCGGCGGCACGATCGTCACCATCTCTGTGCCGCTCTTTGCCGTGATCGGTACTGCGTTGCTTTGGGGGCTGTTGCCGTTTCTCGCTCTCGCTGTCTGGGCGCTCTGGGCCGCGCTCAACCGAAGCTACCGTGACGGTGAAATCCTTGAAGAGCTTGTGATCCAGAGCGAGACGGTCAATCTCACGCGCCATGATCCCAATGGACGCAAGCGCGACTGGGAGGCCAACCCATATTGGGTCAGAGTCGAAATGCATCCCAAAGGCGGACCCGTTGAAAACTACCTGACCCTGAATGGCGGCGCTCGTGTCGTCGAGATCGGGTCATTCCTTACGCCGCCCGAGCGCAAGCAGCTCTATGTCGAACTGATGGAAGCAATCAAATCCGCATGAAAAAGGCCGCCTAAAAGAGGCGGCCCGTGTTTCCTGATCGTTTGGTCTCTAGCCTAGCTTGGCTTTGACCATCGGTCCCACCGCACCAAAGTCCATTTGGCCTGTGTATTTGTCCTTGAGAGCCCCCATCACTTTGCCCATGTCGCGAATAGATTCGGCACCGGTCGAAGCAATGGCCTCGTCGATGGCGGCGGCTGTTTCCTCGGCATCGAGCTGACGCGGAAGGAAATCCTCGATCACGCGAATTTCGGCGAGTTCTTTTTCAGCAAGCTCGAGTCGTCCGCCTTCTTCATACTGGCGGGCACTTTCCTGACGCTGCTTGACCATCTTTCCAAGGATGGCGAGAACAACATCGTCCCCGATCTCGTTTTCGTCGCCATCGCCACGGGCCGAGATTTCACGATCCTTGATGGCGGCATTGATCAAACGAAGGGTCGAAAGGCGGTCAGCATCCTTGGCCTTCATTGCCTCTTTGAGGCTGGCGCTGATGCGGCTGCGCATATCCATATATCTGTCCTTGTTGGGAGCGATAACACAAAGCACCTCATACCCCGAAGCAGTGCCCCTTTCAACCATTCGCGGCGTAGCGTAACTTTGCGTCAAACTTGCCTTGACCGCGCCTTGTCTCGCCCTTAGTTACGCGGCTGTTTAACCACTTGGGAGTCGTTGCCATGCCGAACAGCATTCAGGAGAAACCGACCGCTTGTATCGCACTTGCGGATGGAACGCTTTTCTACGGCAAAGGCTTTGGCGCGACGGGCCAGAC
>JAYPUF010000252.1:0-2178 GCA_038133925.1 Marivivens sp. | reverse complement strand
GCCAGGTGCACGAGATGAGGTTCGCATCGGGAAGACGGCCATAGAGGTCTCCCAAAGTGCCATCGCCCACCTTTACGTTGATGTATTCGTCCACATCCATACAGATAAGCCAGTCGGCTTTGGTGTATAGCTCTTCGCTCTCCGAGGCTTGAAGTGCGGCGTGCTGGGGTTTGAGGTCGGTGCCCTTGAACGGGTTATCTCGGTGCTGGCAGTAGCCCTTGTCTTGCAAAAGTTCGAGGAATGTGTCCGTCCCGTCATTGCAGTCGTTGGTGTAAACAAGGAACCCTTCGACCCCGATGACGCGGTGGTATGCGATCCATTCAAGGATAAAGGGCCCTTCGTTCTTCATCGTGGTGACGATGGTGGTAAAGTTGCTTCTGTAATCGACTTTGGGTTTTTCAAGATCGGGAACACGCTGCGGCACATGGCCAAAGGCCTTTTCCATCAACTCCAAAAGCTGGGGCGCTTCTACGAGAGAGGACTTCGGCACAATCTGACTGACTTTGTCGTTGGCGTGCCGAATACCCATGCAACGCAAGAAGGGGAAGGGCGGCATGGCGGCTTCGGCGTTGGCGATCCGCGTGAATTTCCAATACGCATCTCGGGCAAGCTTGGCCGGTGCCACGCACCAGCGCGATCGTATCTTTGGCGTGTCGAACTGAACGCAGATATGGTCGCCGAATTCTGGGCGCTCGCCCTTTTTCACGGCCCAAGGATAACAGTGCCGTCCGTGCATGGCGACCACACCGCTTTGCGCGCGCAGTGCCGCATCGAAAACTGTACCGCGCCCACCCACAGGAAAAATCAGATCATGTAGGTCTAGATTTGCAACTGCGCGAGCGCGGCCCAGAAACCTCTGACGTGCGATTTCAAAGATCAGTGGCTCACCAAGCGGTGACGTCCACGGGTCTACATCGGGCAACTCCATCCGATCCTTGCCGGGGGATTCCGCGACATTGAACGGGTGCTGCTCTGGAGGGAGCCCCGCTTTGCCCAAGGGAACGCTGCAACGGACATAGACCACGCGGGTGTCGATCTTTTCGGCAATCAGAGCGGTGCTCAACGCATCGGCAAAGCCGTCATCGTTTTCGGCGCGCTCAAAGATCACGGCGCCGTTCATTCCAAAGTAACGCCTGTGATAGCGAAGCCAGTCCATCACCGCGCCTAAGTGTTCGCCATTGCGAAACGCCAGCGCCACATTGCGCCCTGCCAGCAGATCAAGGTCATGTGGAAGCGGCGTCAGCTTTTGCGTCTCATTCCCGATCTTGATCGCCAAGGCGCCTTGGCCTTCGAGCCGGAGCATTGCCGCTCCACCAAGACTGACTTCGGCTTTGCGGGGGAGTGTCGTTGCGATCCCGTCTGGTGTTAGCCCGCCCGCCGTAAAAAGAACAGTGTCACCCAACTCTGTCTCAATCGCATCAATCACCGCGGCTCCATTAAATGAGAGCGCAGCAAGTGAACGGACAAAAACAGGGTTTTCGGTGTCAATCATAGCGCGAGATTTACCGCGAATTTCATGTCAGTCCAATGGCATGTTGACCCTTGGTGAAAATGCGTTGCGAATTGGACTCGCTTCTGTGGTGTGTCGATTTCTTATTAAGATTGTTGTGCGAATAGCTGGAAAACTAATTATGCCTGCCGTATTGTTTCAAAAACCAAGCCAATCAGCCGTTGAATCTTCTTAAGAAAGATCGACGGTAAGATGGCAAAAGAAGACAGGCGGATTTCGAACATGGCGGATCTCAGTGAGACCCTTGATAAAGACGAATGGCGACGCGAGCTTATAAAGCTTGGCGACGAGCGCGGCTTTTTCAAAGAGCTCGGGGATCAGCACACGGCTTTGCATGTTCGTGAAGGCTCAACACTCGTCGTTACCTTTGAGAACCTTGACCATGTGTTTGAGCATGGGGGTACGCGGCTTCCTTGGGGGTTTGATTTCATCAAGAGCCATGGCTGGTCCATCCTTGGCCTCATGGCACATGATTGGACATGGTATCGTGACGATGCTGTACATGACTTCTTTGATACGCTCCGCGACGACGGGTTTTTTGAAACCTTCGATCGCGTGGTCTTTTATGGGGCCTCGATGGGGGGGTATGCCGCCGCTGCTTTTTCTGCCGCCTGTCCGGGCGCGACGGTGATAACCATCAGCCCTCAGGCCACTCTTGATCGCGCGGT
>JAYPUF010000251.1:0-2179 GCA_038133925.1 Marivivens sp. | reverse complement strand
ACGATGCCTGCGACGCCGACGCCGAGAACAATCGTTGCGATGAGGTCGTAGAGCATAAAGAGTCCTTATCTGACGACAGAAGCGCCGAGCGTGGATTGCAGCGAACGCACAACAACAAAGGCGTCACGGAGGTGGCTGCGCTCGAAAGCGGGAAGGCTGGAGGGCGTGAGGAAGTTGTCGGGCTTTTCGCCGCGACGGATTTGATTGGCTTGGTGTTCAAGCCTTGTGGTGGCAATCGTGTCATAAGCTGCGATGAGGTCGCGTCCACCCGAACCAGAGAGGAGGCCCGTTTCTACTGCGGCATCGAGGCGCGCGCGGGTATTGACGGCACTCAGCTTGCCTTTGAGCGCGTAGATGCGGCCAATATCCACCACAGGCACAACGCCGTTCATCTTGAGGTCAAGCTGATTGCGATGTTCGCCCGATTTGATCGTAGCAAAGCCGCGAAGGAGCGAAAGCGGCGGCGTATGGCTCAGCGAATTGCCGATCATATGGGAGACAAAGATCGAATTCTTTGAGGCGGCAGCCAGTCCTTCGTTCTGGAGCCGATCAAAGAGCGTGCCGGCGCCTGCGATGGGTCGCAGATCGAACATGACCGAGGCAAGCATCTGTGCCTCTGGGTCGGGAGAGGAGATCCATTTACGGAAATACTCAAGCCAAACAGCGAGCGGCTGACGCCAACGCTTGGCTGTCGCCATCATGTCACCAGGGCAGTAAACGTAGCCACAGGCATTGAGCCCATCGCTCACGAATTTTGCCAATCGTTCGAAATAGACCATGTCATCCGAAGTGGCGCTGTCGTCGATGATGAGACAGTTGTCTTGGTCGGAAACGCCGGTCTGTTCGCGGCGTCCCTGACTCCCGCAGGCGGCCCAGCAAAACGGCACAGGAGCGGGGCCGAACTCTGCTTCGGCAAGTTTGACGAGGCGTCTGGTTACGATGTCGGCCACGTCTGTAATTTTTCGGGTGACGACATCATGGGCTAGATGAGCGCCGACGAGTTGAACGAGAAGTTCAGGCAGACGCTTGGTCGAATGGGCAAGCTCTTCGACGCTCTGAGATGCGCCAAGATCGGCGACAATTTGGCTTTGGCTCGCGGCTTGGTGACGTGTCAGATCGCTTTGCGTAACGATCCCGACAAGCTTGGTGCCTTCTACGATGGGAAGGTGCGAGATGTTCTTTTCGACCATTGCATGAAGCACATCGGACCCAAGCGAAGCGGGCGGGAGCGTGACCGGTTTCGGGGTCATCACTTCGCTCACTGGGCCTTTGGGGTCGCGGCCTTCGGCCAAAACGCGGTTTGTCAGATCACGGATCGTTAAGATGCCGGTCAGGTGACCGTCGTCCTCGATCCCAAGGCAGGAAATCTTTTGATCGCGCATGAGGCGCGCGGCGTTCTCGATGCTGGTGCTCGAGGTACAGGTGATCGGCGTGCGCTTGGTCAGTTCGCTCACAGGAAGAGTGGTCAGGCCGCCAAGTTGGTTTTGACGCGGTTGGCCACGGCGAAAATAGCGGGCAAGTGTCTCGTGGTCTGAGAGCATCTTGAGAAAGAACGAGCGTGCAATTCGAAGCAGTGATGCCTGTGACGAGGTCTTGGCCGTCGTTGCCGCAATACCGTCGCGCAGTGCGCCACGCTCGCCGAAATGGTTGCGCGGCTGAAGGATCGACACAAGTGCACCGTGGCTGTCCGAAATCTCGACGGTGCCTTCTTCGATGAGGTAAATGTAATCGCAGACTTCACCAACAGAGAACACGGTTACGCCGGCGGCGAGAGTGATATGCTCAAATCTGTTCTCGATGGGAGAAAGTTTTTTGGGATCAAGGAGATCGTATGGGTGTGTGCTTCTGAGAAAGCGACCGATGTCTATAGAGGTGTCACCCAATTTTGCCTCCGTCCCTTGAGTGAAGCGGGCCTCTGGAGCCCGCTTCTGTAATATGGAACGAGGCTGGCCCGAAGGCCAGACCGTTTAAGCTTAGTGGTCTACTGCAGAACCTGCGCCACGGGGAACGCGGATGCTCTCTACGAGCTCCTGAACGTCGGCCGGAACGTCGTCGGTTGCATTCGAGACAAAGTAAGCAACAACAAAGTTGATCAGTGCGCCAACCGAACCGAACGAGGTCGATTTGATCGAGAGAAGCAGCGGATCAGCATCGGTGAAGCTGTTGGTGCCCGGAATGA
>JAYPUF010000250.1:0-2190 GCA_038133925.1 Marivivens sp. | reverse complement strand
CTTGATACGCGCCAAGTGACCTATGAAGCGACGCTCGACCTGTTGGAGCGGCATAGGGACCTTCGTGCGATTTACGTCGCCGGAGGTGGCGTCGAAGGGGCAATCGCCGCTCTGAGGGAAAAGAGACCCGCGGGCAAAGTGACGCTGATCGCGAATGAGTTGACCGATGATCGACGCGCGGCGCTGGCAGATGGCTACGTCACGATGGTGATCTCGACGCCATTGCGCGAGCTATGTCGCGATCTTATTGATGCGATGATCCGCGTGCGGCAGGGAGACACGAGCCTTCCAACTGGGCGGCGTATTCTTGAGCCAAGGATATTTCTACCCGAGTCCGTCTAAGACCTTCCCCACGGGGAAAACGTGCGCACCGTTAAGGTGACGTAAAACTTTCATCAGAGCATGTCGGGCACGATAAGCCTTGGCTCCAAGAAATGCTGGCCAAAGGTAGGGTCAGATTGATGATTACGGTCGTTTACCATCATATTAACCAGATCATGGCAGAGCTGCTGGAGCGGTGTTGAGATGACGGTCGTAAGGTATCCATCTTGAAGCGCGGCGCGACTTTCGCTTGTCAACTCATTCACAACAAGCGGGAGCTGGCCCGGTTGGCAGGCCTCACGAACGGCGGCAATCGCGCCTTCCATCCCGCCACCCGACACATAGATGCCACTTAGCTCGGGATAGCGGTCAATAAGGTCATGAACGGCCTCATAGGTCACCTGTCGCGCTTCGAGGTTGACGATCGTATCGAGGACGCGAAACCCATCAGTATTTTCACGCACAAAGCTGCGGAAACCCACTTCGCGCAGGTCGTGACCATGCCAGCGGTTTCCACCGACAAAAATCGCAAGAGGGCCAGGATTACAGGCGCCTCGCGTCAGGGTCCAAGCCGCAACGCGGCCGACCTTCATATTATTGAGACCAAGGTAATTGCGCCGCACGCCTTGGGCAAAATCGTTGAGTAGAGAATAGGTTAGCACACCCTTCTCGCGAAGATCCTCAACCACATTGCTTAGTTTTTGGTGGTTCACCGCAACGCTTGCGATGGCGTCCACATTGGCCCCGAGCGTGGCGATGTGTTCGGCGAAATGTTCGGGTGTTTGCGAGGTCGCATAGCGGATAATTGCGCGGCCCCGCACATCGGTGCGGGCTGCAACGGCGGCCTCTAATTCACGGGCAAACTGCTGATAAAATTCGTGCTTTTCCTTGAGCAAGATGAACCCAAAGGTCATTTCGGGCGCGACCGTATTGAGACGGTGGTTGATCAGGCCACGCGCATGATAGCCGACCTTGTGCGCAGCCTCGGCAATGCGCCGCATGGTGTCTTCGCGCACGACGGCACGGCCGTTAAGGGCACGGTCTACGGTGGTGACGCTTACGCCAGCTTCGCGGGCGACGTCTTTGACTGTTGGTCTGTTGCTCATACCACAGTTTTCAACGTCGTCCGTAAGGCTGCAATGCTTAAATGAGGGTTTCCCTCATTTTACGTCATTTTGCGCCAAGAAATTTTATTCCTTTGACGTTTTCTGGTAGATGCGAAGACCGCTCACGGGTCACAGACAAGGTTTTTGGCTCGCCCGGAAGAAGCGTGACGCAGTTGTCGCTATAAACATTGTCACCCCCATGATCCCACGTGACGTAGAGCGCAGGCAGGTCAGACACCAGCGTTACGGAACCATCTGCGTTCTCAGTGGCAGTGACGCTGGGAGCTCCAAAGTCATAGGCCTTGGGACGTAGCGGGAGATAGTAGTTCTCGCCCTTGTGACCATTGCCGGACCATTCGAAGACGATGAACTCTTCCGCCGCGAGGGTTCCTTTGGTCACGCGGCCGATTTCAATTGCACGATCAGTCGGGATCGTCGCCTTGATCGGCGCAAGATCACGCATGCTCGTTTTGCCAGCCGTAATCGCCCGCGTGCGGACGGTGATGTCCTGAGCGGCTGGCGTATCATTGATCGCCCAAAGCACCGTATCACCCGTTGCTGGATCGGGTTGCGCGGTGACGAGGATGTCAGAGAAATAGCCCTTGGCCATATAGTGCACTGACTTCCAACCGCCGCCGTATTCAAGGCTCGCCCAGCTTGCGACAGGCCAAGTGTCGTTGATCTGCCAGTAAAGCGTGCCCATTGTATGCGGCTTGTTCGAGCGCCAGAACTCGATCGCGGTCTTCATGGCGAGGCCATGGCT
>JAYPUF010000249.1:0-2249 GCA_038133925.1 Marivivens sp. | reverse complement strand
TGCGAGAAGTAGTTTCTTCATTTTTATTCTCCCTGTCGGATGAAGATATCCGCGTCAAAATTAGAGCGCGGTTTGGTGAAAGAAAAGATTGAACTCACGAAACAAGCAGTCGATTTGCCTTAATTACAGTGTTTATTAGGCTAATCGAACTGAATTACGTTACGGCATCAACACGTATGGATTGTTCGCAATACAGGGACTCTCGCCCTGATTACTCACTCCTCGAATTCCTCACCCTTTGTCGCATGACTTCCGCGCTCACGATAGGGCGTGGTGTTGTAATGCGCACGATAACATTTGGAGAAATGCGAAGGCGAAGCAAATCCGCAAGCGAGCGCGACGTTGATTACACTCATGTCCGTCTGCATCAAAAGGTTACGCGCCTTTTGCAAGCGGAGCTCCATGTAATAGCGCTTTGGACTGCGAATAAGGTATTTACGAAAGAGCCGTTCTAGCTGACGCGTAGACATGCCAACATCTTTGGCAAGAACCGCAGGGCTTATTGGCTCTTCGATGTTCTTTTCCATCATTTGGATGACGCGGCTCAGCTTTGGGTGGCGCACACCGATACGCGTGGGAATCGAGAGGCGTTGCGTGTCTTGGTCCGTCCGGATCGACGAATAGATCAACTGGTCCGCAACAGCGTTGGCAAGGTCTTCGCCATGCTCATCCGCGATAATCTTGATAAAGAGATCGATCGATGATGTACCGCCCGCTGTCGTCAGGCGATTGCCATCTGCTACAAAGACCGACTTGGTCAGGTTCACCTCTTCGAACTCTTCGATAAAGCTGTCCTGATTCTCCCAGTGGATCGTGGCTTTCTTGCCATCGAGCAGCCCAGCCTTTGCGAGAGAATAAGACGCAGTGCACAATCCGCCGATTTTGCCACCCTTACGCGCTTCGCGGCGAAGCCAACCTACAAGTTTCTTGGTGGTCGCGCTTTGAACATCAATACCGCCACAAACGACGATCACGTCATCGCGCGCAACGTCGGGAAGCTCGCCGTCGAGACGGAATTCCGCACCGTTTGAACAGCTTACGTGGCCTTCAGTTTCACCGCAAAGTTTCCAATCGTAGAGCTTTTTGCCTGACATTCGATTGGCAATGCGAAGGCATTCCACCGCACATGAAAACGAAAGCATCGTGAACTGATCTAGGAGCACGAAATAAAAGCGCTTTGGTTTGGCAGGCGCTGCAATGTCAACGATCTGCGGTTCGATTTCCATTCTCTAGACTCACCTGAAGAGATTTTGCTTTGAAACGAGCGAAACACTGTTTGCACGCAAACGGCAAGGGGGTCGCTTTCTGACTATTCTTAAAATCTTTCGAGAGGCAAAATTAACCGAATTGAACATTGGTCTAATTTTTTTTACCCGTCTATACGATCATTTCTGTATCGCGATAGCGATATCACTTCATGTTTTATGATTACGGAGCAAGACAATGACCGAGTGGCAAAAATCTGACTGGCGCGCCAAGCCCCGAGTTCAGATGCCCGACTATACGGACGGGGCAAAGCTGAACGCTGTAGAAGCGAAGCTTGCAAGCTATCCGCCCTTGGTCTTTGCCGGCGAGGCACGCAGCCTCAAGGCCAAGCTCGCAGCCGTTTCGCGCGGAGAGGCTTTTCTTCTTCAAGGCGGCGATTGCGCCGAGAGCTTTGCTGAATTCAGCGCTGATAACATCCGCGATACTTTCAAGGTTATGCTTCAGATGGCGATGGTGCTGACTTATGGCGCCAAAGTACCTGTCGTAAAGGTTGGCCGTATGGCAGGTCAGATGGCAAAGCCGCGTTCGGCACCAACAGAGGTGATCGACGGGGTAGAGCTTCCCAGCTACCGCGGCGATATCGTCAATGGCTTCGACTTCACCCCTGAGGCACGTATCCCTGACGCGGACCGTATGCTCCAAGCCTATACACAGGCCGCGGCAACGCTAAACCTTCTTCGCGCATTTTCAACCGGTGGTTACGCTGACTTGCACAAGGTGCATTCGTGGACGCTTGGCTTTACAGCGTCGCCAGAGGCTGAGAAATACCGCGAACTTGCGAACCGTATCAGTGACACGCTCGATTTCATGGAAGCGGCAGGCATTCGTGCAGAAGCTGCGCACGCCATGCAGACGGTCGATTTCTTCACCAGCCACGAAGCTTTGCTGCTTGAGTATGAAGAAGCGCTCTGTCGTCTTGATTCGACCTCGGGCAATTGGCTTGCGGGTTCTGGCCATATGATCTGGATCGGGGACCGCACCCG
>JAYPUF010000248.1:0-2270 GCA_038133925.1 Marivivens sp. | reverse complement strand
TTAATCATGTAGCAGATCTCCGCTATCCCCACCGGCGCATGGTTATAGGTGTGAGACCGGGTCAGTATCAGGGCCTAGTCTATGTGCCAAAAACAACGGGCCCGTTGACCATCTTTGGGCTTGGTGATGCACCGAGTGATATCCTCGTTTACGAGAATATAGACGCGGAAATGACTGGCCGTGAATACCGCCAGCGTTTTAACGCGCAATTTGCCAAAGCCCCCCGAAGTGTGCGCGAGATATTTGAGCGTATCGGATCGCGCGGATTTATCACTACGGCAAATGCCTCGGTCTTTCGGGTTGAGGCCGATGATCTGGAGGTCTTTAACCTGACCATCCAGAACACCTATAACTGCGATCGCGAACAAACAGGCTCGACGGAAAAGAATGCTAGTGGTCAATTTGCAAAGGGCCAACATCAGGCAGTAGCATTGCTGAGCGCGGGCGCGGATCGTCTCTTGCTAAAGAATGTGCGCCTCAGAAGTTTTCAGGACACGCTTTATCTGCAATCACCCTACAAAGGTGCGACCGTTCGGAGCTGCATTATCGAGAGCGACATTGAAGGCGATGTCGACTTTATTTTCGGCCAATCTACTGCTTGGTTCGAACAGTGCACGATCCGTTCGTTGGGCTCTCGTGCGCCTATGTCTTGGGTGACCGCCCCGAGCACCGATATTCGCACCCGCTTCGGCTTTGTCTTTGATAACTGTGATTTTTGTCATGATGGTTCCGAACGCGCAATCCAAGGTACAATGAGTCTCGGACGGCAATGGTTCGAGGGGGTCCGTGCAACACCTTATTCAGGATCAAACATCGAAGGATATAGCTGCGACCTCGCGCTCTTGTCGTCATACGACGCACCTCATGGCAAGATCAGCAAGACGACGTTCGAATCTGTCGGTAAGTGCATCATTCAAAACTCTCGTATTGGAAAGCACATTTGCGTCGAGAGACCGTGGGATGATTGGAGCGGCAATAGTTGGAACACGCGTTATCGGCCAGCTCAGTATAAAGCGGGCGATATGTTCAATATGCTTGAAGCGTGGATCGAAGAGCAGGGACTTTCCTATCAAGACGTTGATCCTGAGATGGTTTTCCTTGCCGAATATCAGAATTTGATCGCGGATGACTGAATTAGTGTTACCATTTTTTGTAAATTTTACAAATACGGTAACATATTGTTTGAGCGGCGACGCCTAATCGTATAAGTTCACTCCCAAGCGCAGCGTTTCGGGGAGGAACGAATGTACGCACAAATGATCAAGTCCGAGGGCGGCAAGGCTCGCTCTGAGATGACGCCAGAAGAAATCCATTTTCAGGCGCGCATTGATGCCGGCGAGAAGATAGAGCCAAAAGACTGGATGCCCGAGGGTTATCGCAAGACTTTGATCCGACAGATCGGTCAACATGCTCACTCTGAAATCGTTGGTCAATTGCCTGAAGGGAACTGGATCACGCGCGCGCCGACATTAGAACGCAAAGCGATCCTTCTCGCCAAAGTTCAAGACGAAGCGGGACACGGATTGTATCTATATTGCGCGGCCGAGACTCTCGGTGTGAGCCGCGATGATCTGACCGAACAGCTCCTTTCGGGACGGATGAAGTACTCCTCGATTTTCAATTATCCGACCCTCACTTGGGCGGATGTCGGTGCCGTGGGTTGGCTTGTCGATGGCGCCGCGATCATGAATCAGGTGCCGCTCCAGCGCACCTCTTATGGTCCCTATAGCCGCGCAATGATCCGTATCTGTAAGGAAGAGTCTTTCCATCAGCGCCAAGGCTTCGACATCATGATGAAGATGGCGCAAGGCACGCCAGAGCAAAAGAGGATGGCTCAGGATGCACTCAACCGCTTCTGGTATCCCTCTCTGATGATGTTTGGCCCGTCTGATGCAGAGTCCGTACATTCCACCCAAAACATGGCGTGGAAAATCAAGATCAATACCAATGATGAGCTTCGCCAGAAGTTTGTGGATCAGACCGTGCCACAGGCTGAATACCTTGGCCTAACCGTCCCTGACCCTGATCTCAAATGGAACGAAGAACGCGGTCACTATGACTTTAGCGAACCTGATTGGACCGAGTTCTTTGACGTGTTGAACGGAAATGGTCCGTGTAACAACGAACGCATGGAAGCTCGTCAAGACGCTTGGGCCGATGGGCAGTGGGTCCGTGATGGCCTCATGGCGCATGCTGCAAAGAAACGCGCACGCAAAATGGCTGCGGAATAGGAGACACCGATGAGCAATGAATGGCCCCTTTGGGAAGTC
>JAYPUF010000247.1:0-2288 GCA_038133925.1 Marivivens sp. | reverse complement strand
CCGCATGCAGCCAAAACGCTGCACGCACTCAAAAGCGCGATAACTTTGGTTTTCATAGATTTGCCTGCTCTTTAGCTTTTTTCTTAGACTATAGCAGAAGATCCATTTGGTCCAGTTTTCTGTGGGCTCAGGAGTAACCTAGGCGATCACGCATAAAGGCAAGCGCAACCGAGAGACCATCTGGCGCGATCCCGTGGGCCGTTCCCTTCATGACATGAGCGTAAACTTCTTTCCAACCTGCCTTCTGAAGCGCCTCGGCGGCTTGAGGAAGAGATTGAATTGGCACGACATCATCTTGATCACCATGCACAAGAAGAACAGGCGGGCGGCACTGAAGTTCATCCTCAAGAAGTTCGGGTTCAAGCAAACGTCCTGAAAACGCACAGATGCCCGCTACTTCATCCTCTCGGCGCGGCAGCACATGGAGAGCCATCATCGTACCTTGGGAAAAGCCCAGTACCATCACTTGCTCGGGGAGAAGGTCTTCATCCACCATCACCCCATCCAAAAACGCATTGAGGTCTTCTGCTGCACGGTAAAGTCCGGCGCGGGATTCTTCCTCGCTAGAGCCGTCAATCCAAGGGATTGGGAACCATTGGTAGCCAAAGGGCGCACCCGCGCAGCTTTCTGGCGCGTCCGGAGCAAGGAAAAGAGTGTCGGGAAGATGTTCCCCAAGCGGATCAGCAAGACCTAAAAGGTCTTCGCCGTTTGCACCATAGCCATGCAAGAAGATCACAGCCGAACGGATTTCTCCCGAAACGGGTTCGCGGCGTCCTGATTGAAGTGCCCGTGTCATCGCTGATCTCCTTTGCTGCGGTCGCGCAAGTAGTAGTCCCACAAAAGCCTGCCCGCAACCGCTCGCCAAGGGGCCCAAGCTTCAGAAAGGTGCCGCAACTCTTTTTCCGTCGGACGGCTCGCTAGACCCCAAAGCTCCTGAGCTGCGGCTTGCATGGCCAAATCGCCCGCAGCGATAACGTCAGGTCGGCCCATTGCAAACATCAGGTAAAGCTCTGCAGTCCAGCGCCCTATCCCAGTGACTTGCACCAAACGCGCCAAGGCATCCGCGTCTGCTTGCCTGTCTAAAGCAATGAAATCGATACCACTTTCGGCCAAGGCCTTTGCATAGCGCTGTTTTTGCCGCGTAAGACCGAGCGCACCAAGCTCGTCGCCAGAAGTCTCTATAATTCGTTTGGGGTCGGTCATCCCCGCCGCTACAAGTCGTGCCCAAACGGCCTCAGCAGAGGCCACGCTCACTTGCTGCCCAACGATGGCCCATAGAAGTGTCGCAAAGCCCGTCTCTTGCCGTCTCAAACTCGGTTCGACAACATCCACAACTTTCGAGAAATGCGGCTCGATCGCCAAAAGTGCGTCCACGCCGAATGCAAGGTCATCATCAGTGAGGATCAACCGCATTGCGCTCGGATCCATGCAGCAGCTTGTTCAGGCGTTTCGACAATTGGCCCCGCGCTAAGAGCTGGACGCTCTATCATGACAACCGAAATACCCAGTTCATCGGCCGCGCGAAGTTTCGCGTCATTCCCACCCGAATTCTTGGTGATGAGCCAGCGAACCCCCAAAAGAGAGAACAGCGCCTTTTCGTCCTCAACATTCTTTGATGGAAGCCCATAAATAAAGCGCCCCTTGGGAAACGGGAACGCTGCATCGGTTTCATCGACGACGCGTACATAGACCTCGGCTTTGCTCAAACCTTGGAACTCGCCCAAGGTCTGACGGCCCGTCGCGAGGAACACGTGGGCGCCGTTTGGAATTGCTCGGATTGCGGCTTCGACGTCGGGCGCGGCGGTCCAATTCTTACGGATCGGCCAAGCCGAACGTTCAAGCCGAAGATAAGGCACATTCATCTTTGCGCAAAGGCGGAAGGTGCGCTCTGTGATCTTCGCCGCATAGGGGTGAGAAGTATCAACAACGGCCCGTATGCAATTGTTTTTACAATAATTTAAAAACCCCGCATCACCGCCGAAACCACCAACTCGCGTGTGGACCCCTAGATCAACAGGAGCAGCTGTAACCCCCGCAAGCGAAGCAGTCACATCCAAATCCGAGACCATTTCGCATAGCTTTCGGGCCTCATAGGTGCCTGCAAGGATAAGGATCATTGCGCACTGCGGGCAAGCACATTCCCCGCTCTGTCAATGACAACGATATCCACTTTTGTTCCGCAATCTTGCAACAGAGCCAAGGCATTTTGTTTTGAGGTCTCGGCCACCCAAGCGGCGAGCGGTTCGCCTACGATTTCATAAGCCTCAAGCACCGTATTTGCGCTGGCA
>JAYPUF010000246.1:0-2301 GCA_038133925.1 Marivivens sp. | reverse complement strand
CTTCGAGACCATCGACGCCCCAAAGCTTGGGGAGGTCTTCGGGTTCGAAGCCAAGTGCTTTGACAACGAGGTCAGCCTTTTCGACATAGTCTGCACCTTCGATCAGCTCGGGCATTTGGCGGCCAGACGCATCAGGTGCGCCAAGGCGCATCTTTTGAACTTCGACGCCCTCGACCTTGTCGCTACCGACAAAACCTTTGGGCGCTGCAAGCCAAACGAATTCTACGCCTTCTTCTTCGGCGTTCTGAGTCTCGCGCTGCGAACCTGGCATGTTGGCGCGGTCGCGGCGATAGAGACATTTGACCGAGGTCGCGCCTTGACGGATCGCGGTGCGGACACAGTCCATTGCCGTGTCGCCACCACCGATGACGATGACGTTCTTGCCTTCTGCGTTTAGCTCGCCGCTTTCGAACTCGGGCACTTCGTCGCCAAAGGAACGACGGTTCGAAGCGGTGAGGTAGTCGATTGCGCGAACGATGCCAGCTGCTTCTGAGCCAGGAGCAACGAGGTCGCGGGTTTTATAAACGCCCGTCGAGATCAAGACGGCGTCATGCTTGCCGCGGATCGCATCAAAGGTGATGTCTTCGCCGACGTTGCAGTTGAGAACGAACTCGACACCGCTCTGCACGAGTTGGTCAAAGCGCTTCATCACGATGTCCTTCTCGAGCTTGAAGCCCGGAATACCATAGGTCAGAAGGCCGCCTGCGCGGTCGTAACGGTCATAGACGGTGACCTGAACGCCAGCGCGGCGCAGCATGTCAGCAGCTGCAAGACCACCTGGGCCAGCGCCGATGATCGCAACGCTTTCCGAACGCTCTGCTGTGGGAACGATCGGCTTTACCCAGCCGTTTTCCCAAGCCATGTCGGTGATGTACTTTTCTACCGAACCGATCGTAACGGTGCCGTGGCCAGACTGTTCGATAACACAGTTGCCTTCACACAGACGGTCCTGCGGACAAATGCGGCCACAGATTTCAGGGAACGAGTTCGTCGCCTGCGAAATCTGATAGGCTTCTTCAAGACGACCTTCGGCAGTCATGCGGAGCCAGTCAGGAATGTTGTTGTTCAGCGGGCAGTGTGCCTGACAATAGGGAACGCCACACTGGCTGCAGCGGCTGGCCTGCTCTTCGGCCTTTGCCTTTGCATACTCGGCGTAAATTTCGTTGAAGTCTTGCTTGCGATCGTCAGCCGAACGCTTGGTCGGCATATCGCGACCGACTTCTACAAACTTGAGCATCTTCTGAGTAGCCACAGGCCATCCTCCGCAATCTATTCGGAGCGCCTGAATACTTTGGACCCAAAAGAATGAAAAGTCAGCAATGCTGACCTAAATTGGAGTTTTTGGCGTTTAGGGCCAATAATTTTGAAAATAATTTCAAAATTTAGGTAACTTTAACTGACCTATTAATCAGAACCCCATCGAAAGCGCTATGAAAGCAAGGGTTCCAACGATGATTCGCCACCAGCCAAAAATGCGATATCCATTACGACTCACGTAGCCGAGGAGCCAATTTACGACCAGAACGCCCGAAATGAACGCAATGACAAAGCCAACGGCGATCTCATTGATGGCCGACATGTCGAGAACATCGCGGTTCTTGTAAAGGTCGTAAGCAAAGGCCCCTGCCATCGTCGGCATCGACAAAAAGAACGAAAATTCAGCCGCTGCACGCTTTTCCACACCAAGCGAAAGCGCGCCAACGATGGTTGCTCCTGAACGGCTCACACCAGGGATCATAGCAAGGCATTGAACAAAGCCGATGATCAGCGCCTTGCTCAAGGGGATGTTCATGGCATCATGATGTTTGGGCTCGGGCGCGATCTTGTCGATAAACAGAAGAACGATCCCGCCGAGCACCAGCATGATCGAAATAAGTTTGGGCGTCTCGAAGAGCACGGTCTTGATGAAATCATGCGCAAGAACGCCGATCACAACAGCGGGAAAGAAAGCGATCAAAACGGAGTAAATCGTCCGACGCGCTGTTGAGTCGCTCGGGGCGCGCGAAAACACGTCCCAGAGCTTTTTGGCATAAACGGAGAGAACGGCGAGGACGGCACCAAGTTGGATCACCACCTCAAAGGTCTTGCCCGCGCTTTCAAATCCAAGGAAATGCCCTGCGAGGAGAATGTGCCCTGTTGAGGAAACGGGGATGAACTCGGTCAGACCTTCGACTAGCCCCAGAAAGGCGGCGACCAATGTTGTATCTTGCACCTCAGTTGCCTCTCTCTTTTAGGCTTTGCGAAGATTTTTAGCCGACTCTTTAATCTCGGAATATTGGCCCGAAGGACGGAAGCGCCAGA
>JAYPUF010000245.1:0-2307 GCA_038133925.1 Marivivens sp. | reverse complement strand
TCGGGCATCGTTCTTCAGGCTGTCGATAAACAAACGGGTGGCCCTGCGGTTGATGTAATCGTTGACCGTGCTGGCCAAAAAGGCACCGGTCGCTGGACCGCAATTGAAGCGCTCAAGCTCGGTCAGTCTGCCTCTGCAATTGAAGCGGCTGTTGGTGCTCGTAGCTGGTCAGCTGAAAAGGCGACGCGCGAGCTTGGAGAAACCATCCTCAAGACGCCGCTGCTTTCGGTTGATCTTTCGGTCGAGGACTATGAGAACGCGCTGCTCGCGGCTCGTATCATTGCCTATGCTCAAGGCTTCCGCATTCTTTCGGCTGCATCCGACGAGTATAGCTGGAATCTTGATTTCGCTCGCATTGCTGAGGTTTGGCGCGCTGGTTGCATCATCCGCTCTGCATTGCTCGACGATATTTCGGCGGCTTTCCGCGGTGAACTCCCTGCCGGTCAGCTCGTCTTTGCGCCAGCTTTTGCTGCTCGACTTCAGTCAGCACTACCAGCGCTTCGCCGCGTAACTGCCGCTGCGATCTCTGGCGGACATCCGGTTCCTGCGTTCTCGGCGGCATTGGCGTGGGTCGACTCTATGGCGCGTGGTCGCGGCACAACTGATTTGGTTCAGGCGCAACGTGACTTCTTTGGCATGCACGGCTTTGAACGCATCGACGGCCCTGCTGGTTGCCACGGACCTTGGTGGGACTGATCAGTCCTACAGACGACGAACCAGAAGGGACGCAATTTGCGTCCCTTTTTATGTTCGAGGTTTTGCTCTTAACGTTGGCTCGGCAACGGTTGGATCGTCGGGCCAAGGGTGCTTGGGATAACGTCCGCGCATATCTTTGCGCACATCTTCATAGGAGGAGGCCCAGAACCCGGGAATATCGCGCGTTATCTGGATCGGCTTACCTCCGGGCGACAAAAGAACCACACGGATTGGCTCGGGCCCAATCACGGGGTGGCGGGTGACGCCAAACATTTCTTGAAGCCGGAGCGTAATCTCAGGGAATTCACCATCGTAGTCGATTGGGACTTTGCGCCCGAGAGGGGTTGTGAAATGCGCGGGCGCTTGTTGATCTAGCATTTGCTGTTGGTTCCAATCGAGCATGCCCATCAGCGCATCATGAGGGTTGAACCTCTTCCAATCATCTGCCGTCCTGATGCCGCCGAGATGTGGAAGTAGCCAATCTTCCAGCGTTGCAAGGAGGCTTTCGTCATCCATCGCGGGAAGGTCCGCACCGCCCTGACGCAAAAGCTCGACGCGTGCGCGGAGCCGTTTGGAAGCGCCTTCGAGTTTGATCCCAAGTTCGCGTACGCCAGAAAGCATCGAGAGGGCGATATTCTCTGATGGGGCGGTGCTCCATTTCTGAGATGACAAGGTCAGGGCACCGAGTATTTCAACCTCTTGTGCGATCACGCGTCGTTCGCGCTTTGACCACTCACAGGTTTGCTTGTCGCTTATTTGATCAGCAAAGAGCTCTCGGATAGCGCTTTCGCTGATAAGGGCTGCTTGTCGAATACGTGCTTCCCTTGGGTCGCCATCAAGATCAGTCGCCACGAGAAATTTCTGGCCTGCAAATGGATCACCTGCGTCAAGCACAGCCCCTTTCCCACCAGAAAGAATGTAGCGAGGGGCGTCACCCTCTCGGCGCATCGCGATGCGGTCAGGATAGGCCAGGGCAACCATCTCGCCGAGCGTCATTGACGACTTTTCGACTAGCCCATGCGATAGACGACGCGTTTCTTGCTGTATTCGAGCGACGGCTGGCGCGTGAAGTTGCCCAGGGCCGCGATAAGAACCTCGCAGCGCTTTTACCCGAAGCGCGAGGTCAACGGGCGCGTTCCTTAGGGGATCACGATCAGCGAGAATGCCGGCGATTGGTGCGGCGGCTTTGCCAGCAAGTTGGAGCATATGAGCAAGTCGAGGGTGCAAAGGCAGGGAAGCGAGGCTCTTGCCGTGATCTGTGATGCGACCTTGTTCGTCCACAGCGTTGAGCGACTTCAAGAGCGCAACAGCCTCTCTCAGTGTGCCTTCAGGCGGGGCCGTGAGGAATGGGAGCTCGCTCGTTCCCCAAACAGCCATTTCGAGGGCTAGACCAGCAAGATCAGCGACCACTATCTCTGCTGGGGGGAACATCGAAAGTGCACCGTCCTCGCCTTTGGTCCAGAGTTTATAAGCAATCCCTTCGGCGACACGGCCCGCGCGACCTGCGCGCTGTGTTGCTTCTGCCTTGCTCACTTTCTCGGTGACGAGCCGCGACATCCCAGAAGATGGGTCATAGCGCGACCGCCGCGTGCGGCCGCCATCAATGACAAC
>JAYPUF010000244.1:0-2334 GCA_038133925.1 Marivivens sp. | reverse complement strand
TCTTCTTCTTTCTTATCGCCTGAAGCCAGCTCCTCTACGAGAGCGGCAAGTCTGTCGGCTGCATCTGGAATACCGCATGACAAAGCAGCAGAGGCCATCATCGCGGCCCCACTCGAATTGCCGAGGACGTTTAGAATCTGTTCGGCCAGAGATTCAACGCTAAATTGTGTTTCTGGAATGCGAATTGCGCCTCCAGCATCCACAAGCGCCTGAGCATTTGCGGTTTGCTCGTCACGGATCGCAGCAGCAAGGGGCACAAGGATCGAAGGACGACCAATCACACTGATGTCTGCAACCGAGGAAGCACCTGAACGGCTGATAACAAGCTGGGCTTCTGACATGCGGTTTGGCACATCATCAAAAAAGGGCTCGATCTCGGCACTTATCCCAGCATCAGCATAGGTTTCGGCGACGCGCCAGCGATCTTCGGCGCGCGCTTGATGGCTTACACGGATATGACGACGGAGTTCGTCAGGAAGCGCCGCAATCGCAGCGGGCACCACATCCGACAAGATGCGCGCTCCTTGCGAGCCGCCCATTACAAGGATCGACATTGGGTATTCACCCGGCTCGATATATCCCGCAGCAGCACGGCGCATAACCGCGGCACGTACTGGATTGCCGGTGTGGATGCCTTCGATCCCATCGGGCAGCGTAGTCGGCCAAGTCCCGCACGCCACCACGTCTACTTTTTTTGCAAAGAGCTGGTTCACGCGGCCAAGCACACCGTTTTGTTCGTGCAACATCCGAGGACGGCGCAGAATTGTTGCGGCCGCAATCGCAGGGATCGACGGATATCCACCAAAGCCTACGACAACTGCGGGCTTATCCATTAACATTCGCCATGTTGCAGCAAGAACACCCGCGCCAATTGTGAAAGGTACGAGCAACTTTGCAGCAGCGCCGCCACGGGCAAAAGTGGCGCTTTTGACTTGCATGATCTCGACAGCGTCGGGGAAACCACCAGTATAGCGGGCACCGCGCTCGTCTGTGGAGAGTCTTACGCGCCAACCACGTGACAGCATGACTTCTGCAAGTGCTTGGGCGGGGAACATATGCCCACCCGTGCCGCCCGCTGCGATGATAAGAAGTGGCGCTTTGCTCATCGACGCCCCCGAAGGAGAATTTCGCCGATCTCGCCCTGAGGACGGGTGCGCGTAAAGGCGAGCAGCATACCAACAGCTATACCGCCAGCGATGAGCGACGAGCCCCCATAAGAGACAAAGGGGAGCGTCATACCTTTGGCGGGAAGCAGACGCACAGCAACGCCCATGTTGATCATCGCTTGAACGCCGAATGCACAAGCCAGACCAGTGCCAGCCAGACGGATAAAGGGATCACGCTCCTTCATGAGGCGAAGAAGCGAACGCACAACGATAATCGCATAAAGAGTGATGATCGCGAGCACACAAACGAGGCCGTATTCTTCCGCCGCAACTGCGATGATAAAGTCGGTGTGCGCATCGGGAAGCGACCATTTCACTTGGCCCTCACCGACCCCGACCCCAAAGAAACCGCCTTCGCGGATCGCATTCGTCGCATAGCCAATTTGAGTGCGTGGGTCGATCTCGGGGTTCAAGAAGCCGTCAATACGGCGGGCAAAGTGCTCAGAGTTCGCATAGGAAAATGTCCCTGCGACAACCACCAAACCCGCAAGCACCAAGAGGATCGTCATGGACGCACCACCGACGAAATACATCACGCCCCACGAAAAGAGCACAAGGCAGGCCTGACCAAAGTCCGGCTGAAGTGCGAGCATAAGGCAGATCATAACGGTAAGGATGAACGAATACATTCGCCCCGGAGGTCCGCCAATTTCAAAAGCAGCGGCCATAAACCACGCGGCTACAACGACAAAACCTGGCTTGAGGAATTCAGAAGGTTGGAACGAAGCAAAGCCAAGCGAATACCAACGCACCGCGCCTTTGCCGAAGTCGGTGCCGAAAACGGGTAGCAGGGCCAGCGCAACAAATGCCCCCAAAAACCCGATCACACCAAGACGGCGCACCATCGTGGGCGACATCATCGACATGATAAGCATTACAAACATCGCGCTTCCGCCAAAGAAAGCTTGGCGCAAAACATAGTGAAAGGGTTCAAGCCCATTGCGCGCGGCAAGAGGAGGAGACGCCGCCAGCCCAAGCAAAAGCCCGATCCCGAATAGCATAAAGACACACGTCATCGTGAGTTTATCGATGGTGCGCCACCAACGTGGAATGATAGGATCTCCAGCTTGCGCTGGGATCGTTCCATAGACCATTTCCGTCATGGATATACCGCTTTAACTGCCTCAATTGTGCCCGTTGTCCGGGTCTGAGATTAATGCTAACTCGG
>JAYPUF010000243.1:0-2337 GCA_038133925.1 Marivivens sp. | reverse complement strand
CGGGTAGAGGCCGAATTCAACAAGCATATTGTCGATATCTCGGGCTGTTTCGTGTTCCACGCTGGCTATAATATCAACAAGCGCGGTCAGGTTGCGGTGATCCACAAACGCTAGGTTTTGTGGATCACTGAGAGACGTGCCAGATGAGATTTGGTGGCCTGCGGGTTTGGGGGATGGCTATCCCCTGCAAGCCTAAGTATCCAAAGAAAATTCTCGACTTCTGCATCTTGGCGAAGAGCGTCGATGCGTGCTCGCGCATCGCTCTTTGCACGCTCCATCAAATCGGGCGCTAGAGCGGTTAGCCGCTCAACCTCGGCCTTGGTCGCGGCGTGGTGTCGGACCATCCCTTGGTCTTCGACGATGTTCCAATTCCGCTCTACCCAATAGGCCAGATCCAGCGCCCGCGTCGTGCGGTTCGGAAGCCCTCTTTGCCGCTTGAGCAGAAACTCTTCGGCGGAGCGCAGTGAATAGTGATTAAGCTGAATAAGCGGCGCTTTGGACTGAAGACCAAAGAGGTTGATCCGATTTGGGTTTTGGCTGAACCCCTCGGGAAGAACTTGCCCTGCGCCATTGATCCAGCGCGGTGCCTCGCCCTTTTTCTGCTGGGGGCGATGCACACCAAGCCGACCAAAGACCGAGGGCTTCACTATAGATTTGAAGAACCAAGCGGCGGGGAGCGCGATGTCCAAAGGCGCAGCCATCGTAAAACGTTCAATCGTGAGGCCAGTGGTCCAACCTTCGACCCCAGAAGACCCAAAGAGCCGCCAAGCGACAGCGATACCATCAACATCGCGCGTCTTAGACAAAAGATCGGCAAGGGATTCATAGGGTTTTGCGAGCGAGACAAACTCATCGCAATCGACAAAGGCCACCCATTCCGCCGATTTCACCAAAGGATGGCTTGAGGCGGCATGAAGTGCACGCCATTGCACGGTCTTTTCCCCGTTCTGAGTGGGAACGCGGGTAACGATCCCCTCGGCAGCGAAGCGATCAAGAATATCGGTGGTCAGGTCGTCGCAGTCATTTGTGTAGATCAGAAAATGATCCACGCCCAAGGCACGGTGTTGGGCGATCCATTCCGTCAGGTGGATCGCCTCATTCCGCATGGCGGTGACAAAGAGGATACTCACGAAATCAGCTCGAACTTGTGGACGTCAACCATGCCTCGGTCTGTGATTTTCAGCGCAGGGATCACGGGAAGCGCGAGGAAAGCCAGCTGAAGGAATGGCTCTTCAAGCGTAACGCCAAGCGACCGTGCCGCCTCGCGCAGGTCGACCAAACGATCACGCACATGCTCAAAGCTCTCAAGGCTCATCAATCCGGCCACCGGAAGTGGCAGTTCAGCAAGAACTTTGCCGTCCCGCACCACGACAAAACCACCTTCGATCTCGCCTAGTCGGTTCGCAGCCAGAGCCATGTCATCGTAGTTCACCCCAACCGCTGCGATATTGTGATGGTCGTGACAAACGGTCGAAGCGATTGCCCCCGCTTTAAGGCCAAACCCTCTGACAAAACCTGTAGCGGTGTTGCCGTTAATCCCGTGGCGCTCGACAACGGCGATACGGATCAAATCACGGGTGGGATCGGGGCGTTTGTCGCCATCGACCGAAGGGATTTCTTCACGCAGGTATTCGGTAATGATCTTGCCTTCGATGATCCCGATGACCGGCGTTTCAGGGTTATTGCCGCCATGACGGAAGGTCTCTGCCGCCACCTTTGGAGCTTTGACAGAGTTCCGACCCACGGGGGCGACGATTTCGCGCCTTGCGAAAGCAGTATCATCGACGACAATACCGGCGCAGATCACAAGCGAAGCGTTACAGCCCTCAAGGCTATCGATGGCAACGATATCGGCGCGCTTGCCGGGGGCAATCTGACCACGGTCCTTGAGGCCAAAGGCCTCTGCCGCAGAAAGCGAGGCGGCACGATAGGCCGCGATGGGAGATGTCCCGAGCGCGATTAGTGTTCGGATCATGTAATCGAGATGCCCATATTCCCCGATGTCGAGCGGGTTACGGTCATCAGTGCAAAGACACATATAGGCCGAGGTTCGTTCGCTTAGCACGGGCTGAAGCGCATGAAGGTCCTTGGAAACGGACCCCTCTCGGATTAGAACGCGCATCCCCTTTCGAAGCTTTTCCCGCGCTTCTTCTGCGGTGGTCGCCTCATGCTCTGTACGGATTCCCGCGGCTACATAGGCGTTGAGGTCTTTGCCCGAAAGCTGCGGGCAGTGCCCATCTATGTGTGCGCCCTCAAAGAGTTTCAGCTTTTCCATACACCCTGGATCGCGGAAGATCACGCCTGGGTAGTTCATGAACTCGGCCAAACCGATATTGG
>JAYPUF010000242.1:0-2362 GCA_038133925.1 Marivivens sp. | reverse complement strand
ATCGAAGCTGGTTCGGACACGTCCACCCTTCCGATGTCTTGGGCCCTTTCCCACAGTTTCTGCAAAAGCAAAACCAGTAGTGATTGGGCAGCTTAAATAGCCTCCGCAAGGCGGGGGCATCAAAATCACGGCGGATGTAGCAGAGGCTTTTGAATGGGGCAACCGCTTAGAGCATGTGAATTTGACGTATTTTGCCTAAGTCCATGCCACGGCGCGTTCGCTTTGCCTCAGTGCGTCAACTAGACGCGCCTTTTCGGACAAAATTGCCGCCGAACAGCGCGAATTTGGCGCAAAATTCAGAGAATCGTCAACTTTAAGAGTGCGTTTGACTTGGAGAGCTCAACCCCGGATCTGCCACTGGGCGAGTCACTCCTTCGAGTGCACGCAAGGGTTTACGCACTGCCTCGCCTAGCCCAGGCCTGCGCGGCGCGGCGACCTGCTTGGAAACTTCGATCATCAACACTCCGCCCGCGTAAAACAAAGGAACGCGAGGACCGATTTGTTCGAGCGCACCACCGAAACGACGCCACAAACGACGGTTGGAGGGTGGTTGGTACAAAGTGGATAGGGTCCGCTCTGTAACAAATCCATGCTTGCGAAGTTGATCCTCAAGCTGTCCTGGCGAATAAGGCCGACCAAATCCAAATGGAGTAAGATCAGAGCGTGACCATAAACCCGCGCGGTTAGGAACGATCAATACAGCCCTCCCACCGGGTCCGAGTACGCGTGAGGCCTCATCAAGAACCGCAGTCGGGTTCTCCGAGGTCTCAAGCCCGTGCATCAAAACAAGTTTATCGACTGCGCCGGTCTCAATTGGCCAGAGCGTTTCCTCGCAGAGCACTGAAACATTAGGCTGTCCCGCAGGCCAAGGCATTACTCCTTGTGGCCCCGGCATAAGCCCAATGACGCGACGCGCCGTCCCCAGATAGGGTCGCAGAAGTGGCACAGCGAAACCGAACCCGACAACAGTTTGACGATCCGCCTCGGGCCACATTGAAAGTAGCTTATCCCGAATTGCCTTTTGAGCGGCACGTCCCAAAGCGCTCCGATAGTAAAAATTGCGAAGGTCGTGAACGTCGAGATGCATGTCAGGCTCAATTGCAGGTTAGCTGAGACAATAAGCAATCTGAGCGCCTTTACCAGACTTACCAAGTGAACAAGTCACGTTACGTCAAACTTACTTATGTGCATCTTGAACGGCGAATTTGTTCAAATAGATTGGTTCGAAAGGAGACCGCAAAGAATGACATTAGAACTCGTGACGATCCCGTGCTTGTCCGACAACTATGCCTATCTCCTCCATGAAAAGCGGACCAACGAGACGATTCTCGTCGACGCTCCCGAAGCCGCGCCAATCATCCAAGTCCTCGAACCGCGCGGATGGAAGCTCACCGATATTCTCATTACGCACCATCATTCTGACCATATCGATGGCGTTGAGGAACTTCGCGATCGCTACGATCCTCGAGTGGTTGGTGCACTGCGAGATACTGCACGCCTGCCAAAGTTGAACCTCGCACTCAGCGAAGGAGATGCCTTCGCCGCCTGTGGCGAAGAAGTCCTCGTCATGGAAGTCGATGGTCATACAATCGGCCACATCGCATTTTATCTTCCCAAGAGCGGATATCTTTTTTCCGGCGACAGCCTGATGTCTGGCGGATGTGGACGTCTCTTTGAGGGAACGCCGGCACAAATGTGGGCTTCTTTACAAAAGCTACGCGCTCTTCCTGACCGTACCATCGTTTGTTCTGGGCACGAATACACTGTCTCAAATCTAAAGTTTGCTCTCGAACTCGAAAACGACAACCGACATGTTGTTGCTCGCTTACACGAAGCCATCAAGCTCCGCGATGAAAACGTACCGACTGTTCCGGTTGCGCTTTCCGTTGAAAAGGCGACAAACCCGTTTCTTCGCTGTGATGACGAAAGATTTAAAAGCGCGATTGGGCAAAGTCATGCCGCCGCCGCTGATGTTTTTCGAGAGGTTAGGACTCGAAAAGACAATTTTTGAGCCGTCATTTTGGTTAAACTTGGCCAATCACGGAATATTCACCAAGAAAGTGAACCCAAAACGCCAAAAAGTCCTTGAAGGTTTCGTCTAGAAAGCAAACCTTAAAGGTATGAGGCCACGATCGAACTGGGACCCGTCCCACTTCGACCCCCGATTAGAGGAGCATGTGCAAGTGCCGTCATTTTCGAATTCGCTTGAACAGTCTATCCACGCGGCTTTGGCACTTGCCAATTCGCGTCGCCATGAACTTGCAACCCTCGAACACCTTCTTCTGGCTTTGATCGACGAACCTGATGCGGCTCGTGTGATGCAGGCTTGCGCGGTCGACCTAGAAGAACTTCGTCGCACCCT
>JAYPUF010000241.1:0-2372 GCA_038133925.1 Marivivens sp. | reverse complement strand
CGGTCATCATATTCATCCATCAAAGCACGGAGCCTTTGCAAGAACACGAGGTTCTCGGGCTGGTTCTTTGAAAAGAGATGATACTGCATATCATAGGGCTTCCACGCAGTCCGAGCTTCGGGACGAAAATCCGCCGCGTCATCGCGCAAAAGCTTGTCGTGGAAGTAAAAGTTCACGGTATCAAGTCGGAAACCGTCGACGCCTCGATCAAGCCAGAAACGGAGCGTTTCAAGCGCATATTCCTGAACTTCGGGATTGTGGAAGTTGAAGTCGGGCTGCTCGCGAAGGAAATTGTGCAGGTAATATTGCTTGCGGCGTGGCTCCCACTCCCAAGCGATACCACCAAAGATCGCCTGCCAGTTATTCGGAGCGGTACCGTCCGGGCGCGGATCAGCCCAGACATACCAGTCGGCCTTGGCATTCGTCCGGCTCGAGCGTGATTCCTGAAAGAATGGGTGATCGCTCGAAGAGTGCGAAATCACCTGATCAATGAGCACTTTAATCCCGAGCGAATGCGCTTTTGCGACCATATCGTCGAAATCTTCTAAAGTGCCGAAAGTCGGATCGATATCGCGGTAGTCCGAAACATCATAACCCATGTCGCGCATGGGAGAAGTAAAGATAGGGCTAAGCCAGATCGCATCGACGCCAAGGTCCGCAATTGCTTCTAAACATGAAGTAATTCCGGGAATATCGCCAATCCCATCGCCGTTACTGTCCTTAAAGGAACGGGGATAAATCTGATAGATTGTAGCCCCTCGCCACCACTCAGATGTTACAGCCATTGATGCCTCCCCTGCATAGCCGAAACGTTTCGGAATCGAAAAGAGGGTTGCCCGAAACGTTTCGGGATGGCAAGCATATTTGTTAATACCCCCAAGAATGCGAACAAAATCATGACGACGCTCAAGGACCTAAGCAAACACCTCGGACTTTCGGTGACCCAAGTCAGCCGAGCGCTGAACGATCATTCGGATGTAAGCGAAGGCACCAAGGAACGGGTCAGGCAGGCGGCCTTTGATCTCAACTATCAGCCGAACCTTATGGCGCGTCGCTTGGTCACGGGACGTTCTGGGATCGTCGGGTTCTTGCAGCCCCGCATCCCCTCCCCCGCAGAGTCCGCATTCTTCACCAATTTCCTATCAGGTCTGTCCGAGAACTTCGTCAAATTCGACCGTCAGTTCATGCTTCACATGGCCGACAGATCGGCGGATGAGCTAGAAGCCTATGATCGCCTCGTGCGAACGCGCTCAATCGATGGCTTTGTAGTCACTGAACCTGAATACGATGATAAACGTGTTAATTTTCTCAGGAAAAAGAAGATTCCCTTCGTTCTTCACGGCCAAACGATGGACGTTCCGGACTATCCCTTCTTCGACATCGACAACGTCGCGGTCGGCTATGACCTTACCAAAATGCTCCTCGACAAAGGCCATAAACGCATCCTGTTCATCAACGGCGCTCAAACGGCCTCCTATGCGCAGCGTCGTGTCATCGGGTACCAGAAAGCGCTGAAGGAAGCAGGGATCAAGTTTGATCCGAAAATGATGGTTCGATGCAATATGGTGGCCGAGTCTGGGCTCCTTGAAACCGTTCGCGTCTTTCAACAAGAAGGCGAAAAGCCTACAGCGATCATAGCAGGCAACACGCGGATCTCCTCTGGAGTATTCACCGCACTCGCGGCGATTGGCTTATCGGTTCCGGACGATGTTTCACTTGTGGCACATGATGACCAGCTCCCCGCATACTCCGCGACCGAGTCGCCACGCCTCGTTTCAGGGACATCCTCACCTTTAAGCGCAAGTTGGGGTCCTTTGGCCGAGAATCTTAGTCGTTTTCTGGACGGCGCAGAGCTCTCAGACGTCCAAACCATCGAGCCGCATACCTTTGTTGACCATCGGTCAATTAGGCATATATAACTGATAAATAATAATAAAAATAAAAACATGCTCGCTCTTAATCTGAGCAATTGACAAATGAAGGGCACGAGGATTAGCCTAACCGAAACGTTTCGGTGAATTTTATCTAGTTCCCGACCGTTTGGGGCGCAAATTGCGTCTGCCATTACTTTTTGGGAGGAAACATTATGGCAAAATCACTGAAAACCATCGCGCTTCGTAGCACTGCCGCTGCGTTTGTTGCGATTGCTGGTGCTTCGGTACACGCAGCTGACATCACCTACGTATCGGGCGCTACCGGCGCTGCTGTTGAAAACTTCGCTGCGCTCGTAAAGCCGTGGGAAGATGCAACCGGCAACACCGTTACCATCGTTCCGATGCCGTCGTCGACCACTGACCAGTTCGGCCAGTATCGTCTGTGGCTCGCAGCTGGCAACGGCGACGTTGACCTCTACCAGACCGACGTGATCTGGG
>JAYPUF010000240.1:0-2418 GCA_038133925.1 Marivivens sp. | reverse complement strand
TGCGCAAACTGCATGCGCCCGAAGCGCGGCGGGCGCTCAAGGATCTTCAGCTTCGCGTCATGTCGATCGCGTCGGTCCATCGCTCTCTTTATGAATCCGAAGCACATGGCCAAGTCCGCGCAGATCAACTTATTCGCTACATTGTTCAAATGTCCTATGAGAACGGTCTCGAAAAATCGTCTGGCGTTATTCTTGACTATGACTTGGAAGAGGTTGGCCTCTACCCCGACCAAGCGCTTCCACTGTCTCTTTTAGCGGCAGAAGCTGCAACAAACGCAGTTAAGTACCTAGGGATACCGATTGATGGCTCCGCTCGGGTTAGGGTGCACCTTGAACGAATGTCCGACGGCCGTGCTCAGTTCTTGCTTCAGAACACCAAGGGTAAACCGCTCTACGATGTGGAAACCGAAGGAAGTGGTCTTGGAACCTCTCTCATCAACGCCTTTGCCGCTCAGATTGGGGGAAAGGTCGAGATCAGCGAAACCGAAGAAGCATATCAAGTCAGTATCGAATTCTCGATCCAAGAGTTCGAACCAGAGCTTAGCAAACAACCGCCGAGAGATTATTAGGGACTTTGACCTGTTCTTTGTAGGCTGTATCAGCGCAACAAGTTTACTTGGAGCGCTTCAAAATGTTTACTCGTAGGTCGTTTGTTTGTTCGGCGTTGGTTACATTGTCGGCCTGCGGTTCTGGTGTGAATTCTTTCGCCGAAGGCACCTATAACCCGAGCCTTTTTCCAAATGAGACGAAAGAACTGCGCGAGCGCATCAACTATTGGGCGGACTATTATCAAATTCCCCGTACATTGGTTCATCGCGTTATCCAGCGCGAGAGTGACTATCGCCCTGAGGCGCGAAACGGTCCTTATTATGGTTTGATGCAGATCCTTCCGCAGACCGCACGAACCATGGGTCATCGTGGCACTCCAGAGGATCTCCTTAAGGCAGATGTGAATTTGCAATACGCGGGGAAATACTTGCGCGGTGCATGGCTGGTGTCAGACGACGACGAAAAGACTGCCGTCGGGTGGTATGCTCGCGGTTATTATTATGAAGCAAAGCGACGTGGGCTTTTGGTCGAAACGGGTTTGCGCTCAGCGTAGTTTCGAGAACTTGAACACAAAAGGAGCCGCAGCGACGACCAGCAAAATTCGTACGATGTGCATCACTGAAACAAAGGCAACGTCAAGGTGCATTGCCAAGGCGAGCAGCGACATTTCAGTAAGACCGCCCGGTGAATACGCAAGAAAGACGTTTGCCATCGGCACGTTGATCACGGCTGCACTGCTAACAGTGAAGATCGTTGCGAAAATGAGCATCGACACGCAGGACCCTAGACCAAGCACGAGGTCCTTTCCAATGTCCCGCAGCTTTGAGCCAACGAACTGACACCCGATGTTGGAGCCGAGCACAATCTGGGCTGCAATCACGACCAAACTTGGCGGGGCAATCTCCACAAGGTGCAGTACATGCGCGGTCGCACTCAGGAGCATTGGACCAAGAAGTATTCCGGTCGGCAGGCGAAGCAATTTACCAAGCGGGCTACCAATAGCAGCACATCCAATCAGAATTATCCAATCACTGGGGGCCAACGCATTGATAGCAATCCAATTTGCCTTTGCACCACTGTTTGATCGGACTCCGAAGACGAGACCAAAGACCAAGCCCACGATAACGATAGTCATCAAGACCCTAGACGCATGAGCAAGCGCAATTTTGCGTTCATCACCGCCCCAGCTTCCGCCGATCAGGATCATATCGTTGAGTCCGCCAGGCATGGCAGAGAAATAGGCGGTGACAGTGTCATAGCGCCCAAAACGCTTGTAAATCAGGAATGAGCTAGTCGCCGCGACTGACAGGAATGCGGCCAAAATGGCAACAGCAAGTGACCACTTAAATAGCTGACTGACGACCTCGGCGGTGACAGACGCACCGAGCATGACGCCAATGATTGGAATTACAGTTGGGCGAAATCGCTTGGGGGCCGAAACAGGAGCGCCTGCCAATGCAGCGATTGTGTTCAAGATCAGCGGGCCAAGCATCCAAGGAAGGGGCAGACCAAGTTTGTAAAACGAGTATCCTGCCACCAAGCCGATCAAGAGCGCCAAGCCTTCGGACAACGGCTTGCGCATGGCCATGCTTATAAGCCTCCGAGGTGCTTTTCGCCGCGCTTCTTAGCGAGTTTGATCTGCTTTTGGCGCTCGCGGAAACGCACTTTGTCGTCCTCGGTTGTTTCGTGAGCACAGTGGTGGCACGAAACGCCGGCCTCGAATTCAGCGCGCTTTGTATCTTCGGGCAGGATCGGGCGACGACAAGCATGACAGAGGTCATAAGGACCTTCGGCAAGGCCATGACCAACTGAGACGCGGCGGTCAAAGACAAAGCACTCGCCGTTCCAAAGGCTCTTTTCCTGCGGCAT
>JAYPUF010000239.1:0-2419 GCA_038133925.1 Marivivens sp. | reverse complement strand
TCGTCAACGACAATTGCATCGCCTGTAAGTACACCGACTGCGTCGAGGTTTGCCCCGTAGATTGTTTCTACGAGGGTGAAAATATGCTCGTGATCCACCCCGATGAATGCATCGATTGTGGTGTTTGCGAACCCGAATGCCCCGCAGACGCGATCCGTCCCGACACGGAGCCGGACATGGAAAAGTGGGTTGAATTCAATCGCAAATACGCCGAGCAATGGCCTGTTATCACTGTCAAAAAAGACCCGCTTCCGGGTGCGGACGACATGGATGGTAAATCGGGCAAGATCGACCTGTTCTCGGCCAAGGCTGGTGAAGGCAACTAAGCCAATCACCGATTCGTGTCAGTCGGATTGATTCGCGCCGCCCGGCTAGCGCATGAGTTTGAAAATATTATGAAAACCGGCTTTTGACGGTGCTGCAGTGCGGCACTTTCGATATGCCGGTTTTTGTGTTATAAGAAATCCAAATGTTGCCAGTGTCTTAACCGCCAAATGTCACGAAACGCTGCCGGAAAACCCTTTTTCCGGGCGGTTGTCTTGTCGTCTTGCTGGTGCCAAAGAAAGGACCGTTATGACCAAGAAGAAGAACGAATTCAGCCCGAACGAGTTTGTCGTATATCCCGCGCATGGTGTGGGTCAGATCGTTTCGATCGAGAAGCAGGAAGTGGCTGGCTTTGAGCTTGAGCTCTTTGTGATTTCGTTTGAAAAGGACAAGATGACGCTCCGCGTGCCGACGAACAAGGCCGCTGATGTCGGCATGCGCTCGCTTTCTTCGCCCGATATCGTCGCTCATGCGATGAAGACCCTGAAGGGTAAGGCCAAGGTTAAGAAGGCTATGTGGTCGCGCCGTGCTCAGGAATACGAGCAGAAGATCAACTCTGGTGATCTAATTGCAATCGCGGAAGTCGTTCGTGATCTACATCGTGCGGACGACCAGCGCGAGCAATCCTATTCGGAGCGTCAGCTTTATGAAGCCGCTCTTGAGCGTTTGACACGCGAGATTGCGGCTGTTGGCGGCAACGATGAGCAAGTCGCAGCTAAAGAGATCGACTCGGTTCTTATTGGCCGAGCAGCTTAAAGCGCTTTTATAAATATCGTAATTAAAAAGCCGCCCTCTTTGGGGCGGCTTTTTTGTTTAAGAGATGGGGGCTTTGCCCCCGCACCTTTGGTGCTCCCCCAGGATATTTTGTGCACAAAGGCTTAGAGCGCGCGCCAGCCGATGTCTTTGCGGCAGAAGCCTTCGGGCCAGTCGATCTGTTCGATCATTGCATATGCACGGTCACGGGCTTCTTGAAGCGTGGTGCCCCGCGCCGTGACGTTGAGAACGCGGCCGCCCGTTGCAACGATCGCACCATCTTTAGCCGCGGTTCCGGCGTGGAATGTATATTCCGAAGATGTTTCTGGCAGGGCGCTTAGGCCGCGGATTTCAGTACCTTTTTGATAGGAGCCCGGATACCCGTTGGAAGCGAGAACCACGGTGAGAGCGTGATCGTCCGCCCAGTTGGCTTTAATCTCCGAGAGGCGGCCTTGGGCGCAGGCAAGCATCAGGTCGAGCGCTTGCGCGCCGAGGCGCATCATCAGAACTTGGCATTCGGGATCACCAAATCGGCAATTGTACTCCACGAGGCGCGGCTGACCGTCTTTGATCATGAGACCTGCGTAGAGCACGCCTTGGTATGGAGTGCCTTGTTCTTTCATCACCCGGATCGTCGGAATGACGATTTCATTGAGGGCTTTGGCCGCGATTTCATCCGAGAGGACGGGGGCAGGCGAATAGGCGCCCATTCCGCCAGTGTTCGGACCCGTGTCACCGTCGCCGACGCGCTTGTGATCCTGAGCAGTTCCGATGGGCAAAACTGTTTCGCCGTCGACAAGGATGAAGTAGGAGGCTTCTTCGCCATCCATGAATTCTTCGATCACGACTTCTGCGCCCGCTTCGCCGAATTCGCCGCCGAACATGTCGTCGATTGCGTCAAGGGCTTCGGCCTCTGTCATTGCGACGATTACACCTTTGCCGGCGGCAAGACCGTCGGCTTTGACCACAATGGGTGCGCCTTGTTCTTGGATATATGCTTTGGCGGGGGCACTTTCGGTGAAGCGTGCGTAAGCGGCGGTGGGCGCATTTGCGGCGTCACAGATCGCCTTGGTAAAGGCCTTGGACGCTTCGAGACGCGCTGCGGCGGCTGAGGGGCCGAAGACCGTGAAACCGGCACTGCGGAGCTGGTCGGCGACGCCAGCAGCGAGGGGCGCTTCTGGGCCAATGATCACGAAATCGATAGCGTTGTCCGAAGCAAAACCGGCAACCACATCACCGTCGAGAATGTTGATATCTGCGCATTCAGCGATGCTCGCGATCCCAGCATTGCCCGGTGCGACGATCAAGCGGTCACATTTTGGGTTTTGCTTCACAGCCCAAG
>JAYPUF010000238.1:0-2455 GCA_038133925.1 Marivivens sp. | reverse complement strand
TTTGATTTGGGTCTTTGATCGGCATTACGCACCGCACTACAACTATCGCGCCATTCTATCCAGTATTTTGGGCAAGAATAGGGCACCTTGCTCTGGTCTTCGCGAGCGTCTACCTCTGTCACAGTAAAGCAGAAGGATTAGCGGCATGTTTACGGGCATCATCACCGATATCGGCACGGTTCTAGAAGTTGAACAAAAGGGCGATCTGCGTGCACGGATCGGCACGAGCTATGACGTGGATGGAATTGATATCGGCGCGTCGATTGCCTGTGACGGATGCTGTCTCACTGTTGTTGCGCTTGGCTCAGAGCCGCAAAATTGGTTCGACGTCGAGATCAGCGCCGAAAGCATCTCCAAGACTAATATTGGTCGCAATATGTGGAATGTTGGAAAGCGCCTCAATCTCGAACGTGCTCTCAAGGTAGGCGACGAACTTGGTGGTCATATTGTGAGCGGCCACGTTGATGGTGTCGCCGAGTTGATCGAGATGCACACAGAAGGCGATAGCACCAGAATGACGTTTCGTGCACCTGAAGAGCTTGCTAAATTCATCGCGCCCAAGGGTTCGGTCGCTCTGAATGGTACCTCGCTCACTGTGAACGAAGTGGACGGCGCGACCTTTGGCATCAACGTAATTTCACATACCAAGCAGGTGACGACTTGGGGGGGCGCAAAGGTCGGCGATCCTATCAATCTCGAGATTGACACCATGGCGCGCTATGTCGCTCGGCTTCGTGAATGGGAATAAGTCACCAGATGTCGTTTGTGCGCAAATGCGCGACGACTGTGCACTTTCAATGCGAGCATAGGTGCTTTATTTCCTGAGTTGAATAACAGCGGGGACGCCATGACACAGTCTTTTGATGAATCCGGTCCGGTCGAGCAAAGCTGGTCCGATGCTATTTCGCCCATCGAGGACATTATCAACGAGGCCAGAAATGGCCGTATGTTTATCCTCGTTGATCACGAAGACCGCGAGAACGAAGGGGATCTGGTGATCCCCGCTCAAATGGCAACGCCGGACGCGATTAACTTTATGGCGACGCACGGGCGTGGTTTGATTTGTCTTACCCTTACGGGCGAACGTATCGATGCACTTGGTTTGCCGCTTATGGCGTCGAGCAACTCGTCGCGGCACGAGACGGCGTTCACTGTCTCCATTGAGGCACGTGAAGGTGTCTCGACCGGTATCTCTGCCCAAGACCGCGCTCATACAATCGCTGTGGCAATTGATGCGTCCAAAACGGATGCGGACATTGCGACCCCTGGGCACATTTTCCCGCTGCGAAGCCGTGAAGGCGGGGTGCTTGTCCGCGCAGGCCATACAGAGGCTGCGACTGACATTTCCCGTCTTGCGGGGCTGAACCCATCTGGCGTGATTTGCGAGATCATGAACGAAGACGGGACGATGGCGCGTCTTCCTGATCTTGTGGCATTCGCTCAGCGCCACAACATCAAGATCGGCACGATTTCTGACTTGATCGCCTATCGCCGCCGCAATGATAACCTTGTGCGATTGGTAAGCGAAAACGCTGTGACTTCAGAATTTGGCGGCGATTGGAATATGCGCATCTATCGCGACGTCACCAACGGGGCCGAGCACATCGCGTTGGTCAAGGGCGATCTGTCTGGCGATGAGCCTGTCCTTGTGCGGATGCATACGCTTGATCCGCTATTGGACATGGTTGGTCTTTCTGGCGCGACCCGCGCGCGCGAGTTCTCATTGGCGATGGAAGAAGTCGCAAAAGAAGGCCGCGGTGCTGTGGTTCTTTTGCGCGACATTCACATGCAGATGGTTTCAGACGAAGATCGTGGTCCCAAGACGCTTCGCCAATATGGTGTAGGGGCGCAGATCCTTTCGAGCCTTGGCCTTTCCAAGATTACTTTGCTGACAAACTCGCCCCGTCCCAAGGTCGTGGCATTGGATGCCTATGGTCTCGAAATCACGGGTACGCGCAAGATCGAAGGAGAGGCCTAATGGCTGGCGTTTCGCATTACACTCTTGAGCGGCCCGAGTTCAACAAGCCAGTCAAGCTCGCCATTGTCGTCGCGCCTTACTACAAGGATATCACGGATCAAATGATCGCGGGGGCAACGGCCGAGATCGAGGCAGCAGGCGGCACCTATGAGGTGATCGAAGTTCCAGGTGCACTCGAAGTTCCAACTGCAATTGGCATCGCCGCGCGTATGAGCAACTTTGATGGATATGTTGCGCTCGGCTGCGTCATTCGTGGTGAGACGACGCACTACGACACGGTCTGCAACGACTCGAGCAGAGCAATCACACTTCTCGGTCTTCAGGGGCTTTGCATCGGCAATGGCATCCTCACGGTCGAGAATTATGAGCAAGCCGACGTAAGGGCAAACCCGAAAGATCAGAATAAAGGTGGTGGAGCTGCTGCTGCGGCCTTGCACCTGATCGCTCTGGGCCGTAAGTGGGGCCGCGCCGAAAAGG
>JAYPUF010000237.1:0-2457 GCA_038133925.1 Marivivens sp. | reverse complement strand
TTATGGCTCCGGCGGTAGGGATCGAACCTACGACCAATTGATTAACAGTCAACTGCTCTACCGCTGAGCTACGCCGGAACATGTGGGGGTGTATAGCTATGGTGTTTTGGGGCCGCAAGAGGGTTTTGGCGAAAAAATTCACCGATTTTGAATTTTCTTCAGGCGAGTTGAAAAATAGATTGAAAACTAAGGGGATTTGACGCTGTGCATTTATTTCTTTGCGTCAAATCAATGAGATGCGCAAAGACGTTACGTGCCGCCGCGGGGTGAAGATGTGGGGGGACATCTGCGTAAAGGCGGGTTGTGAGGTTCAGAATCGTGCTCGGTCCAGATTCGAGCGCGCCCAAGATTTGGGTTTCACGCATCTTGCGATGATCAATCAGTTCTTGGACCCGTTTGTGAGGATTTTCGATCGCGGCTCCATGCCCGGGAAAGTAGCGACGTGCGGGATGACCAAGGAGCTTCTCGCAAGAGGTCAAAAAATCTGTGAGGTCGCCAAAGGGCGGAGAGACTAGGCTCGTTGACCAATCCATCACGTGATCTGCGCTAAAGATGACATCTTGCCACTTAAAGCACAGGTGGTTTCCCAGATGACCAGGCGTGTGGATTGCGGTGATACGACCTGCTGGGGTGTCTATGAATTCACCATCGCCGAGCCTGAAATCCGGAACGAAATCATGATCCAAGCCTTCGCTGCTTTGACCATGACCGCTGGCCTCGAGCGCAATCATGACTGAACTCATGCCGTCGCGGGAGGTCCCGAAGGCATATGTTTTAGCTCTTGTACGCTTTGATAATTCTGCTGCAAGTGGGGAGTGATCCGAGTGGGTATGGCTGACGAGAATGTGACTGATGTCACTATTGGTCGACGCAAGTATCGCATCAAGGTGCTCTCTTGAGGATGGACCCGGATCGAGGACAACAAACGGTCCGCCCCCAATGATATAGGTGTTTGTTCCCCAATAGGTCAGCGGACCAGGGTTTGGGGCAAGGATCATTCGAAGCGCGGGTTCAAGTTCTAGCGCAATGCCTACTTTGGGTGAGGTCATCTGGTGTGATCCTGCTTTAAAGTTCGTTTAGGGCAGGGTAGCGTCTAGCTCATGATCTTCAAGCGGCTCAAATCTTACATGCCACGCGGCCTTTATGGACGAGCCGCATTGATTTTGGTGCTGCCAGTCATCACGCTCCAGATCGCGGTGACGATTTCCTTTGTGGAAAAGCATTTTGCTGGGATGACCCGCGCCCTTACGGTGAGTTTCGCTGAAACGGCCGTCTATGTGATGGAACGTCCAGAAGAAGCAAATTCGTTTGGTCTGCGATTGCAGCGAGAGGATGCCGCCCCCGAGGGCGATTATTGGAGTTTTTACGATCTAACTGGAGTTCAGGTCATCGCGAATTTGCGAGCGAAGATTCCAGATGTTCGTTCGGTTGATTTGACTGAAGATGGGATCGTGACCGTTTATGCCGCAGCAGGCGAAGACATTTGGAAGATATCGGCAAACAGAAATCGGGTTTCTGCCGCAAATCCACACCAACTTATAGTGCTTCTCGTGCTTACGGGGCTCTTGATGACGGTTATTGCCTTTATCTATTTGCGCAACCAACTTCGCCCAATCACGCGTTTGGCCGAAGCTGCGACTGATTTTGGTAAGGGTAGGGTGCGCCAATATACGCCAGCCGGTGCATTGGAGGTCAGAGCCGCGGGCACGGCGTTCCTTGAAATGCGCTCTCGGATTGAGCGGATGAACCAGAGCAGGAACCTCATGTTCTCTGGAATCAGTCATGACCTTAGGACGCCTTTGACGCGGCTCAAGCTCTCGCTGTCGTTCCTTGACGATGCAGATGCTGAAGATATGCGCAAAGATGTGTCGGACATGGAGCATCTAATTGACGCCTTTCTCGAATATGGCCGTGCAGATGCTGGCGCGATGCTGACGCCGACCGATCCCAAAGCACTGTTGGCGGAGGTGATTGAAGCGAATGTGCGTGCAGGCCAAGATGTTGCGCTCGGTCGTGTCAATCTTCCCGATGGGACTTCCGTTCCCATGCGGCCTTTGTCCATCAAGCGGGCGCTCGAGAACCTGATCCAGAATGGGCTTCGCTACGGTGGCACACGTGTGGAGCTCTCAGTCGTGCGAACCGAAAGGACCTTGAGGTTCGAGGTCGAGGACAACGGTCCAGGGATTCGTGCCGAGGCCCGCGAAGAAGCAATGAAGCCATTCACGCGGCTTGATCCGGCGCGAAATCAGAATGCAGGGACCGGAGTAGGACTTGGCCTCGCGATTGTTGCGGATATTGCGCGTATCCATGGCGGAGTGTTGAGGCTCTCGGACAGCAAAGCACTTGGCGGGCTCAAAGCCGAAATTGTTATTGCGCTATAAGCGGCTAGCGGCGGGGAGAGGATTTGGTAGGCCCGGCAGGATTTGAACCCGCAACCAAAGCGTTATGAGCGCTCTG
>JAYPUF010000236.1:0-2501 GCA_038133925.1 Marivivens sp. | reverse complement strand
ACCACGCAGGTGGCATGTCGTCGCTCGAAACGGTCACCATCCCATCGTCATCATCTTCAGGTTCGGCTTGTTGCGAAGCACCTGCCGCGAGTGTTTGGGTGGCTTTCGCAAGAGTGGCTTGCACCTGCAATTTTGCGACCTCAAGAATAGCACGCCCCAAAGCGCGCGAACCCGCAAGCGCCCGCGCGCTGACTTGACGCGCAGATATCTCAGGGTCTTCGATCCCAGCCTCAAGATCGCTCATGTCAAAAAGCTGCTTCAAATGTGGGGCGTAAGCCTTTCGCAGCTTTTCGTTTTGTCCCTCAAGCTCCCCCATCAGCGCAATACGATCCTCAATACTGAACGTGTCATTCTTGGAGAACAGAAGCGGATCGTCATAGGTCGACAGAACGCGGATCAACTGACGAACATTCGCGGTTTTATCAAAGGAAATCGCGCCAAGCATCTCGCTCAATTCAACAGACATGCTCTTGTTCGCTTCGCCCATAGAGCGATCAAAAGAACTCAGATCGCTCAGCCCTAGCATCTCTTCGGCAAAGTCAGCGACAATGTCCCCATCTTTAAAAGCCGCTCGGTCAAAGGGTTTGATGTGGATATTCTCGCGCCCGAAAATCTCGGCATAGACATCGAGAAATGAGTTGAAAGCAAGTTTACGAATTTGGCTCTCTAGGAACGCACTTCGGTCATTGGGAACAAGCGCATTTTTTGCGAGCTGTTTATAGAGAACCTCTGCATATCGGTCCTGACGTCTTAGATAGCACATCACCTTTGTGTTCTTGGCGATATGCTCGGGAAACAAACCCTTTAGCCCATTTGCGACCAAAACGCGGAACATGATCTCTGAGGAAATCACATGCGTCATTTCGGGGTTCGCGTCGTATTCTCGAATGATATCAGCGACCAATTCTGGGGCTTTGCCCTGCGGAACCGACTGAGCAAGAGGGTTGTGCGCGATGTGGGTCCGCGCCGCGTTCATATAGTTCACACCGACCGCACGCAGCGCGTTGGCATTTCCATGAAGGAATTGCTGTAGCGCTGTCGTTCCTGTTTTCGGCGATCCTATATGGAGTATGAGCACGCGGTTTTCTCCTTAGAATTTCATGAGCTTGAAACCCAGCGCTTGCCCCCAATGCAAGTGCACACCAACACAGTTAAAACCGTTGCGGTCATAATCGCGCATGGACTCCCGGAATGCCTCAAAAGACGCGGAATAGTCTTTGTCAGCGGACAAGTTAGGAAGCATCGGGTTGAGCATGAGGAACACGCACTTACGGGAAATACGGCACATTTCGTCAACGACTTGGTGCCAGTCATCGGGATGGCAATAGTGCTCGATTGCCTGAAAGCTCATCGTATAGTCGAATGACTTATCCTCAAACGGGTATGGCATGCGCCCAGCATCAAAAAGAGCCATATCCAGACCAAGCGCGTCAATGATCGGGCGATAGGGCCAATCTTCGATCTTACCGTCTTCAGGGATCGGAAGACCGTAATCATCGACTTTACGGGAAAAGCTATCATCATTGGCCTTGCGAAATAGAGCGCGTGCCTCTTCCCCTTATGATGCGCCGACCATGTTGACGTAATCATTGCCAACGACGCGGTGACCATAATCACGAAGGATATCAAGCATTGCGCCATGAGCGGTAGAAAGCTCGAACACATCTTGGGGCGGCAAGGTCAAAAGCTCTGGGAAGTAAAGTTGAACACGATTAAAGCCGCGGCGCATATTCTTGATACGGCTTAGGTATTTACCTTGAGGTCTGCGCCGCGCATCTGGCCAATCCTCATCCTGGACAGCATATGGAGTTTTCCACTCATCACGTAGCCGCCCCGGAAAATGCGCACCAATGTCTGCCACCCGCAGAAGCTGGACATGTTCACGGCGAGAAACGCCACCCTCGACCGCTTGATCAAGCTGCTTTGCTCTTTTCCCCATCAAGCGGCTCCTCTTTTATTCACAGCCGGCGGTGGTTTTATTCCGCGCTTTTCACATTCAGCCTTGGCCTTATTAAGCACTTTACGAAAGGCAGGACCGCGACGGGTTGAAAGATAATGTTCACAAAACAAAGCCGTGAGCCATGGATTGCCGCGTGTATCCACTTTGGCGAGCATCTCTTTCATGTAACGCGTGAACTCACGCCGTGCGCGTAGCGCCTGATAAAACTCAAGCTCGGTCAGTGTGCCCGAGATGGCGCGAAGGATGACCGATTTAAGAATTCCCATCCCTTGCATCGCCGATGCGATCCGGTGGCCCATCAGGCGACAATGTAGCCGCTTGATATTCTCTCCCGTGAAAAGAGCCGCATGCGCTGCATCGAGCGGAGCGAGCGGGTCCCACATCAGATAAACCTTTTCCGCCGAAGCGAGCATATCTGGAGCAAATCCATATCGGTCGCGGTAATTGCGGTCCCATGCTTTGCTATATCGCGTCTCCCATGGCGTGACCGCGCGATCAAGAGTGGCCTGAGGGCTGATGGTTATCACCGTCGCGCCCGGAC
>JAYPUF010000235.1:0-2510 GCA_038133925.1 Marivivens sp. | reverse complement strand
TGGCTCGCAGCTGGCAACGGCGACGTTGACCTCTACCAGACCGACGTGATCTGGGCTCCGCAGCTCGCTGATCACTTCGTCGACCTTCGTGAAGCAGCTGGCGACCTCGTTGCTGAGCACTTCCCGTCGATCATTGAATCGCAGACTGTTGACGGCCGCCTCGTTGCACTGCCGATCTTCACCGACGCTCCTGCACTCTACTACCGCAAAGACCTTCTCGAAAAGCACGGCGCTTCGGTTCCGACCACTTGGGAAGAGCTGACTGCAACCGCTCAGGCTGTTCAGGACGCAGAGCGCGCTGCTGGCAACTCGGAAATCTTCGGCTTCGTATGGCAGGGTAACTCCTACGAAGGTCTGACCTGTGACGCACTCGAGTGGGTTAAGTCCTCGGGCGGCGGCCAGATCGTAGAAGCTGATGGCACCATCTCGATCAACAACGCCAACGCTGCTGCTGCTCTCGAGCTTGCTGCAACTTGGGCTGGCACCATTTCCCCTGAGGGCGTTCTTTCCTATCAGGAAGAAGAAGCTCGCGGCGTATGGCAGACCGGTAACGCAGTATTCATGCGCAACTGGCCCTATGCATACGCTCTCGGCAACGGTGCAGACTCGGCAGTTGCGGGTCTCTTCGACGTAGCTCCGCTTCCGTCGGGCCAAGGCCATGGTGTTTCGGCAGCAACCCTTGGTGGCTGGAACGTTGCAGTGTCCAAGTACTCGGACAACCAGGAAGCCGCGATCAGCCTCGCAGTTTACCTTGCTGGCCACGAAGCTCAGAAGGCACGCGCTCTTAACGAGTCGAACCTTCCGACCATCATGAGCCTCTACGACGATGCAGATATCGCTGCTCAGCAGCCGATCATCCCACGTTGGAAGGACGTATTCCTCGCAGCAGTTCCGCGTCCGTCGGCACCGACCCGCGAAGACTACAACGAAGTATCGACCCTTTTCTTCACCGCTGTTCACAGCGTACTGGCTAAAGAAGCAAGCGCCGCAGACGCACTTGCTGATCTCGAAGCCGACCTTGAAGATCTTCTCGATAAGTAATTCCTCCCAACTCTGTTAGACTTGTTCAAACAGAGACGAGGCCGGGGGCGCAGTTTACTCTGCGCCCCCGAATTCCTCATGATGGTGGACAACGAGGAACCCCATGACTCAATCCAACACCAAAGTTGCTGACTTCGCTTCGGGGAAAAACCTGAACCTTCAGCAAAAACGCGTTCGCTCAGCTTACGCCTTTCTGGCGCCGATGATCATTATGCTCTTGATCGTCGCAGCCTGGCCCCTCTTCCGCTCGATTAGCTTTTCGTTCACCGATGCGAGTGCCAACACAATTTTCAATGGTCAGTCCGAATGGGTCGGCTTTGAAAACTACCTTGAGCGTCGTGTCCGTTCGAATGGTGATGTCCGCTGGCGCGGCGTCTTGGCGGATGGTGACTGGTGGAATGCCGTCTGGAACACTGTGCGCTTTTCTCTCGTCTCTGTCACACTTGAGACGCTGCTTGGCCTACTGGTTGCTCTTGTCCTGAACCTCGAGTTCAAAGGCCGCGGTCTTGTGCGCGCTGCAATCCTAATTCCATGGGCGATCCCAACCGTTGTATCCGCTCGTATGTGGGGCTGGATGCTCAACGATCAATTCGGGATCATTAACCACATGCTGCTTATCGTCGGTTTGATTGACTCCCCTATCGCGTGGACGGCTCAGCCCGATACAGCGATGCTGGCAGTTCTCATCGTCGACGTTTGGAAGACGACGCCCTTCATGGCTCTTCTCATACTCGCCGGTCTTCAGATGATCCCGCGTGATATGTATGAAGCCGCAAAGCTTGACGGCATTGACCCGATCAAGGTCTTCTTCAAGGTCACGCTCCCGCTTCTCAAACCTGCGATCCTTGTCGCCGTGATTTTCCGTGCGCTCGATGCACTTCGAATTTTCGACCTCATTTACCTTCTTACGCCACAGTCGGGTTCGACCATGACGATGTCTGTGCTCAGCTACCGCGAGATTCAACAGTTCGGCGACTATGGCGAAGGCTCTGCGATGTCGACGCTCCTGTTCCTCATCATCACGACGTTCGTGCTCTTGTATATCAAGCTTGGTCGCTTGAACCTTGGTGGGGAGGCTCGGCAATGAAACGCTCTAAACTCCGGACGACAGCCTTCTACTTCTGCGTCGCTTTGATCGTCATTATTGCGGTATTTCCGTTCTACTATGCGATCATGACCAGTTTTGAGACCGGAACGGCGATCTTCCGGCCGAACGTTCTCCCTGAAAGCCTATCGTGGGATAACTACAAATCTATCTTCACCCGTTCAGGCTTTATCCGCTCTGTTTTGAACTCGATCTTTATCGCGGGCGTAACCGTCGGAGCCGCTCTTTTGCTTGCCGTTACCGCGTCCTACGCACTTGCGCGCGTATCGTTCAAAGGCCGCGGCCTGCTATTGATGACAATCCTAGGCGTGTCGATGTTCCCGCAAATCGCAGTGCTTTCGGGTCTTTATGAGCTCGTCAAGCT
>JAYPUF010000234.1:0-2535 GCA_038133925.1 Marivivens sp. | reverse complement strand
GCCCCCGCCTCCATCAGATCGGCAACCGAGCGTCCATCGCGCGCGCCCTCCACCACAAAATCAGTGATCAAGGCGATGGCCTCTGGGTGGTTGAGTTTGACCCCTCGGGCAAGGCGGTTACGCGCAACAATCGCCGCCATAGAGATAAGCAATTTGTCTTTTTCACGCGGCGTGAGGTTCATTGCGGCTCCTTACATAGTCCAGACGCGCGGCAAAGGCGCGGAACGAAAGCGGGTTAGAAATTCGAGAAGATTGTCACGCAAAAGGCGCGGATCTTGGGCGGCAAAGCGACCAATCAGACGGTCTTGCGTGGCAGAAAAGGCAGCCTCAGGACAGATTGAACGCGCGGCTTCAAGACGTGACTCGGCCCCTTGGGCGATGAAAACAAAGGTTGCAACGGCACGGCATTCGCCAAGCGCTGCGGGACCAGAAAGATCAGAAATTCCACCTTCAAATCGGGATGCCTCGGCATGGACAAGACATCCAGAACGCCGAATACGCCATTGATCTGACAATGCAAAATAAGAAAGTTCTTCTCCCATAGCGCGGCGCCCAAAGACCAAAGGCTCGACGATCAAAAGTTCCGCATCCTGGGCCATATCGACCATGATTTTCCGCTCAAGTGCTGAGTGGTCAAAGAGAATGGTTTCTTGGGGCATCCAATGAATAGCGCTGCCATTACCGATGCTCAGATGCACCGAAACATGTCCCATCGGCCCTGTGGACTTGTAGACGCGCTCGGCTGTCTGGGTCGCAATATTCAAGCGCGCACCGTCTGAGACTTCGGCAGAGATTTCAAGTTGGTCCCCGCCCGTCACGCCGCCCGCTGTGTTGATCAAAACGAGATCAGGTTCGGGCGCATGGTTGCGAGGCAACATCGCCTTGAGACAGCCTGCTTGGTGCAGATCAACAAGACGATTGCTCGCCCCATTGAAACGCACAGAGACCCGTCCTCGAGCGCGTTGCATCATTGCGATCTGAGTCCCGTCCGGCATTGCTTCCCCTTTGTTTGAACCAAGCAAAAACGGAAGCCGCAGTGATCATCAATCTAGCATGCCTAAAAATGCGCCACTCCGTCGCAAACCGAAGCAAAGCGCTGCAAACTTAGACTTTTTGCGGAACTTTTAGGCAGTCAGAGAACTCTATTCTGTCGCCATTTGTCGCTGCCTTTTGCGAAAGGCGGATTTAAAACGCTCTGACCTCTCAGCCATACCTTTGGCTTCGAGATGGGACTGCATTTCAGTCAAATAGAGTCGAATGTTACGCCGATCTCGGATCATCGAATAAAAGTCTTGTGATGTCAGCGTGCCTTCGACGCCTGCCTTCATCACCGGCTTTAGATGATCCATCCGATTGAGAACCAAGGCGGATTTATGCCCGAAGCCAAAACATTTGAAATGGCGCACATTCGCCCCTTTGAGCCGCTCAATATGCATGCGGTCAGGGGCATAAAAGGGATCATAGAAGACCTGAATATCATTAGCCAAAACGATCTCTTTTGCCGCATCACTGAACGGCAAGGTCCAATCGGCGGCCCGCCCTTTGGCAAAGCGGCTCTCCCAAGGCACGACTACTTCGTCCAAGGTGGACTGAGGGCTAAAGGCCAAGACCGTCGAACCTGGTGCGCAGCTGGAAAAGCTCAGTGCTGCAAAGGCGCCCATTGATGTGCCCGCAAAAGCAACCTTGTCAAATGACGCGAAAAACCCGTTTTCGCGCAAGTCCTCGAACATCTCGATCAGTTCAGGATCTCGATACCAAACCGGAGCTTGTGCGAAGACTCCGAGAAACGACCAACCCTGATCCGCTGCGAATTTTTCGGCCCAAAGAGTTCGGTTAATCCTCGGATCGCCGACATTATGAAGGTTATCAAAGGTCACAAGCAGTTGCTTGCGCCCGCGATCCACAAAAGCCGCGCCATGGTGATTCAGTTTGCGGTAAAAGCCAGTAGACGGTTTGGGCGGCGCAATATCAACGAACCACGCAGGTGGCATGTCGTCGCTCGAAACGGTCACCATCCCATCGTCATCATCGTCAGGCGCGGCGGGCTGCGCGGCACTTGCCGCGAGTGTTTGGGTGGCTTTCGCAAGAGTGGCTTGCACCTGCATCTTTGCGACCTCAAGAATAGCACGGCCCAAAGCGCGCGAACCGGCAAGTGCGCGCGCGCTGACTTGACGCGCAGAAATCTCAGGGTCTTCGATCCCCGCCTCCAGATCGCTCATATCAAAAAGCTGCTTCAAATGTGGCGCATAAGCTTTTCGCAGCTCTTCGTTTTTTTCTTCCAGCTCCCTCATCAGGGCGATGCGATCCTCGATACCAAAGGTATCATTCTTGGAGAAAAGCAGCGGATCGTCATAGGTCGACAAGACGCGGATCAACTGACGGACATTCGCGGTTTTATCGAATGATAATCGCGCCAAGCATCTCGCTCAATTCAACGGACATGCTCTTGTTTGCTTCGCCCATGGACCGATCAAAAGAGCTCAGTGTCCGTCGTCATATAAAATGGGACATCAGAGCGGCTTAATCATTGGAGGC
>JAYPUF010000233.1:0-2602 GCA_038133925.1 Marivivens sp. | reverse complement strand
TGAGCTGCATCGCGAAGTCCTTGAACGCAAGGGTCGGACCGTGGAACAGCTCGAGCAAGAAATGGTTAGGAGCAAGCTGCACCATTGGCGCACGGGCAGCGTGACCAAAGCCGGCATAGGCCTTGTCGATCAAGCCCTTGAATTCTTCGTCGGTGAAAGATTCACCAACAAAAGGACGCATGACTTCAAAGGCGATTTCCTCATACGACTTACCCGCCATCGCAGCGATCTGCTCTGCGCTCAGTGTCGGAACCGTTTCAGGCACATAGAGACCACCATCGCGCGCAAGACCGGTCATCATCGCCTCTTCGAACGTGAGGATAGGAGCCTGTCCACGGGTCGAAATATAGCGCATCTATCAGTCCTTTCGCGCAGCGGTGCGTTTCAAAAAGAACCCAGTCATCACAGCCCAAACTGCGGCCAGCAGGAACCAGGTAATCGCATATTCACGGTGATCGTTCTTGATGCCCGAAGTGTCAACTGGAACAGGTGCAAGACGCGGGTCAGGGTTGCTCGAAGTCCTCAGAACGACCATAATTTCCGAAGTGTTTAGCGCCGCTGCCATATCGGGGACGTTCCGCGCGAACCAAATGTTGCGGCCACGATCGGGGCTTGGCGTGGAATCATTCTTATCGTCGGGCCACAGAAGGTTGCCCGTAATCTCTTGTTTTCCATCAAACGGCGGGAGCTCTTTGGCCTCCAGAGGAAGAACGCCAAAGTCCACCATGATGGCGCGGCCATCCGCAATCTTTGCTGCGCGGATCACTCGGTAGCCCGTCCCTGCACCCGTACCAGACGACAGCACATGAAGCTCGGGGCCATACGGCTCGATCACTGCGGTCACGGCACCGTATTCCACTGTGTCTTCTGACGGCTCGACGGGGATTTCAATTGCTGGAGCGTCTATACGGCTCTGGATGAGATCGAGAATATCTCGCTTCCAGTCGAGACGCTGAACCTGCCAGAATCCTAGCCAAAGCAAGACGCCAAGACCACCAAGACCAAATGTCAAAAGAAAGAGAATACGGCGCATCGGCTGCCCTCGTTCAACAGAGAAACGCGCGGGTTATGGCCCGCGCGTTTTGTTCAATGTCGCTTATCCTTTGGAGGGTCAAGACCCGCCGAACTTCAGCTTACTGGCCCCAGATGTAGACAGCTGCGAAGAGGAAGAGCCAAACGACGTCAACAAAGTGCCAGTACCAAGCGGCGGCTTCGAAGCCGAGGTGCTGCTCCTTGGTGAAGTGGCCGCGGTAAGCGCGCATCAGACAGATCGCAAGGAAGATCGTGCCGATGACTACGTGGAAACCGTGGAAGCCCGTCGCCATGAAGAAGTTTGCGCCATAGATGTTACCACCAAAGCCGAAAGCAGCGTGACTGTATTCGTAGGCTTGGAAGATGGTGAACAAAATGCCGAGCAGAACAGCGATCCAAAGACCGGACTTGAGGTCTTTGCGGTTGTTCTCATGCGCGATTGCGTGGTGCGCCCAAGTCGCAGCAGCACCCGAGCAAAGAAGGATCAGCGTGTTGATCAGCGGAAGGTGCCAAGGATCGAATGTTTCGATACCAGCGGGCGGCCATACGCCGTCAACAAGCGGGTATTCGGGACCCATCGGGTACAGGGCGTGCTTGAAGAACGACCAGAACCATGCAGCGAAGAACATCACTTCCGACATGATAAAGAAAATCACGCCGTAGCGGAGGCCGATGCGTACTGCAGGCGTGTGATCGCCCGAGTGGCTCTCGACGACGACGTCGGACCACCACGCGTACATGGTGTAAAGCACACCAAGGAAACCGATGAGGAAGAAGTACGGCATATCTGCCGACATCCACATAACGGCGCCGAAAAGCATGATGAAAGTCGAGACAGCGCCTACAAACGGCCAGATCGACGGCGGAAGGATGTGATAGTCGTGGTTCTTTTCATGAGCCATTTCAGTATTCCCTGCGGCTTGGTCTTAATTCAGGTCAGAGGTGGCGACGGGCGCCTCGATGCTCAGAGCAGCTTGCCGTTCTTCTTCGGGCAGGTCGATCTGATAAAAAGTATAACTCAGCGTAATGGTATGCACGTATTTTCCTTCACGATCCTCAACGATTGCGGGATCGACAAAGAAACTGACGGGCATTTGCACCGTCTCGCCGGCCTCGAGCACCTGCTCGGTGAAGCAGAAGCACTCAATCTTGTCAAAAAACCCACCTGCGGCATAGGGGGTCACGTTGTATGCGGCTTGCCCAGCGACAGGATGATCTGTCGGATTATGCGCCTCGTAAAACGCAAGGGCAGTTTGACCAATCTTTACGGTCATCTCGCGTTGGACTGGCGTAAAGGTCCACGGCATTCCGCTATCAATCGACGCGTCGAAACGGATCGTAATCTCTTGATCAAGGATCACATCGCTTTCCGCGGTCGCAACATCCGTCGCACCACCAAAACCCGTAACGCGGCAGAACCACGAATAGAACGGCACCGAAGCCCAAGCCATCGCGCCCATGAAGACGACAACGCTCACAAGTTGAATAACCGTGCGCTTGGGGCCTTTGATATTCGGGAAAAGCGTCACTTCGCAGCTCCCTCGGTTGCCTGACCTTGCTCTGCACCAGC
>JAYPUF010000232.1:0-2653 GCA_038133925.1 Marivivens sp. | reverse complement strand
GGGCGGTGGCGGCGATGACTACCTGCTGTTTGGCTCGGGCGCTGACGTTGTTTACGGCGGCGATGGCAACGATACGATCGATGATGTTGGTGGCACGCAACTAACTGGCACCGATACGGTCTATGGCGGCGCAGGCAATGACACGATCTACACCGGTGAAGACAACGACATTCTATATGGTGGTGCCGGAAGCGATGCTCTTCACGGTGAACTAGGGGACGATACGCTCGTTGGTGGCGACGGCGATGACTATCTCTTTGCCGATGCAGGAGAGAAAGATGTAATCGTCGCGGGGGCAGGGAACGATACTGTCTACGGTTTCGATCTCGCTGATCCGGATCTTGATGGCTACACCAATACGCAGATGGACGTCACTGGGCTCTCCAATCTTACCGGTGATCCGATCAAGACACGAGATGTTACCGTTGTGGATGACGGCAACGGCAACGCAAAACTCATTTTCCCGAATGGCGAAACGATTGTCCTATGGGGTGTCGCTCCGACCTCGGTTGATTCTGGACACGAACTTAATTCTATCGGTATTCCGTGTTTCACGACTGGAACTCTTATCAAAACCCTTCGCGGAGAAGTCCCCGTCGAGTTCTTACGTCCCGGTGATATGGTCATCACGCGTGATAATGGCCCACAGGAGCTTTTGTGGTCAGGCCTGCGGCGGCTGAATGCGCGCGAACTGGACGCTGCTCCGCATCTTCGGCCGATCTGGCTTGCACCAGGTGAATTTGGTGGTGAGCATGGCCTTTTGATTTCGCCGCAACATGCGGTCGAAGTTGATATTCCCGAACGTGGAAGGACAGCGCGCTTTGTCCGTGCGCGCCATCTTGCACGGCTGAAGGGGGGCAAGGTGCGAGTCGCCCAAGGAATACGCAAAGTGACCTATGCGCACCTCCTGTTTGCTGAACATCAGGTCATCTATTCAAACGGAATCGCGACAGAGAGCTTCTATCCTGGCGATATCGCCATAAATTCTCTCTCAGAGCCCTCGCGCCGTGAGTTGGAGGCTTTGTTGCCTGATTTCGGGCGGTTAGCAGCCATTGCTTATTACGGAGATACCGCGCGACCCGTTGCCCGATTCCGTGATTTGCCTGAAGATCTGCGCGAATTAACCATTTCCAGTTGAAGTTGAGCCCAACTTCCAAAGTAAATCGTCCTGTCGGCGCTGAAAAGCGCAGTCGAGTTTCCTTGGGTATTCTTTTGCGCGGGGAAACTTCCCATTTTGTGACGTTTTTGGACCATTTTTGGTCTGATAAGTTGCATTAACTGAAATCACTTGATCTACTTTAAAAAGATAAACGCAGCACAAGCTGCCAAAAATAACGTCAGGGAGAGACGGCTTGACCAATACCGCCAACGACGGTGCGTTCGTCGAATTCGAACGGGTTCAAAAGAGCTATGACGGGGAAACGCTCGTTGTAAAAGATCTCAATCTAACCATGCCGAAGGGCGAGTTTCTGACCATGCTTGGGCCGTCGGGTTCGGGCAAGACGACTTGCCTGATGATGCTTGCTGGATTTGAGACTGCGACCCATGGTGAAATTCGTTTGGGCGGGGTGTCCATCAACAACATTCCTCCACATAAGCGTGGCATCGGGATGGTGTTCCAGAATTATGCTCTTTTCCCGCATATGACTGTTGCTGAGAACCTTGCGTTCCCGCTCGAAGTTCGCAAGTTGGGCAAGTCTGAGCGTGAAGAAAAAGTAAAGCGCGCTTTGGATATGGTCCAAATGGGGAGCTTTGGCGGGCGTCGTCCTGCTCAGCTTTCGGGTGGCCAGCAGCAGCGTATCGCTCTTGCCCGCGCCCTTGTCTTTGAGCCCGAGTTGGTCCTCATGGACGAACCTCTTGGCGCTCTCGACAAACAGCTTCGCGAGCACATGCAGTTTGAGATTACGCGGATCGCTCACAACCTCGGTATTACGACCGTATATGTGACACACGACCAGACCGAAGCGCTTACAATGTCTGACCGTGTCGCTGTGTTTAACGATGGTCGAATCCAACAGCTTGCGCCGCCGGATGAGCTTTACGAAGCTCCGCAAAACTCTTTCGTTGCGCAGTTTATCGGTGAAAACAACACGTTGAATGGTGTTGTGCAGTCGATTTCTGGTGAACGCTGCACGGTCAAGCTCGATAGCGGTGATGTTATCGACGCCAAGCCGGTGAATGTGACAAAGGTGGGCGACCGTACACAGGTGTCGATCCGCCCTGAACGCGTCGAAATCAACAAAGACCGCCTCAGCAAAGATGCGCACACTCTCAAAGCAGAAGTGCTAGAATTCATCTATATGGGCGACATCTTCCGCACACGTCTGCGTGTCGCAGGAACAGATGATTTCGTGATTAAGACACGCAACGCGCCCGATCAGGTGCGTTTGCAACCAGGCCAGCAGATCGACATCGGTTGGCTTGCAGAAGATTGCCGAGCGCTGGACGCCTAAGTCCCGCTCAAGCAAAACTCCCTCTGTCCAGCCCGGAAGGGCAGTGGGAGCAAAAACGAACCGGGTATAACACGGGAGACTAACATGAAACTTGTAAAGACCCTTCTGGCGACTTCGGCAATGACTGTTGCTGCTGGTGCGGCGTTCGCTGACGCTCATGGTATGGCCAATGAAATGACCATCGTAAGCTGGGGCGGCGC
>JAYPUF010000231.1:0-2656 GCA_038133925.1 Marivivens sp. | reverse complement strand
CTTTGCCCCGCATCTGCGCGGGATTGTTTGCCGCCGATATAGAGCTTTGACGTGACATCAATGTCAGGCCCATCCGATTTTCCGACAAATGGCGCGACGCTCAAATCCGTCTTGGCCTGTACTCGCTCCTTACCACTCTTCTGAGAAGACTTGAGGTATTCAAAGAGACCTTCGCGCGCACCCTCACGGCCATAACCACTTTCGCGAAAACCACCAAACGCAGCTCCTGCATCAAAGAGGTTCGTCGCATTTATCCAAACAACACCAGCTTTGACTTTCGCCGCGACTTCGATGGCACGATCGATGGTCTGGCTCCAAACCGAAGCCGCCAACCCGTACCGCGTATCATTGGCGAGTGTAACGGCCTCGGATGGCGTGCGGAACGTTGCGGTCGTTGCTATGGGCCCGAAAATTTCGACCTGAGATACGGTGTGTGCGGGCTCGGTTCCAGTAAAGAAACCGGGCGCACAAAAGCTACCTTTCGCAGGCATTTGCGTATCGGCACGGTGGAGCGTTGCGCCCTGCGCTTCGCCCTCAGCAATGAGACCATTGATCCGCTTTAGCTGTCCTTGAGAAACGAGCGCGCCCATATCCATGGTCTTGTCCAACGGATCGCCTATACGCAGCTTTGACAGACGCGCATCCAATTTGGCGAAGAACGATTTGGCAATTCCTTCTTGAACCAAAATGCGCGAGCCAGCGCAGCAGACTTCGCCTTGATTGAACCAAATAGCGTCAACCACACCCTCGATAGCCGCGTCGATGTCAGCGTCCTCAAATACGATGAACGGCGACTTGCCCCCAAGTTCCAGCGAAAGTTTCTTACCCGAGCCTGCGATTTGCTTGCGAATAGTGCGGCCAACTTCGGTCGATCCAGTAAAGGCAACTTTGTCCACGTCCTTGTGGCCAGTCAAAAGGGCACCTGTTGCGCCATCCCCATGTACAATGTTCACGACACCATGTGGAAGCCCTACCTCCACGCAAATCTCTGCAAAGGCTTGGGCCGTCAAAGGCGTCAAATCCGCCGGCTTTAGAACGACAGTATTCCCTGCTGCCAATGCAGGCGCAATTTTCCAAGCGAGCATCAAAAGGGGAAAGTTCCATGGTATGACCTGACCACAAACCCCGACAGCTTCGAACCCTTCGAACTCGGTTTCAACAAGCTCCGCCCAGCCAGCGTGATGATAGAAGTGGCGCGCGACAAGCGGGACATCGATATCACGTGTTTCACGAATGGTTTTGCCATTGTCCATCGTTTCAAGGACAGCAAGAAAGCGCTCGCGCTTCTGTACCTGTCGAGCAATTGCATAGAGATACTTGGCACGCTCATGACCTGAGAGAGTGGACCATTTTGGAAAGGCTTTGCGTGCAGCTTTGACGGCGGCATCAACTTCGGCCTCGCCTGCACAGGCTATCTTTGCAATAACCTCATCTGTTGCGGGGTTAACAACTTTGATCGAAGCACCAGCTCTACCTACGAACTTGCCATCGATGAAATGTCCAATTCCGCCGGAATGCCCATCGAGCCAAGCGATGACGTCAGAATTGCTTTCAGGGGCGGGACCGTAATCCATGGTTTCCATAATATCCTTGATACTTGGCATCTGACTTACCTTAAGCGAGCGCGTGGCGATTTGAGGCGGAATACCGGCCCGTGACATGATGTTCGAGCTGACGCTCGATATCACCCAAGAGCGATGACGCGCCGATACGGAACAGATCGTTTTCAAGCCAACGGTTGCCGAGCTCTTCTTTCATGAGAATTTGCCAAGCGAGGGCGTGTTTGGCCTGCGAGAGGCCGCCTGCGGGTTTGAAGCCAACGATCTGACCAGTGAGATCTTTGAAATCACGCAACGCGCGGATCATCGTGAGCGAAACGGGAAGTGTTGCGTTCACCCCTTCTTTGCCGGTCGAGGTCTTGATGAAATCGGAACCCGCCTGCATTGCGACCATCGAAGCCTTGTATACGTTGCTCAAGGTCTGAAGATCGCCTGTCGCAAGGATGGCTTTCAGGTGTGCATCACGACAGGCCTCGCGCATTTGCGCAATCTCATCATAGAGTGCCTGCCAATTGCCCGTCAGGACATGCTCGCGCGTGATGACGATATCAATTTCTTTTGCGCCGTGTTCAACCGCATAAGTAATTTCGGCCAAACGCAAAGGCAGCGGAGTCAAACCAGCAGGAAAACCTGTCGCAACCGATGCAACTGGAATACCGCTCCCTTCCAAAGCTTTGACCGCATGCGGCACCATTGTCGGATAAACGCAAACTGCACCTGTCTGAAGGCTCTCAATCCCCAATGCCTCAAGGAGATCGGAACGGACGGGATTTCTGGCCTTGGCGCAAAGCCTTTTTACTCGGCCCTCGGTATCGTCACCGGCGAGCGTTGTTAAGTCTATGCAAGTGATCGCCTTCAAGAGCCAAGCGGCTTGATACTCTTTCTTGACAGATCGACGTGTCGTGATCTGGTCAGCCCGCCTTTCGGCGGCTGAAAGATTAACCCGTTTGGTTTCGAACCATTCGGGAGTAAATGCCGTGCCAACAACACGCGGAAAGTCATGGGCCATCAGAAGTATTCCTGACCAAGTGGTAAAATTTGATAAGACACTAACCTCATTTTTCTGACACGCCCAGTATGAAATGATCAACACAACC
>JAYPUF010000230.1:0-2669 GCA_038133925.1 Marivivens sp. | reverse complement strand
GGCTATAGGTCGTTGGCGTAAGCTGACCGTCTAGTGTGGTCATCATCGCGCCGCCGACACCGATAATCGCAGCCCCGAGGACAAAGATCTGAAGGTGACGGCGAGTCACGTCCTTACCCATAGCTTCGGCAGCGGTTTCGTTGTCGCGGATTGCACGCATCATTCGGCCCCAAGGGCTATTGAGCGAAAGCTGCATCATCACGAGGATCACTATAAGCACGACCGTAAACATAAGCGAGTAGCCCATCTTCACGTAAAGCGACGACGCGGTGACAGCATCAAGCCCTAGACCAGTCGCTTTTTCGACAAAGGACGCTGATTGCTGAAGGTCGATTTCATTCGGCATGGGACGCGGAAGGCCGATGACGTTCTTCACGCCACGCGCAAGCCAGTCCTCGTTCTTCATCATCGCAAGAATGATCTCTGCGATGCCAAGCGTTGCAATCGCAAGATAATCTGAACGGAGGCCAAGGGCTGTCTTACCGATCACCCATGCTGCGCCCGCTGCCAGTAGACCGCCCACTGGCCATGCAAGCAACACAGGAAGCCCAAGGCCCCCAAGGTGCCCCGCAAGCGCTGAGTTGATGGCTTCAACGCGGCCAACTGCCGGATCAAGAACCGCGCGAAAGATCGTGAAACCAATCACGAGAATGGCTGTGATAATAATCGTGCGGGCACGCGAAGGCTTAAAGCGCTTGAAGGCTAAGATCGTTGCAACGATTGTCGCTGCGCCGAGTATAAGCGCAAGGATGATCCCCATGCCGCCGGCCTTCCAGCCTTCGGTTTCAGGTGCTGTAGCGGTGAGCACAACGGCCAAACCGCCGAGTGCAACAAAGCCCATAACGCCCACGTTAAAGAGGCCCGCAAAGCCCCATTGCAGGTTCACACCAAGCGCCATGATCGCGCTGATCAAAGCATAGTTGAGGATCGTCAGCGAGTTGGTCCAGCTTCCTGAAAAAATCCAGAAGTTAGTCGCACCTTCCAACAGAAAGAGAAGGCCAACAGCCGCAAAAAGAAGAGGGGTTCTCATGGACTGGCTCATACCGATTGTCCTTTGAACAGGCCGGTAGGCTTAAAGATCAGGACAAGTACAAGGATCCCGAAGCTTACGGCGAATTTATAATCTGTGGAGAGAAGCTGCGCGAGGCCATCTGGCTGAAGCGCATCAGGCAGAACATAGCCAGCAACTTTCTTCCAGGCATAGGTCACGATCACTTCAGAGAAGGCAATCAGAAAGCCGCCGGCAATGGCGCCCAAAGGATTCCCAAGACCACCAACGATTGCCGCCGCAAAAATCGGGAGCAAGAGCTGGAAATACGTGAAAGGACGGAATGCTTTGTCGAGTCCATAGAGCACACCTGCAATCGTCGCGAGGCCCGCAACGATGATCCACGTCACCATAACGACGCGCTGCGGATCGATACCCGAGAGAAGTGCAAGGTCCTCGTTATCCGAAAAGGCCCGCATGGATTTGCCCGTGCGCGTCTTGTTCAAAAACCAAAAGAGCACGGCAACAACGACGATTGCCACAACGATCGTCAATGCTTGCGTCGTGCGAAGCGCGAGACCCTCGGCAAGTCCTGTCCATTCTTTGAACTCTTTCGCCGAAATGAGGAACCGCTGACCATCGTCGAACTGTTGGTCACCGACACCGATGATGAAACGAACAAGACCGTTCATCACCAGCATCACCCCAAGAGAGACCATAGCAAGCACTGTTGGAACGGCTTTTTTCTCACGATAGAACTTGAACACAACGCGGTCCGTGCCAAGCAGCAAGAGCGCAGTGAACACGATACCAAGCGGAAGAGCGAGCAGGGCGGTCGGAAGTGGGCCGAGGCTGATGCCCCAGCTCTGGAACAGCCAAGTAAAGAGGATCGTCACCATGGTCCCAAAGGCCATCGTGTCCCCATGTGCGAAATTTGAAAAGCGTAGAATGCCGTAAACCAGCGTTACCCCGAGTGCACCGATAGCGAGCTGAGCGCCATATGCGGCACCGGGGATCAAGACATAGTTGGCAAGCGCGACGATGGCGTTAAGAAAGTCCATCTCTTACCCTCCGAGGAAGCTGCGGCGCACTTCGGGATCAGCCAGCAGCTGTTTGCCCGTTCCAGTGTGGGCATTGGCCCCCTGAACGAGGACATAAGCGCGGTCTGCGATCTCGAGAGCTTGTTTTGCGTTTTGTTCGACCATCAGGATCGGAATGCCCGTACGGCTCACTTCGATGATACGGTCAAAGAGTTCATCCATCACGACAGGCGACACGCCAGCCGTCGGTTCGTCGAGCATTAGGACTTTGGGCTTTGTCATCAGAGCACGGCCCACCGCAACCTGCTGACGCTGGCCGCCGGAAAGCTCGCCCGCCGCCTGATACCGTTTGTCGCGCAAAATCGGGAAGAGGTCATAGACCTGTTCCATTGTGTTGCGAAAATCGTCTGTGCGAATGAAGGCACCCATTTCAAGGTTCTCTTCCACAGTCATCGACGGGAAAATATTGCGAACCTGAGGTACAAACCCCATTCCCTTGAGAACGCGATCCTGAGGAGAAAGCGAAGTGATATCTTCTCCATCCAGACGGACCGAGCCGCTACGGACATTGAGCATGCCAAAAATAGCTTTCATCGCAGTCGATTTGCCAGCGCCATTCGGGCCAACGATAACAGCGATTT
>JAYPUF010000229.1:0-2734 GCA_038133925.1 Marivivens sp. | reverse complement strand
AACTGCCAGAACTCATAGGGTGACTTCATGTCTCCGTTGAGCCAGACCGCTCCGTCCTGTGACTTGCCCATCTTTTTGCCGTCCGACGTGGTCAGAAGCGGCGAGGTGAGGCCAAAAATCTGCTCGTCCACAACGCGGCGGGTAAGGTCGATCCCGTTGACGATGTTGCCCCACTGGTCCGAGCCGCCCATTTGGAGAAGGCAGCCGTAACGGCGGTTGAGCTCAAGGAAGTCATACGCCTGGAGAATCATGTAGTTGAACTCGAGGAACGAGAGCGACTGTTCACGATCAAGGCGTGATTTCACGGATTCGAACGACAGCATGCGGTTGACGCTGAAATGGCGACCAATGTCGCGCAGGAACTCAAGGTAGTTGAGCCCGTCCAGCCATTCGGCGTTGTTCAGCATAAGCGCCTTGTTCTCGGCGTCAGTGTCATAGTCGATATAGGCTGCAAACACCTTTTTGATGCCTGCGATATTATCGTCGATTTGCGCTTCGGTCAGAAGCGGGCGCTCGTCCGCACGGAAAGAAGGATCGCCGACCTTTGTCGTGCCGCCACCCATGAGAGTAATCGGCTTGTGACCCGTCTTTTGAAGCCAGCGAAGCATCATGATTTGAATGAGGGAGCCAACGTGCAGTGACTTAGCCGTTGCATCAAAGCCGATATAGGCCGGAACCACGCCCTTGCTCAGTGCCTCATCTAGGCCTTGATAATCCGTGCAGTCCGAAAGGAACCCGCGTTCCATCATTACTGCCATGAATTCGGATTTGGGATGGTAGGTCATCGTCTTGTCCTTGGTTTAATCTCGCGGCACTCTATAAGCGCCTGATCGGGTAAGGGGAAGCACATGTTGAAGGCGAATATCGTCAAGGCGCTCGGAGCGATGTCGGGAACTTCGCTTGATGGGGTGGATGCGGCTATCGTTTTCACGGATGGCGAGCGGATCGAAGCCTTTGGCGAGCACGACTATCGCAGCTATTCAGACATTGAGCGTGAAACCATCCGAGCGGCACTTGGTCACTGGGATGGAGCCGCGGTCGAGGTTGCCGCTGAAACCGTAGAGAATGTCCATGCAGAAGTTCTAGCTGGATTTGAAGATATCGAGATCGTCGGGTTTCATGGCCAGACCGTTGCACATGACCCCAAAGGACGCGGGACACTTCAGATCGGCAATGGGGCTTTGCTTGCCGAAGTGCTCGAGACACCTGTTGTCTGGGATTTTCGGTCTACTGATGTTCGTTTCGGTGGTGAAGGTGCGCCTCTTGCTCCGTTTTTTCATTTCGCTTTGGCCAAATTCATTGGTGCGTTGGAACCTGTTGCATTCTTGAATTTGGGAGGTGTCGGTAACATCACCTTTGTTGATCCTCGGTTTGAGCGCCCCGACGAGGAGGGCGCTTTGCTCGCCTTTGATACTGGCCCTGCAAATGCGCCAATCAATGACCTTGTAAAGCTCCGTTTGGACCTTTCGTGCGATGAAGGCGGAGCTTTGGCAGCCCAAGGCGATGTGAATTCCGAGATCGTCGATCGCTTCTTAGAGCATGCCTTTTTTTTCCGTGTGCCGCCAAAGTCACTTGATCGGGATGCTTTTGCTTCTTTGAAAGAGGATGTGGTCACTTTGACGACCGAGGATGCTGCTGCCACTTTAACGGCCTGTGCCGCAATGAGTGTGGTCAAAGCGATGGAGCATTGCCCCGAGTTGCCGACCAAGGTTCTTGTAACAGGTGGTGGGCGTCACAACTCCACCTTGATGAAAATGCTTGAGGCTGGACTAGATTGCCGTGTCGATCCCGTCGAGGCTGTAGGACTGAACGGGGATATGCTCGAAGCACAGGCCTTTGCCTTCCTCGCTGTGCGTGTCGCCAAAGGGCTGACCACATCTTGCCCCGCCACAACCGGTGTCGCGGCACCAGTGGGCGGCGGTGAAGTGAGCCGACCTGTGCTTGGTGGCGGCATTTCAACAATGGCGATGATCACAAGCTAATGATCTGAAGTTTAAGCAGATATCTGCGCAGAGCTGTGTCAAATCACGGCGCAAAATTGCCTGTGCTCAAATTCCCCGCGACAGTCGGCGATTTATTGCACGGAAATTTCGTCCCTTGAGCATAGCAGCGCCGAGCCAGCGTCATCACGTCGTTCTAATTTGAACCTTTCCGACCATTTGGCGTTTGTCCTCGGTAACAGGCAGGGCGCAACTCTTGCCCGTATCTGAGCATGAAAGGACTAAATTTATGAAACGCATTACTCTTGCTTCGGCCACAATCATAGGCCTTGCTTCTCCGCTTTTGGCTGGTGGCATGGCGCAGCCCGTTGTTGAAACCGAACCTACGCCCGTTGTCGCAACTCCGGTTGTTTCGGGAGCTGACTGGACGGGCGGCTATATTGGTGGCGGTCTCGGTTATGGCTCTGGTGGCGGCACTGGCTGGGCATCGGGTGTAAACGGTGCCGCCTACAGTGGCTTCGCTGGCTATAACTTTGACATGGGTTCGACTGTACTTGTTGCTGAAATCGAATACGGCAATGCACGATTGAGCGATCCAAATACCAATGACACCTTCAAGAGCCTCGCGCGTGTGAAGGGTAAAATCGGTTACGACGCAGGGACTTACTTGCCATACCTCACAGTTGGCGGCGGCTATTTGACCAAGTCCGACAACACAAGTGACTGGGGTTATGTTGCTGGTGGCGGCGTTGATTATGCAGTGTCTGACAGCATGACCATTGGCGGTGAAGTGC
>JAYPUF010000228.1:0-2769 GCA_038133925.1 Marivivens sp. | reverse complement strand
TTCCCGACCGATAGCGGACTTGCTCAGTTCAACGCGGGTTATCCTGCACTGATGCAGCGTTTTGCGATCTATGGTCTGATGGCGATTGGCTTCAACATCCTGTTCGGTTTGACCGGCTACCTTTCGTTCGGTCACGCTGCATTCCTCGGTGTGGGGTCCTACGCCGCAGTTTGGATGTTCAAGCTCTTAAGCATGAACGTGCTTCCGGCAATTATCCTTGCAACCGTCGTCGCAGGTCTCTTTGCGCTGGTAATCGGTTACATCTCGCTGCGCCGTTCAGGTATCTACTTCTCGATCCTGACACTTGCCTTTGCAGAAATGTCCTATCGCCTTGCGTATTCGGTGTTCACACCGATCACCAACGGCGAGACCGGCCTTCAGGTCAAGCTCGACGACCCGCGCATTCTTGACAGCGCGAGCGTAAACGGTGCGCTTCCGGTTCCGGGTCTCTTCGGCCTCAAGATGAACTCCACCTATTCGGTTGATATTGGCGCATGGAGCTTTGATCTGAACGTAGGCTACTATTTCTGTGCCTTCATCGCGATCCTTGGCTTCTACATGTCGCTTCGCATCTTCCGCTCGCCCTTTGGCATGATGCTTCGCGCGGTTAAGTCGAACCAGAACCGCATGAACTACACCGGACTGAACACCCGCCCCTACACCCTTGCCGCTTTTGTGATCTCGGGCATGTATGCAGGTCTTGCCGGCGGTCTTCTTGCAGCCATGGACCCGCTTGCCGGTGCCGAACGTATGCAGTGGACTGCCTCGGGCGAAGTCGTTCTCATGACGATTCTCGGCGGTGTCGGCACTCTCTTTGGTCCGATTATCGGTGCTGGTTTCATCAAGTACTGTGAAAACATCTTCTCGAAGATCAACGAGAACATCCTTCACGACTGGTTCAGCTTCCTTCCCGATAGCCTTGAGTCAATCATTGTATGGTTCTTCGCGCGCTTTGTTGGCGAAGGTTGGCACCTCACCCTTGGCGTGCTGTTCATGCTGATCGTGATCTTCCTTCCCGGCGGTCTCGTCGAAGGTGGTCAGCGTATCGCCGCATGGTATCGCAATCGCGGCAAGTCTGACGACAGTGCCTCTAACCAGCCTGCCGAATAAGGAGAACAACAATGGGAATCCTTGAAGTCAAAGGCGTAAACAAGCGCTTCGGCGGCCTTCAGGCCTTGGGTGACGTGAACCTCTCGATCAAAGAGAACACTGTGCACGCCATCATCGGCCCGAACGGCGCTGGTAAGTCCACCCTTCTGAACTGCCTCGTGGGCAAGCTCATCCCAGACAGCGGCTCGGTCATGTTCGATGGCCAGTCGGTGCTGGGGCGCAAACCCCACGAGATCAACCAGATGGGCATCAGCCGCGTGTTCCAAACCCCTGAGATTTTCGGCGACCTCTCGGTCATCGAAAACGTGATGATCCCCTGCTTTGCCAAGCGCGATGGCGCATTTCGTATGCATGCCTTCGAAACTGTAGCGCAGGAAAAGGACATCGTGGAACAGGCAGAAATGATGCTTGCCGACGTGAACATGCTCGACAAGCGCAACATGCATGCGGCCTCTATGTCCCGTGGTGACAAGCGTCGTCTGGAAATGGCGATGTGCCTCGTCCAGAACCCAAAGCTGCTCCTTCTTGACGAACCAACAGCTGGTATGGCCCGCGCTGACACCAACAACACGATCGACCTTCTCAAGGAGATCAAGGAAAAGCGCGACATCACCATGGCGATCATCGAGCACGATATGCACGTCGTATTCTCTCTGGCCGAGCGCATCACCGTGCTTGCTCAGGGTACGCCACTCGTCGAAGAAACGCCGGAAAACATCAAAGGTCACCCGAAGGTGCGCGAAGCGTATCTCGGTGAGGCCCAGGTCTAAGGGAAGCTGCACATGAGCAAGTTTGATAGAAACGTGAACAACGCTGCGACCCATGCCAAGTATCTCTCGGTTTGGGATATTCAGGCATACTACGGCGAAAGCTACATTGTTCAGGGCGTCAGCTTTGACATTCATGAAGGCGAAATTCTCGCCCTTCTGGGCCGTAATGGTGCAGGTAAAACCTCGACCCTGCGCACGCTTGCGCGTCTTGACGATCCTGCGCTCAAGCACGGGGAAATCTGGCTCGATCACCAGCCGCTTCACCTGATGAAATCGCACCAAGCGGCAGCAGCAGGTATTGCTCTGGTACCCGAAGATCGCCGCATCATTCCGGGTCTGACCGTGGAAGAGAACCTCAAGCTCGCACAGATTGCTCCCCCCATTGGTTGGTCGCTCGAGCGCATCTACGAACTCTTCCCGCGCCTCAAAGAGCGTCGCAACCAAGAAGGCGTCACGCTTTCTGGCGGCGAACAACAAATGCTTGCCATTGCGCGCGCTCTTGCCCGCGACATCAAGGTCCTTCTCCTTGACGAACCCTACGAAGGTCTCGCTCCCGTTATCGTACAGGAAATTGCTAAGACATTGGGTATCATCAGGGATCAGGGTATCACCACGATCATCGTTGAGCAGAACGCGGTTGCCGCGCTGAAACTCGCCGATCGCGCTGTGATCCTTGATACGGGAACCGTCGTGTTCGATGGTGACGCCAAAGATGTGCTTGAAGACGAGGCCTTGAGGGCCAAGTATCTCGCCATCTAAGCCAATTTCTCCGCCCTGCCCTCACGGTCAGGGCGGAAACATTTTAGTATTCGACGGAAAAGACAAGGGACAGTCATGACCGAAAAGACCTATGCACCGAGCGCTGCGTTTTCAGCTGGGGCTCATGTCG
>JAYPUF010000227.1:0-2773 GCA_038133925.1 Marivivens sp. | reverse complement strand
GCAGAAGAAGGCGCTCAAGAAACCGCCGAGCTTTGCAACAACGCCGGAGGCAAAGGCTTCGCCGCCAAAGTGGACGTAACAAATACTCAAAGCTGCAACGCGCTCGTCAGCGATGCCGTTTCCCAAATGGGCGGGGTCGACGTTCTCGTTAACAACGCGGCCATCTACGCAGGACTAACCCGTAGCCCGTTTGAAGATATCGACGAAGCGCTTTGGGACAAAGTTATGTCTGTAAACGTCAAAGGTGTCTGGCAAATGAGCCGCGCTGTGGCTCCGGTCATGCGAGAGCAGAAAGCGGGATCGATTGTGAACATCGCTTCTGCAACAGTTTTTTCCGGATCTCCGCTTTGGATGCATTATGTCGCGTCGAAAGGAGCGGTCATTTCGATGAGCCGCACCATGGCAAAAGAACTTGGCCCAGACGGCATACGCGTCAACGTTATCGCGCCCGGTTTCACTCTGACAGAAGCGAGCCTCGACCTCATTGAAAATGCTGCGAGTTATGGTGTTGATCGCGCTGCCCTTCGCCGTCCTGCCGAGGTCGAAGATATCACAGGGGGCGCGCTTTATCTTGCGTCAGACCTTTCAAGCTACATGACAGGTCAGACCGTCGTCATCGACGGTGGTCGCCAATTTATCTAACAAGGGACCGAAATGGTACAAGTTACTTTTATCGAAGAATCCGGCAACGCTCGTGTAATTGATGCGACGCTTGGCGATCCCCTGATGCATTCAGCGCGGAACGCCGGTGTTGAAGGAATTATCGCGGAATGTGGTGGCTCTGCGATGTGCGCGACCTGCCATTGCTATCTCGAAGCTGCACCCAACGGTCCACTCCCCGAAATGCGCGCAGACGAGGCAGATACCATCGAGTTTGTTGCAAACGAGCCGAAAGAGGCAAGCCGTCTCACCTGTCAGATCACCGTGACTGAGGCTCTTGAGGGAGCAATTTTTTTAGTAGCGACTGGCCGTTAACCGGCCAGCACGCCACCGTCGATGACCAGACTGGTTCCTGTCACAAAATCCGAGGCCGACGAAACAAGAAACAGGAGCGCCCCTTTTATCTCGTCGGGCGCAGCGATCCGGCCCATCGGAGTGTATTCTGCCATAAGCGCCGCTGTTTGTTCGTCTCTTGGACGCGTCGGCGTGCGGAAAAACCCCGGACAGAGCGCGTTGACCTGAATTCCCTTCCTTGCGTATTCCAAAGCGACCTCACGCGTGAAATTCACAATTGCGCCTTTTGATGCAGCATAGGCCGGACGGGGATAAATGCCCGCAGGACCGATATGTCCCCACATCGAAGCAACAGTCACGATCTTGCCTGATCCTTGTTTCAGCATCGGACCAAGCGCCGCACGGACGGTCTGCATCGTCCCATTCAAGTTGATATCCAGCGTTTGGCTCCAGCCTTCGTCGCTCGTTTCATGGAGCGGGGCGCGGTCAGGGTCCGATATTCCCGCATTCGCAACAGCAATATCAAGTCGACCATAGCGCGCCACAAGATCGCTCACCGCAGCATCAACAGCTTTTCGATCGCGGACGTCTGCTGCGTAGCATTGCACAGACGGACCGAGGTGATCTGCCATCTTTTTGAGACCATCGGCGTCCACATCCAACAACCCGAGACGGCAGCCGTTCTCGGCAAGCGCTTCGGCCATCGCAGCGCCAAGGCCAGAGGCAGCTCCCGTGATCAAAGCGACCCTGCCCTTTACGTTGAAGATCGCAGCGCCGCTCATCGGTTTGCTCGCTGAGCCGCAAAATTCGCAAACCAATCAAGCGCGGCAGGGTTACGCGCAGACTCGCGACTTGCTACCTTTTCCAGTGGCAACCCAAGGAAAAGCTTGCGAACAGGCACTTCCATCTTTTTACCCGTGAGCGTGAGCGGAATATCCTGCACCGCGATTATGACATCGGGCACGTGACGTGGGCTTCGATCCTTACGAAGGCGCGTGTTGATCTCAGCCTCAAGCTTATCGGTAAAAGAAGCACCTTCTGCGAGCTTGATGAAGAGCGGCATGTAATATCGTCCGCCCTCCTCTTCGACGCAAACGATCAAGCTATCGAGCACCTCGGGGAAAGTCTCTAAGGTTCGATAGATCTCTGCAGACCCTATCCTGACCCCAAAACGATTCAGCGTTGCATCAGATCGGCCAAGAACAACGCTCCCGCCACGCGCGTTGAATTTGACGCGATCACCGTGTCGCCAGATGCCCGCCCATTCATCGAAGTAGCTGTCTTTATAGCGCGCAAAGTCCTTATCGCCCCAAAGCATCAATGGCATCGACGGCATTGGTTTAAGGATGGCGAGTTCGCCAACTTCATTCACAATTTTCTTGCCGTTTTCATCCAAAGCGCATGCTCTGACACCCAACGCGGGTCTCTGGATCTCGCCTGCGTGTGTCGGAAGCAAGACCGACCCTGCCAGTAGACCCGAGCAGAATTCGGTTCCACCAGATTGCGAGCTGGCCCAAATGTCTTCTTTCACGGCCTCATGCACCCACTCAAAGACCTCGGGCGTTGAGGGGGAACCAACAAGCATGATGTTCTCAAGTGCGTCCAAATCAAAGTCGCGCCCCGGAACAATTCCTTGCTGACGCACGAGCTGGATGTATGTCGGACTAACGCCGATCACGCTGGCTTTGGCATCGGCGGCGAGACGCCAAAGAAGGCCCGCATCGGGATAGCTTGGGTGACCGTCATAGAGAATAGCGCGGCCATCCATGAGCGGCCCCCACATCAGCGTGTTCCAGACCATCCAACCCGTCGTCGAATA
>JAYPUF010000226.1:0-2875 GCA_038133925.1 Marivivens sp. | reverse complement strand
CGCAGCGAGGGTGACATCGGGGTTCGCAGCCTACAGGGTTAATCGCAAGCGGGCGGAGGAAACTCCGCCCGTTTCCGCCTCTGGGGGGACGTTACTTGGCAAAGCTCTATTTCAACTATTCCACCATGAACGCAGGCAAGTCGACTATCCTGCTTCAGGCCTCGCACAACTATATCGAACGTGGGATGCGGACCTATCTGCTCACGGCGCAATTCGACAATCGCGCAGGTGAAGGACGGATCGGAAGCCGAATAGGTATCGGAGCAGATGCAGATACCTTTGGTGCAGGTGAAGATCTTTTCGCGAAAATCAAAGCGCGCCTAGAAGAGGGCCCCTGCGCCTGTATTTTCATCGACGAAGCCCAGTTCCTCGAAGAGCCCCAAGTTTGGCAGCTCGCCCGCGCGGTCGATGATCTACGTGTGCCTGTAATGTGCTATGGCCTACGCGTTGATTTTCAGGGCAAGCTTTTCCCCGGATCGGCCGCTCTCCTCGCATTGGCCGATGAAATGCGCGAAGTGCGCACGATTTGTCATTGTGGGAAAAAGGCGACCATGGTCATCCGCAAGGACGCCGAAGGCAATGTCCTCACCGCAGGCGATCAGGTCGCGATTGGCGGCAATGAACGCTACGTCTCGCTCTGCCGCCGTCATTGGCGCGAGGCGGTCGGCGACCACCCCGCCTCCTAATCAATTCACGCGATGGGGCATCGCTCTGCCTTCGGCAAATGCGATGATGTTATCAAGCGCCATCTGCGCCATCGCGCGGCGCGTCTCGACTGTTGCGCTCCCCAAGTGCGGAAGTAGGACGCAGTTTTCCAGAGCGGTCAAACGAGCAGGAACAATCGGTTCTTTCTCATAGACATCAAGCCCCGCGCCTCCGATTGCATTAGCTTCAAGCGCGTCGATCAGGGCTTCTTCGTCCACCACTTCGCCACGGCTGATATTCACGAAAATCGTATCACCCCGCATGGCGGCAATCGCGGCGCGGTCGATCAGCTTCACCGTCTCAGTCCCGCCAGGAACGGCGATAACGACAATATCCGCAACGCCAAGAAGTTCGTGCATGTCCTCAATCCGGCGCGCCTCGAAAGGCAGCTCTTTGGCCGAGCGGTTGAAATAGACGACAGGCATGTCGAACCCAAAGTGACCGCGCTTCGCAATCGCCTGACCGATACGCCCCATACCGATCACGCCAAGCGTCTTACCCGTGACATGGGTGCCGAGCATCCCTTTGGGGTCAAATCCCTTCCACTCGCCCGCCCGCAACTGTCGTTCGCCTTCTCCCGCACGGCGACAGGTCGAGAGGATCAAAGTCCACGCGATATCCGCAGTTGCATCGGTAAGAACGTCAGGTGTGTTACTCACGGCAATCCCTGCTTTGGCAGCCGCGGCCACGTCGATGTGGTTGTAACCGACGCCAAAGTTTCCGAGCACTTTGCAGCGAGGCTCGCCCGCCGCTTCAATGGCCGACGCGTTAAACGGATCACCAAGGGTCGGCAAGATCGCGTCAAACTCAGCCAGAGCCGCCGTCACCTCAGCGACAGTCAAGGGCACTTCGCCAGCGCGATAAGTCACGTTAAAACGTGCCTCGGCCTGCGCCAAAACCTGTTCGTCGATAGGCCGTGTAATCAACAGTTTCATCAGCACATTCTCCCGCCCACGGGCACTTCTTTGTCGGGCGTGATGAGGACCACACCGCCATTTTCGTCATAGACCCCAAGCACCAGAACCTCGGACATGAACTTGCCGATCTGACGCGGGGGGAAGTTCACAACGCCCATGACCTGTTTCCCAACTAAGGTCTCGGGGTCGTAATGCGCAGTGATTTGGGCCGACGTTTTGCGTTCCCCAATTTCGGGGCCAAAATCGATCCACATCTTAATCGCGGGCTTACGAGCCTCGGGGAAAGGTTCGGCGCGGATCACGCGACCAGCACGGATATCGACAGCAAGAAAATCATCAAAGTTTATCTCAGCCACGGGACAGTTCCTTTGAACGTTCTGCAGCGGCTTTGACAGCTTCCTCAAGGAGCTTTGGCATTCCTTTTTCGGCATTCATCAAGACTTCGAGTGCGGCCTGCGTCGTGCCGTTTGGCGACGTCACGTTGATACGAAGCTGCGCAGGCGTTTCTTCTGCTTCTTCGGCCAGAGCGCCTGCACCGCCAACTGTAGCTTTGGCAAGCGCCATGCTCAGTTCGGGCGATAGCCCCTCTTTCTCGCCAGCTGCGGCGAGAGTTTCAATCAAGTGGAACACATACGCAGGTCCGGAACCGCTCACTGCAGTCACTGCATCCATTTGGTCTTCGCTCTCAAGACGAACCACCTGCCCTACAGCCTCTAAAAGAGCCTCGCTTAACCCAAGATGCGCTTCGGTCGTTTTGGTGTTCCCGATGATCGCGGTGATCCCACGTGCAATCGCGGCGGGGGTGTTCGGCATCGCACGGACAATGGGCGTCTCGGCGCCAAGCACATCTTCGAATTTGGAAATTGGCGTGCCAGCAGCAACTGAAATGAAAAGCGTCGAGCCATTGCCCAAGGCCTGCATCGAAGGAAGCGCCTCGCCCATCATCTGAGGCTTAACCGCAATCAATGCAATTGCGGGTTCATCAGGAATGCCTTGATTGATGTGAACACCCTGCGCCTTGAGCCAATCACTTGGAAAAGGATCCAGCACCCAAACCGAGGTCGCAGGCAATCCACCCTTAAGCCAACCGGCGAGCATCGCCGAGCCCATCTTGCCACAGCCCAAAAGCACCAGCCCCTTTTGGGCTACCAAACTCATATCCATGGGAACTCCCCTCGTGTTTCAGAGCGAAGTGTTATGGACCACGGGCGCGGGATGCAAGATCAGGCGCGCCCGTAAGCCTCGGCAATTGC
>JAYPUF010000225.1:0-2895 GCA_038133925.1 Marivivens sp. | reverse complement strand
CGCTGCGGACAGTCGGTCGGCACTTCGATAAAGTTGCCGCGCTGCGACCACATGGTATTGAGCACCAAACGGTTAACCTCGGGGACCGCACATTCAAAGCTACCCGCAACGTCTGGAACCGAAGTAATCGGAACAGAGACGATGTTCTTGATCTTGGCATTACCAGTGATCTGAACGCGCGCGTAACGATAACCCATAAAGGAAAAGCGGGGTCTATAAGCCTCGACGCCTTCACCTTTGAGCGTGTACTTCATACCCGAACGCGCTTTGCGGTAGTTGCGGTTATCGAACTCACCTTCGGGGCTAAGCACCTCGGCGTTGTCGATATAAACCTCGGCGCCTGCATCGCCCTCGACTTCGAAGGCAACATAACCGGCAACGTTCTGGCCAAAGTCGAAAATATGCGCGCCGCTGCCATCAACCCAGTCTTTCACAGCGGAAATAGCGGGAAGCTCGCGGACGGGTGCGGTTTCATGCGGAACCAAAAGACCTAAATTGAAGTCCAAGACATCAACGCCAGCCGTTTCCTGAAGTGCCTCAAGGCGCGCGTCATAGTCTTCGCCATAATAGATGCCCGAACGGGTTACGGGGAGCAAACCGCTCTTCCAGCTCGCATCCGTTTCCAAGACGACAGCACCGCCCTGATGGATTTCAGCGATCGCGCCAATCTTGTCGCCCCAAGTGTTGGCAATCATGAACCACATCATCGGAGAGCGGAACCAACCGTCACCGATCTGAATTTCCAAACGGTTCTCGCCCACCTTGGCAAGTGAGGACAGATCGTAGGTCTGATAAGCAATGCGGTCGTCGTAACACGTCCAACCGGGTGTCAGGATATCCTGACCGATGCGCTGACCATTCAGATAAGCAACATAGATACCCTGCGCCGAAATGCGCAGGATCAGATCTTTGGTATCAGCAAGTGAAAACGTCTTAGCGACAAAGCTGGCACGACTGCCCTCGCCCTTGTCACAAGACGGGCTAATCATTTTTGCGGACCAAGCTTTAGACAAAACTTTCCCGTCCGCTGAAAGCGGTTTTTGAAACCCCATGGGTATCCCCCCTTGCGATCCGGCTCCTCCGCCGTTTCGTTTTTGTATAACGTTCTACGTATAACGATACACAAGTAGATTTGCTTTTCAACTTTTTTCTTGTATATGTGGTTTCAGATCAGAAAAATTGATGTGAACGGCAATTAAATGCCTGTGAATACAGAAGAAAAACCAAAAAAAGTCACAATCAGAACTGTCGCAGAAGATGCAGGTGTGTCTGTTGCTGCGGTCTCAAAAGTGATGCGTAACGCCTATGGCGTAAGCGATTCACTCCGCGAGAAGGTTGAGGAATCGATTGCAAAACTTGGCTACCGACCGTCGACTGCGGCGCGAGCCATGCGCGGCAAAACTTTGACCGTCGGCGTGCTACTGATCGACCTAACCAACCCATTCCTTCCTCCACTTCTCAGAAACATTTCGGACGAGCTGGAGTCAAAAAGATACAAGATGATGATCGCTGCGGGTGAGTCCAGCCTTCAACTGGAAACCGCTCTCATCGATCAGATGATCGATTTTCAACTTGATGGGCTTATCCTTATTTCGCCGCGCATGCCGGGTGAAAAACTGGCGAATTATTCAAAGCAAATACCGATGGTCGTTGTTGGTCACCATGAAACAACTGCGACGGCATTTGACACGGTGAACTCGGACGACAAGCAAGGCGCGCAAAACGCGATTGAAGCGCTCGTTGCACAGGGTCACAAAGACATCTGGATGCTGACCTTGGGCGACACTTTACGGGAAGTTGAAGCCTCGGTCGAACTGGACGACCGTCCTTCGGCTCCGCGAGAACGTGGCTATCGCTATGCAATGGAACAAGCGGGCCTCGCCGCAAATATCAAGGTTATTCCATCTAATCTGGAATCAGATGTCGCCGTCTATGATGCCATCATCGACGCTCCAAACCGCCCAAGTGCGGTTTTTGCGTGGTCTGACCTTGCTGCGGTCCCGTTCTTGGATCGCTGCAAAGCACGTGGTCTACAGGTTCCCGAAGACATTGCCGTCATTGGTTATGACAACAACAACCTTGCCGCTCTGGAAATGATCAGCCTGAGCAGCATCGACCAGAACAGCGAGTCGCTCGCCAAACGCGCTGTCAGCACTCTTTTGAGCAGAATTGACGGACGCACGACCGCCGAACACCTTCTGATCGAGCCACAACTCGTTCAAAGAAAGAGCAGTTAGCACTAACAGTTGCACTCGGTATGCATTTGCATGCCGTAAGTGATTGTCCGGTGCGCAGAAACGTGCTTTCTACGCGACATCATGTGCCACGAATGTGACCATAATGCTGTTACTTCGGGTGTTTCTTGCCGTTAGTATTGCGAGCAACACCGAACCAAGGAAGAGAGCCAACGATGAACATCATCCGCGAAGACGATCTGATCAACTCGATCGCTGAAGCCTTCCAGTACATTTCGTACTATCACCCGCCAGATTTCATTCGCGCTATGTCCGCCGCATGGGAAGTCGAAGAGAACCCCGGCGCCAAAGCCGCAATGGCCCAGATTCTTGTGAACTCGCGCATGTGTGCGCTCGGTCGCCGTCCGATCTGTCAGGATACAGGCACCGCAAACGTCGCCATCGAAATCGGCGCCGAAGCCCGTATCGATAGCTCCCGCCCGCTTCAAGACATCGTCGACGATGCCGTGCGCAAGGCCTATCAACTCGACACCAACCCGCTTCGTGCGTCGGTCGTGCGTGACCCGTTCGATAGCCGCAAGAACTCGGGCGACAACACCCCTGCCATGCTGACCGTCGATATGGTTGCCGGTGACAAGATCAAAGTTCACGTCTCGGCCAAGGGTGGCGGGTCCGAGAACAAGTCGCGCTTTACCGTTCT
>JAYPUF010000224.1:0-2899 GCA_038133925.1 Marivivens sp. | reverse complement strand
TTATCCACGAAGGCACGCTCAAGACCCTCAAGCGCTTCAAGGACGAAGTCAAAGAGGTCATCTCGGGTCAGGAATGTGGTATGGCGTTTGAGAACTATGACGATATTCGTCCCGGCGACGTCATCGAAATCTTTGAACGCGAAGAGATCGAGCGCAGCCTCTAAGCGGCGCTCCTCCAGCACAAATACAAAGGGCGGCTCTTGGGCCGCCCTTTTGCTATTTCAAAGCCAGTCCCGAAGGATCGGGATAAGCGGTATGTCCGCAGGAGGCATAGGATAGTCTTTGAGCTCGTTCGGCTTGACCCACTTTAGCGCCTGACCTTCGTTAGAGACCGGTGTGCCTTCCCAGCGACGACAGGCAAAGAGCGGCATCAAAAGATGGAACTTTTCGTAGCTGTGCGACGCAAAGGTCAGGGGAGCGAGGCAAGACGACCAAGTATTGATCGCAAGTTCTTCTTGCAGCTCTCGGATAAGCGCTTCTTCGGGTGTTTCGCCCTGTTCTACTTTGCCGCCTGGGAACTCCCACAGTCCTGCGAGCGATTTACCCTCAGGACGTTGCGCTAAGAGGACGCGCCCATCGACATCGATGAGCGCGACAGCGGAAACGAGAACGACGGGTTTGCTCACGAGCGATAATCCGCATTGATCTGGATATAAACGTTGGTCAAATCGCAGGTCCAGACTGTGCTTATCCCTTGTCCAAGCCCCAGATCGACTGCGATGACGAGCTCTTGCCCCTTCATGTACGCAGCAGCCTCGGCTTCTTTATAGGATGGCGATACCCAGCCGTTTTCGGCAACAAGAATTTCACCAAAACGAATCTGGAGAAGGTCACGGTCCGCAGCAGCGCCCGACTTGCCTACAGCCATGACAACGCGGCCCCAATTCGGGTCTTCACCGGCGATGGCCGTTTTGACCAGCGGCGAATTCGCGATCGCCATCGAGACTTTTCGCGCGTCGTCGTCATTTGCAGCGCCCGTGACGCGCACTTCGACGAACTTCGTCGCGCCTTCACCGTCGCGTACGACTTGATGTGCAAGGTCGAGCATCACAGCGTTGAGCGCCGCAATGAAATCATCATTACCAGTGACATCCACGCCCGATGCGCCGGTCGCGGCAAGCAAGAGTGTATCCGAGGTTGAGGTATCGCTATCGACCGTGATGCAATTAAACGTCCGGTCTGTATTCTTTGACAGGATCGCCTGGAGAGCGTCATGGCCAATCTTGGCATCGGTAAAGATATAAACGAGCATGGTCGCCATATCAGGGGCGATCATGCCCGACCCTTTGGCGATGCCCGCGATTTTGACCTCTTTGCCATCGATACTGATAGAAGCCGAAGATCCCTTTGGAAAGGTATCTGTGGTCATAATCGCGCGCGCCGCACCCTCGATCCCATCAGCATCAAGCGATCCCGAAAGCTCACCTAGTTTTGCGCTGATGCGCTCGTAGGGCAAAGGTTCACCGATTACGCCGGTTGAAGACGTAAACACTCGGCTCTCCTCGATCCCGAGCTGTGCCGAAACTTCTTTGCAGAGGCTCGCAACAGCGTCGACACCGTTCTTGCCCGTAAAAGCGTTGGAGTTGCCCGAGTTGACGAGGATTGCGGCGCGCCCAGTCGCAGCGCCTCCGTTTTTCTCTTGGCAATCGAGCACAGCAGCAGAGCGGGTCGAGGACCGTGTGAAAACACCCGCAATCGTGGTGCCTTCGACCAATTCGGCCAGCATTACATCTGTGCGGTTTTTGTAACGGACCCCAGCTTGGCACGAGGCAAAGCGCACACCTTCAATCACGGGAAGGTCAGGGAACGACGTGGGAGCGAGTGGGGATACAGCTAGAGCCATGTTTTACTCTTCGAGTAGATCGAGGTTTTTCAGAACAGCAGGATCAAACGCACCTTCTTCGGGGCGCGAGATGTCCGCAGCGGCGGTTAGTTCAGCGATTTTATTGGTGACTAGCTCTTCCTGAAGCTTGCCGGCCAGTTCATCACGCATCTCTTCGATCGAAGGGTTCGGACGGTTCCGGGTCTCGTTTAGCTTGATGATGTGCCAGCCGAATTGAGTTTGGACCGGATCAGATACCTGACCTGGCTCCATGTTCTCAACTGCAGTCTGGAATTCCTGAACCATCATGCCCTGCGAAAACCATCCAAGATCGCCACCCGAGGGACCGGACGGGCCGGTCGAAAGTTGGCGCGCAAGTTCTGCAAAATCTTCGCCCGAGTCTGCGCGGAGCTTAGCAGCAGCGGCTTCTTCTTCGCTTGCAAGGAGGATATGTGCAGCGCTGTACTCGAGAACGGGTTCCACGTTCGCAAATTGCTCGTCATAAGCAGCTTGGATGGCCTCATCGGTGATTAACTCAGCGCTCAGGGCGTCGATCAATTCGGCAGCCAAAAGACCGCGGCGGTCATTGCTGATTGCGAGCTCGACACGAGCCGGAACCTTTTCAACAGCATTTGCCAAAAGCTGCTGCTGGATCAGCTGATCAAGAACACCTTCCCAAAGAACTTCGTCAGGAAGCTGTAAATACTGCTGGGGAAGTTGAGCACGAGAAATGATCATTTCGCCAAGAAGAATCTCTTTGCCGTCCACCGTGGCGACAACGGTGTTCATGTTCGGATCTTCGGCAAATGCTGCTTGAGCTGAAATTGCCATTACACCAGCGCAAATAATCGTCGAAAATTTCTTCATAAGTCTTTCCCTGCTTGGCCGTAATGGGTTCACGGCGTTGACACTCTATGACCCGACCCTTACATCCTTGCAAGGCTCTGAGGGGGGCCGTCTTGAACCTTGTTTATGGTGCAGGCGCTAAGCCTACAAGCAACCTCCTCATCATATCGACGTTAACAAGCCCCACTTAATGGGGATCGGAGAGAATATGCTCGGAATTGGCACGCTGGC
>JAYPUF010000223.1:0-2915 GCA_038133925.1 Marivivens sp. | reverse complement strand
CTCACACCTATAACCATGCGCCGGTGGGGATAGCGGAGATCTGCTACATGATTAATAGCAGCCTGTAGACTTGTGAAATCTTCGCCTTCTCCAACCAATAGATCGGGTGTTAGGTTTCGAATATTGCCAATTCGGGGGAACCACGGATCGAGCCGATCACTCCCCGCTTTCCCAGTATAGCGAAGCACTTCGTCTCGACGGAGCACCTTTGCTTGATCGGCCGAAAGCTGCGGGCGCATCAGAGCCCCGCCAAAGCGCAGACCATCATCATTGGCCCTACACCCTTGGTATCATCAGAAACACGTTTTTCGGTGAGATAGTATTCAGCACTGCCGTCCCTAAATCGCCCTTCATACCAACCAAGCCCAGCCACGTGGCAAATCTCGACCATTTCGCGGCCGCCCCCTGATTTGGGCCGGATCGCAAAATCAACAAGTGATTGAGCAATCCCCTCCGGCGCATCGCAGAGCCCCAGCCGCTCTGCCCGCAAGAGTGCATAGGTAAACATCGCCGAAGCTGAAGTCTCTTGATAGTTGGCAGCCAAATCCGGACGATTAATCACTTGTAACCAAAGGCCGTTGGGTTGCCTCAGTTCCTTGATTTTCTCAAGGAGCGCAATTGTCCGAGCGCGCAATGGCTCGAAGTCTTCTCCCGTCAACTCAGCCACATCGACGAGAGCCATCGCAAGCCAGCCGATAGCCCGCGCCCAAAAATCAGGGTTTTGTCCAGTTACTGGGTCCGCCCATGGCTGCTCACGCGCCTCATCAAACGCATGCTTGTAAAGGCTTGTGGTCGGGTCGAAAAGGACATCAAGCGCCACGTCAATTTGATGAATTGAATCTTGCACCGCCTCTTGGTCACCATTCAGCTTCGCATGCGCGATGCGAAACGGCTGGCCCATGTAGAGGCCATCGAGCCAAATTTGCCACGGATAACGCAGCTTGTGCCAAAAAACGCCGGAACGCGTGCGCGGATGTGTGGCTAATTGCCGTGCGAGCAGGTCCGCAGCTATGCGATACTTTTGCTCACCCGTCACCCCGAAGAGGTACAGAAGGGCGCGGCCCGACAAGACATTATCGATATTATAATCGGAAAGCGTATACCCCTTGAGCGCCCCTTCGGCGCTGACTTGCGCATCGACCAACCGAACAAGGTGGTCCAGCCAGACCTGATCCGACGTTTCAAGATGAAGCAGCTCTAGGCCGCGATAAATACAGCCGTCCTCGTAGCACCAAGGTCCGCCCTTGTAGGGCTTGTGGGTACGAACAAAATTCTCGATGTAATCCTTCATGCTTCCCCCCAGAGAGCAGCAAGATCAAAGACGGTACGCTTGTTTGGCAAGGCGATAAGTTAGGTCATAAGCAAGCTCGTGGGCCTCTTCCGCCTCCAAACGCCCTGTCATCACAAGATTGGCTAGGAAGGAACAATCGACACGTCGCGCAACATCATGGCGAGCAGGGATCGAACAAAATGCGCGCGTGTCGTCATTGAAGCCAACAGTGTTGTAGAAACCCGCCGTTTCGGTTGCTTGCTCCCGGAAACGCATCATCCCTTCAAAACTATCATGGAACCACCAAGGTGGCCCGAGGCGCAGAGCGGGATAAACCCCTGCAAGCGGCGCAAGCTCTCGGGCATAAGACGTCTCATCCAAAGTGAAAACGATCACGGTTAGATCAGACCGCTCACCAACTGCACCCAAGAGCGGCTGAAGCGCTTTGACATAGTCAGTTCTCGTGGGAATATCATATCCCTTATCACGGCCAAATCGCGACATGACGGTTGAAGAGTGATTGCGGCTTGATCCGGGATGGATCTGTAAAACAAGCCCATCATCAAGGCTCATACGCGCCATCTCAGTGAGCATCTGCCCGCGGAACATATCGGCTTCATCCGCAGAACACTCACCACGCAGCGCCTTATCAAAGAGCTTTGCAGCGACATCTTGCGGCAAGTCTTCTGTCCGTGCTGTCGCATGTCCATGGTCCGTGGAAGTCGCGCCGTAAGACTTGAAGAATTCGCGCCGCTTCCTGTGTGCAGCCAGATAGCCAACCCAAGTCGATGTATCCTCGTCGGTCAACTCTCCGAGCTTTGCGACATTGGCGTAGAAGCCAGCGAATTCAGGGTCAACAACCGCATCAGGACGATATGCAGTAATTACACGACCTTTCCAGCCACTCTCACGAATCTGCTGGTGCCAGCGTAGGTCATCAAGGGCACTCTCTGTTGTAGAAATCGCTTCGATATTAAAACGCTCGAAGAGAGCTCGCGGACGGAATTCGTCCTGCTTAAGTTTTTCATCAATCTGGTCATAGATTTCATCAGCATTTTTCGCCGAAAGCCGCTCTTCAATTCCGAAGACTTCCTGGAATGAGTGGTCTATCCATAAACGCGACGGGGTGCCGCGAAAAAGATGAAAGTTTTCCGCGAAACGTCGCCAAATCTTGCGAGAGTTTTGCTCGGTCTTACCGCCATCGGCCCTCGGAACACCTAAATCTTCGAGCTTGATGCCTTGGGAGTGCAGCATTCTGAATACGTAGTGGTCAGGCACAACAAAGAGCTGCGCGGGATCTGGAAATGCTTCGTTTTCTGCAAACCAACGCGGATCAGTGTGCCCATGCGGACTTATGATCGGCAATTCTTTCACAATAGAGTACAACTCCCTCGCCAATTGACGAGCACTCGGATCAACGGGAAATAGTCTGTGTTCATCCAAGAGGGGCATCTGTTCGCTCCGATTTGCATTCTATTGATAATCTAGCATATTAGTAAGCTAGGCCAAAGAATGTCAACGCTACAAGGAAACTAGCGCCACATTTTGAATGCTATTTCTCAGGTTATGAGCTGCAACTTCCGATCCACACGTGCAGGAGCTCGAGGTTCCCGGCGAATGCGAGTGGGTTAATGTATTTCTATTA
>JAYPUF010000222.1:0-2931 GCA_038133925.1 Marivivens sp. | reverse complement strand
CGCGGAACGCTCAGGTCGCTATGTATCAGAACGGCGATGTGGATTATCTCGTGGCCACAGATGCCATTGGTATGGGGTTGAACCTCGACATCGATCACGTTGCGTTTTCATCGCTGACCAAGTTCGATGGTCGTAGGATGCGCTATCTCGAGCCACAGGAACTCGGCCAGATCGCTGGCCGTGCGGGCCGCCACATGAGCCACGGCACATTTGGTGTCACGGGCGAAGCGCCAGAACTCGACGACGAGGTGGTCAAGGCAATCGAGGAGCATCAGTTCCGCCCCGTGAACAAACTCCATTGGCGAAATTCACGGCTCGAGTACGGAACAGTCCCGCGTCTCATTCGCACGCTCGAACAGCGGACCGATGACATGTGGCTGACCCGGATGCGTGAAGCAGACGACCTTTTGGCGCTCAAGGCGCTCTCAGCAGATGCAGAGGTCATTGCGCGCGCGAGCGATGGGCCTTCGGTCAGGTTACTATGGGATGTGTGCCGTGTGCCGGATTTTCGTGGTATCTCGGCAGGCGTGCATGCAAACCTGCTTCGCGAGCTTTTTAACTTCCTCCATCAGCACGGCCACGTGCCCCGCGACTGGTTCGCGCGGCAGGTCAAACGCATCGATCGGACCGACGGCGACATTGACACATTGTCGAAAAGGCTCGCCTATATCAGAACTTGGACCTACGTTGCACAACGCAATGGGTGGGTTCAGGACGAATCCCATTGGCGTGAGCAAACTCGCGCTGTAGAAGATCGGCTGTCAGATGCGTTGCATGATGCTCTGACCCAAAGATTTGTGGACCGGCGGACGAGTGTTCTCCTTCGCCGGCTCAAGCAGAAGGAGGGCCTTGTGGCCGAAGTAAACGATAATGGTGAAGTGACCGTCGGCGGCGAATTCGTCGGACGGTTGGAAGGGTTCCGTTTCCGCATGGATAAGACCGGAAGCCCCGATGAAGCAAAGACCCTCCGTCAAGCTTCGGTTCAGGCGCTGGTCCCGCAGTTCAATCTGCGCGCAGACCGCTTTTATAATTCCCCTGATACCGAGATTGATTTCACCGAGCAGGGCGGTCTTATGTGGGGTGATCAGGCCGTCGGCAAGCTTGTTGCTGGTTCAGACCCGCTCCGTCCACAGGTTGTCGCTTTCGTCGACGAAGAGGCTGGCGACGATGTCGCGACTAAGGTTCAACGCCGTCTTCAGCATTTCATCGATCGCAAAGTCGCCGCTCTATTCGAGCCTATGCTCAACATGCAGCGTGATGAGACCCTGACTGGTCTTGCCCGTGGGTTTGCATTCCGCCTTGGCGAAGGCTTTGGAATTGTGCCGCGCGGCGACGTTGCGGATGACGTGAAGGCTCTTGATCAAGAGGCCCGCGGTGCGTTGCGTAAGCATGGCGTTCGTTTCGGCCAGTTCACAGTTTTCATGCCGCTATTGCTCAAGCCTGCACCGACGCGTCTGCGTCTTGTGCTCTGGTCGCTTGTTCAAAAGCTTGACGAATTCCCCGAAGCACCGCCTCCGGGTTTGGTGACTGTTCCCGCGCTCAAGGACATGGCGCCGGGTTATTTCGCAATGGCAGGTTACCGTGCAGCGGGCGAGCGCGCGATCCGTATCGACATGCTTGAGCGTCTTGCTGACATGCTTCGTGATAAGGATAGCCGTGGCGGTTTCGAGGCCAACGCGGATATGCTCTCGATCACCGGTATGACATTGGAGCAGTTTGCTGACCTCATGTCGGGCCTCGGCTATAAAGCCGAAAAAGGTGAGCGTGCGAAGGTTAAATCTGTTGAGGCTGCACCTGCTGAAGGTGAAACAGCCGAAGCAGCTGCGACGGATGCTGAGGTAACTGAAACGCCTGAGACCACTGAAGCTGTTGAAACAGAAGTTTTCTACACCTTTACTTGGGGTGGTCGCGCTCAGCGTCCGGCTCGTCCACAAGGCGGTCGTCGCGAAGGCGGTAAGCCACAAGGCGAGCGCCCACAGGGAGAGCGTCCGCGCAACAAAGGAAAAGGCGGCAAAGGTCGCAAGCCCGAGGGCAACGCAAAGCCTCAAAAGTTCGAGGCAAAGCCCAAGCGCGAAAAGACCATTGATCCTGATAACCCGTTTGCAGCAGCGCTCTCGGGCTTCAAGACCAAGTAATGGCCGAAACGGGGTCCTCGATCCGTATCGACAAATGGCTCTGGCATGCGCGTTTTTACAAAACGCGCAGCCTTGCCACGAAAATTGTCTCTGAGGGCAAAGTTCGCATTGACGGAACTCCGATAAGCAAACCTGCTCGACAAGTTGGGCCGGGTGCCGTGTTAACCTTTGTCAAAGAGGGTGACGTCAAGATCGTGCGAATCCTTGCCGTCGGGGAAAGGCGCGGACCAGCTCCCGAGGCGCAGGCTCTTTATGAAGATCTTTCTCCGCCACCTGAGGAAAAATCTCCCCTTAATCCTTCGTTCGATGGGAAAGGCAAACCAGGAAAGCGCGAGAGACGGAACATGGATGCGCTTCGTGCAAAGGTAGACCCTTTCGCGCTTGAATGATCCGCCAAGCTGTCCTAGCAAGTGCTCCGAAAGCATCAGGAATAGACTATGACCTACATCGTCAACGACAATTGCATCGCCTGTAAGTACACCGACTGCGTCGAGGTTTGCCCTGTAGATTGTTTCTACGAGGGCGAAAATATGCTCGTGATTCACCCCGATGAATGCATCGACTGTGGTGTTTGCGAACCCGAATGCCCCGCCGACGCGATCCGTCCCGATACGGAGCCGGACATGGAAAAGTGGGTTGAATTCAATCGCAAATACGCCGAGCAGTGGCCTGTTATCACTGTCAAAAAAGACCCGCTTCCGGGTGCAGAGGACATGGATGGCAAATCGGGCAAGATCGATATGTTCTCGGCCAAGGCTGGTGAAGGCAACTAAGCCAATCACCGATTCGTGTCAGT
>JAYPUF010000221.1:0-2950 GCA_038133925.1 Marivivens sp. | reverse complement strand
CAAAGGCCTGACGGTATTTTAGCTCCAAAGTAGAGGAAGATTGCGTGAGAAACGGCGCAATTGTGATGTCGCGCTTTTCGCCCCATTTGATGAAATAGGGCGTGCGAATGCCAAAACCGAGCTGATCGTTGCTCCGAAGCTCTGGGATCAAAAAACCCGTTGCCCGTGTTTGCGTCGGGTCGGGCATCCGTAGGCGAGGAATGGCAACGATCGGGACACCGCGGAAAAGAAACTGCGTGTCTTTGAAATAGAGAAGCTTTGCGTCTTGGTCGTGCGTCACTTCTTTTGCGCGGATTTGCCATAGCGGCGGCTGACCATCACAAACCGAGCAAGAGGTCGCAGCGACTTTGTAAGCTTGGGTTGTCTGGTTGCCGAGGCGCGTGACTTGATTGGCTGCGATTTGCAGCCTTTCATTCAAAACGAGCCGCGCACCAAGAAGAATGCCCGTTTCAAGCTTGGCATCCATCGTCGCCTGACGCGCGGTCATGATCTGGCCGTCGCTCGATGTAATTAGGATCGGGCCGTCGATTGTGAGCTGGTCTTCACGCTGGTCGTAGATGATTTTTTCAGCGCTCAGAAGAGTGCCGTCAAAAAAGACTTCGACCGATCCCGAAGCGATCAACTTACGGTCGGAGGTTGCCTCGATCCGGTCAGCAATCAATGTTGCCGCTTCCTGGGCGGCCGCGCTAAGGGGAAGAAGAACCAGAAGACTAAGGATGAGCGCGCGAAGCATCAGCCATCCTCCAGATGTAAAAGCAATCCAAGGGCGAGGAACAAGCCCGCAACCGGCACTGACCAAACCGAAAGAGCGATGGGAATTTGACCATTTTCTCCGAGGATTTTTGAAAAGTTATAGAGAAAGTAAATCCCAAAGCTAACACCAATGCCGCCCATCACCCAAAGCCCGACACCGCCGCCGCGTTGGTGGCGCATCGTGAAGCCCGCGCCGATCAGAACCATCACCATCAAAAAGAGCGGTTGAGCCAGTTCGCTTTGAAACCAGACCTCGTGACGACGTGCTGCAAGGCCAGCGTCATGCAGACGCGAGATAAACCGAGGCAGTTCCCAAATCGTGACCGAGGAGGGCGAGCCGAAGCTGTCGCGTATTTGGTCTGGGGTCAGTGTGGAATCTAGCGTGTAAGCGGCATAGATTTTCGCGTCTGCCTCGGGATTTGGCGTGTCGATCAGCGACCAAACTTTGGCGTTTTGAAGTTGCCATTTCCCATCAGAGAGCTTGGCCGTTTCGGCTTCGATCCTAAGATAGGGGCCTTCCGCATCGAGGAACGAGATGAAGGTCGCATCGCGAAGCTCGGTTCCGTCAAGGTTAGAGCCTTCGGCGCGAATAACGGTTTGCTCACCACCGCTTCCTTGGCGCAGCCACAGCGAATCCTTTGCAACGGAAAGGATCGTACCCTCTCCCAAATAGACTGCGGCGCGTCGCTCGTATTCTTTGGAGGTCGCGGCAACGATTGGGTTTAAGAGAGCAACTGAAAGACAGCCGACGAGCGCCGCAACAACAGCGGGAGAGACAAGTGATTTCAGCGCCGAGCGCCCAGCAGCACGTGTCACAACAAGCTCGGAACTCTTGGCAAGACGTAGGAACATATTGATCGCGGCGATAATCATGATCAGCGGCATGAACTGATAGATTTGCTTTGGTGTATCAAGCAGCGTCATCGTCGCCAATTCGGTCGCCTTCAGATTGGCCGTCTCCAGAATTCTGATTTGCTCGACCACACCTATGAAGCCGACAATCATAAAGAACACGGCAAATACGATCACGAACGATACGAAAAAACGAAGCGCAAAATATCGATGAAGGATCATGACGACACCCTTCGTATCAGTGCCCCAAGGCTAAAGGGTCGTCCCGATAGGCTTAGCATGATCCAAACTATGGTGAAGCCAAAGAGTGACGGGACATAGGCAATGGCCCAAGCCCGAGGATATTGGGCCGATAGGCTAATCGCGCTGCTGTCCACAAGTTTAACGAGGATAATCAAGAATACCGCGAAAACCATCTGTCGCCACACACCGAAGCGACTGAAACCGCCGAGCAGCAGTGTAGCAAAGCCGATCATGCAGGCCGCGATGGTTAATCCGCTAAGAGCAATGCGTTCGTGGCCGAGATAGTTAAGACGCTCGATCGAGAGCCCTGTTGCCTCGCTTAGGTCTGAATCCGCGCTGAGCAGTTTGGCCGTTGTAATTTCCCCAACCTCGGTCTTACGCGACGCGCTGCCTGTCACAAAAGCGCTGAGGTCATATGAGAAATCGTCAAACCGCGTGATCAAAAGACTTTCGGTCGTAAGTCGCAAGCTCTGTGCCATCCCGTCGATCATGACGAGTTGTGGCTTCTCATCGTGGCGGACAAGATACGCGCGCGAGGCAGTGTAGGTATGGCGAACATCACTGTCTCTCGCATCGGAGACAAAGATATCTACAAGTTCGCCCTGAGGGGTGACATCTCGGATAAAGACGGTCACGCCGTCAACAGGTGTCAAAAACTCGCCTTCGGTGAAAAGCCTTGCGGTGAGGCTCTCTGAGACTTCGGCAATGCGCTTGTAATACAGGTTCAGTGATGTCGGAACGAGGTAGTTCGCAAGCACCGCAGTGAAAAGAGCGGTGATGAGTGCGTAAACCATCGCAGGGCGGGCAAGCCTGAAGGGAGAAAAGCCCGTAGCCTGCACAACAACAAGCTCGGAATCGGCGGCCAGACGGTCAGTCGCATAAAGAGCCGCTGCAAAGGCCGCGATTGGCAAAATCCGAAGGATCACCGACGGAATTGTGAGCGCGCTAAATTCTAGAAAGACGAGCGTCGATTGGCCATCGGCGATAAGCTGATCAAAGAGCTGCACCGCATTGTTGATCCAATAGATCAAGACCAAAACAAGGGCAAAAAAGCCGAAAAGCGTCAGCATACGCGACAGCATATATCTGTCGAATCTTCCCA
>JAYPUF010000220.1:0-2963 GCA_038133925.1 Marivivens sp. | reverse complement strand
CCAGACGATCTGATCGAGCGGGCAATCTGTGAACCTGCACTGATGATGCCCGACTGGGACATCGCATAGGTTTCTGTTGCGGCGACGGTCGCGCCTGCATTGCGGATTTCGTTGGAAATAGCGTCACGGCCAACCGCGCCTTGAAGATCGTTGCCATAAACGACTGCGTAAGAATTGACTCCCTGACGCATCCCGTAATTAACGAGGCGCTTAGCCGTGTTCTGGAACGTTGCGCCTAGTACAAATACGTTACCACCGGCGATGGTCGTGTTGTTCGAGAAGGCGAGGACGTTAACACCAGAACGTGCGACCGCGATACCTGCTGCATTCGCCGCTTCGGCATAAAGCGGTCCGAGGATGACCTGTGCGCCTTCATTGACGGCTTGGGTTGCAACTGAAGCGGCTACCTGAGGGTTGCCGGCAGTGCTATACACCCGCAAATCTATTTCAACGCCCTTGAGGTCTGCAATCGCCATGCGAGCAGAGTTCTCTAGGTTCTGCGCCAGGAAAGCATCGCTCGAGTTCTCGGAAGCTGACGGAACAAGAAGTGCGACTTGGACCTTGCCGCCTGATCCAAAGTTAGAGGCAGTGGGCGCGGACGTCGGCTGACATGCGGCAAGCCAAAGCGCGGAGCACATGATTAAAAGCGCAGTAATCGCCTTGCGCGGGGTGGACAAAATCGCAAACATAAATTCTTCACTCCTCTCGACGCGATACTCGCGCCGCAGTTGGATTCTTTCGCCTTAGGGCAGAATTGCGCCCATCATAAAGACGTTAAAGCAGGGGTCTAGGTATGAAATTGGAAAGCAAGCCACTCTCGGCCGGACTTTACTTTGTTGCAACGCCAATAGGGGCCGCTCGAGATATCACGCTGCGTGGCTTGGATATCCTCGCAAACGCAGACCTCATCGCCGCCGAAGATACACGTACTGCGCGAAAACTGATGGAAATACATGGTGTTGCGCTAGGGCAGAGACAGGTTGTTGCGTATCACGATCATTCCGGCGACAACGTAACAAAGCGTTTGGTCGAGCAAATAGCTTCGGGAAAATCCGTTGCATATGTGTCCGAGGCTGGTACTCCGCTTGTTGCCGATCCTGGGTATGAACTTGGGCGTGCTGTTATTGCAGCAGGTCTTGATGTCCGCTCTGCTCCTGGGGCGTCTGCGTTGCTGGCGGCTCTTGCTGTCGCGGGACTCGCGACCGATCGGTTCTTATTTGTTGGGTTTTTACCGTCTGGGAAAACCCAACGTGACACCGAAATTGCCAGCCTGCGTGACCTCCCCTTCACGATGGTCTTTTACGAATCGCCGAAACGTATTCACGAAATGTTAGACAGTCTGTGCGAAATTTTGGGTCCGGACCGTGAAATCGCTGTCTGTCGCGAGCTAACAAAGAAGTTTGAGGATGTGAGGCGCGGCACAATTAACCAAGTGCGCGAAACCTTTGCTGATCAAACAGCGCGCGGCGAGTTCGTTGTTGTTGTCGGGCGAGGAGGAGCAACAATTGTGGAAGACAACGACGTGGAAACGGCGCTGCGCGAAGCGATGAAAACAATGCGCGTAAAAGATGCTGCGACTGCGGTTGCTGGGGCTTTGGGTCTTCAAAGGCGTCAAGTCTATCAAATCGCGCTCGCAATGGAGAAAGATGATTGAGCGGAAGCGTTGCATATCATGCAGGTTTCGCAGCTGAGGGCGCGGCCGAACGAGACTATGCGCGACGCGGCTACGAAATCGTAGCGCGGCGATGGCGCGGTAAGGGCGGTGAAATTGATCTGATTGCAAGCCGTGACGAGGTCGTTGTTTTCATCGAAGTTAAGAAAAGCAAAAGCCATGATCGGGCGATGGAAATGTTAGGCCCGCGTCAGTTGCAGCGGATAAACAATGCAGCCGCAGAGTTTCTCGGAACTTTGCCCAAAGGGCAGCTTACACCGGCACGTTTTGACGTTGCATTGCTCGATAGTGCGGGCGTGATCAAGATCATAGAAAACGTCGCATTCGCATGAGCTGGCATTGCCAGCCCCATGAACATGGGCCATGTAAAGGGAAAGTCTTTGAACCCGAGGTCACTCATGTCTTTGAAAGTTGCGATCCAGATGGACCCAATTGGTGCCATCAATATTGATGCAGACAGCACATTCCGTATTTCGGAAGAGGCGCAGAAGCGCGGACACGAGCTTTTCTATTATACCCCTGACAAGCTTGTCTTTCAGGAGGGCCGCGTTACTGCGCGGGGCTGGCCTCTCACGGTTCAGCGCGTAAAGGGTGCGCATGCGACCTTGGGCCAGGAATGTGTACGTGACCTGAGCGAATTTGACGTTGTGTGGCTACGGCAGGACCCACCGTTTGATATGGGTTACATCACGACCACCCACATACTTGACTTGATCCATCCGAAAACGCTGGTTGTGAACGATCCGTTTTGGGTGCGAAATTACCCCGAGAAGCTTCTCGTTCTTCAGTTCCCTGACCTGACACCGCCGACGATGATCGCTCGCGATCTTGAGACGCTGCGTGAATTTCGTGAGCGTCATGGTGACGTCATCCTCAAGCCGCTCTATGGCAATGGGGGCGCGGGCGTATTCAAACTCAAAGTTGGGGACGGCAACCTTGCCTCGCTTCACGAGCTCTTCAGCGGGATCAACCGCGAACCACTCATTATGCAGAAGTTCCTGCCCGATGTGAGCAAGGGTGACAAGCGCGTGATCCTCGTGGATGGAGAGCCAGTCGGCGCGATCAACCGCGTTCCTGCCCAAGGTGAAACGCGCTCGAATATGCATGTGGGCGGGCGCCCCGAAAAGGTGGCCTTGACCGAGCGAGATCTTGAAATATGTGCCAAAATTGGCCCGCTTCTACGAGAAAAAGGCCAGATTTTCGTGGGGATTGACGTGATTGGCGACTATCTCACCGAGATCAACGTGACTTCCCCGACGGGCATTCAAGAGCTTGAGCGTTTTGACGGAAT
>JAYPUF010000219.1:0-2984 GCA_038133925.1 Marivivens sp. | reverse complement strand
AAAATATGTTCACGGACTTAACACTCGCCGCGAAATGACGCGTGTAAGTTGTAGAGCACAAAGAAACAAACGCATTGGCGCGGCCGTTCTGGCCGCGCTCTTTGCGTATGATATTGCGAGTGCAGAACCAGTTAGTCTGCGCACCGAGGGCGGACTGTCGATAAGTGGCGATGTCCTTAGCTTTGACGGTGAGTACATAAGACTTCAAACCGAATACGGCGTCGTCACTGTCGCCTACGCGGGTGTCATCTGTGAGGGGCTGCGATGTCCCTTGCCAAACGGGGCGGCACAGTTACGATTTGCAGGGTCGCCACGGATTGGTGAGGTTCTCCTCCCTGCGTTGGTCGAAGCCTATGGCCGTCAACGGACCCTGAACATCACGGCAGTCGAGGGTGAAAACGCACTGCAATATCAGATCGGTCCACTCGGCGCGCCTGAACTACAGGTCTATTTCGCACTGAGCGAAACCTCGGTTGGCTTTGAACGACAGCGTTCGGGAACGGCGGATGTGGTCATGTCTGCACGTCCTGCGACGGCAGCAGAAAATGCGGCGTCCATGGAGGCGGGCTTGGGCGCACTTAATGCGGATGGTCGTGCTCGTATCTTGGCGCTCGATGCGTTGGTGCCTGTTGTCTCTCCGCTCCAACCAGTCAAGTCTATATCGCTGGATTCACTGTCGGCTGTATTCAGTGGCGAGATCGTAAATTGGTCTGAGCTTACTGGTGAAGATGGCGCAATTCACCCTGTGTTGGCGGCTGAGAATTCGGATCAGGCACATGGGTTCCAGTCGATGGTTTTGGGTGGCTCCAAAGCTGATGAGGATGCCGTTCGGGTAGATGTTGGGCCCGATATGACCGATCTCGTCGCTGAAGACCCGCTGGCTATTGGTGTTGTGCCGATGGGTGCTTTCGGTAAGGCCGCTCCGATGATCTTGCAGGATGTGTGTGGACTACGTTCGATCCCTCGTAGGACCTCTCTCAAGACGGGTGATTATCCGCTCACCATGCCGCTTTACCTCTATCTGCCTGAATATCGGATCGCGCCACAGGCCGCGGATTTTCTGGCCTGGCTTCGTAGTAACGAGGCTCAAGCGGTCATTCGGCGAGCAGGATTTGTGGATCAAGGTGTGGTGCCGATTGGCTGGGATGAACAGGGTGAACGGCTGGCCAATGCAATTTTGCAGGCAGGTAACGAGGTGTCCTTAACCGAACTGCAGGGGATGTTGCGCACGCTCGATGGGCAAGCGCGGTTGTCGACCACCTTCCGTTTTGCTGAAGGTGCGACCTCGCTGACCCCAGTATCTGAATCGCATCTTTTGTTCCTCGCTCAAGCGATCAGAGATGGTCAGTTTGATGGCCGACGTTTGACACTTGCTGGGTTCAGCGATGGAACGGGGGCTGCGAGTGTGAATAAGAACCTGTCTCAGACGAGAGCGGAAGCTGTGTTGGAAGAGCTTACGTCTGCACTGGGCGGCGAAACCCCATCAGATGTTAGCATCACCGCGACTGGCTTTGGCGAAGCATTACCGATGGGTTGCGATGAGACAGACTGGGGTCGACGTATGAACCGCCGTGTCGAGCTTTGGGTGGGTGACTAGATCAGTCCTTCGGAGCGGAAGCTAAGCTCTCTAGATTTACCAATGATCAGATGATCGTGCAGCGTAATGCCCATCACAGATAGGGCCTGTTCAATTTGGTGCGTGATAGTGATGTCTGCCTCAGATGGGGTCGGGTCACCAGAAGGGTGATTGTGAACGAGGATCAGAGCAGACGCGTTCAGCTCAAGAGACCGTTTGACGACTTCTCTTGGATAAACGGGGACATGATCGACGGTCCCTTTGGACTGCTCTTCATCGGCAATCAGAACGTTTTTGCGGTCGAGAAACAGGATACGGAACTGTTCGATTTCGCGATGCGCCATGACTGTATGACAGTAGTCGAGAACCTCGTTCCAACTGCTTATCACATGTCGTTGCATGATCTTTGATCGAGCGAGCCGTTGGGCGGCGGCCTCAATGATCTTGAGTTCGACAACGACCGCATCACCGATGCCTTTGACGCTTTTCAAGGTCGTTGCTGGCGCAGTCACGACTCGTCCGAAATCTCCGAATTCTTCCAACAATGCGTGGGCTAAGGGTTTGACATCCTGACGCGGGATGGCGCGAAAGAGCACGAGTTCTAGCATTTCGTAGTCGGGAAGGGCTGCCGAACCGCCCGTCATGAATCGTTCCCGTAGACGACTGCGATGATCTTTGATGTAGGACGGCTGGCCTTTTGAATGAGCAGGTAAAACGGCCTCATCATTGAGGTCGAAAAACGGAAACGGCGCCTCGGCCATGTGCGGGATCTGGGTCATGGCTGCAAGGATCGCCTATTAGTGATTAAGGCGGAGTAAAGAAAAAGGGCGACCGCAATGGGCCGCCCTTGGATCGTTGCGGTGAAAGCTGACTTAGCCTTTCATCGAGTCCCAGAACCCTTTGACTGCCGAAAAGAACTTCGACGAATGCGGGTTGTTTTCGGTGCTTAGCTCTTGGAACTCATGGAGGAGTTCCTTTTGCTTGGACGTCAGTTTTACGGGTGTCTCGACAACGAGTTCAATCAGCATATCGCCGGTCGAACCGCCGCGTAGAGCGGGCATACCTTTTCCGCGAAGACGCATTTGGCGACCAGATTGGCTGCCTTCTGGAATCTTCACGCGGCTACGGCCACCTTCGATAGTCGGCACTTCGACTTCACCGCCCAGAGCCGCATCAACCATCGACACTGGAACGCGGCAGAACAGAGATGTTCCTTCGCGTTCAAAGAGTTCATGCTCTGCCACTTCGATAAAGATGTAGAGGTCACCCGAGGGGCCACCGCGTAAACCAGCTTCGCCTTCGCCAGCAAGACGGATGCGAGTCCCAGTTTCAACGCCTGCCGGAATGTTGACCGACAGTGCTTTTTCTTTTTCGACGCGGCCTGCACCGTGGCAGGATTTGCACGGGT
>JAYPUF010000218.1:0-2991 GCA_038133925.1 Marivivens sp. | reverse complement strand
GTCCAGCTCTAATGTTGAGATTTTTTGAGCTAGGTTTAAATGGCGGTGGAGTTGCAACAGCAACAATTTTAGCTCCAGGGACTGGTTAGCATCCTATCCAAAGATGGTGAAAATAGGCGAATGATCGCGGTTACGAAAAAACCACAGGGGCAATGTCAGACGGCATTGCCAAGTTATTTGTGGCCGTCGAAGCCGATAGGGGTCTGGCATGCTGATGCCATCTTCCATGCCGCGCCTGAAGGGCTTTCGTTTTCCACGTGAAGTTGTTGCCTATGCGGTCTGGACTTAACATCGCTTCGCGCTGAGTACGGCTGATGTCGAAGAACTATTGGCGGAGCGCGGCCTGATCGTCAGCCGTGAGACCATCCGCCTGTGGGTCAACTAGTTTGGCGCGCATTTTACCGGTTGTATCCGCCGTGATCGTCCGCGCCCGAACGACAAGTGGCACGTGGATGAGGTTGTAATCCCGATCAATGGCGTGAAGCACTGGCTGTGGCGCGCCGTGGACAGCAACGGCAAAGTTCTCGACATCCTAGTGCAAACGCGCCGCAATGCGGGGGCGGCGAAGCGTTTCATTTCACGGCTGATGGTCCGCTGGGGTGACCCTGCGTCATCGTGACGGACAAACTGCGCAGCTACGGCGCGGCCCTGCGGCAGCTCGGTCTGAACATGGATCACCGGGCTCACAAGGGACGTAACAATCGTATTGAGGGATCGCACAGACCCACGCGCAAGCGCGAGAAAATCCAGGGCCGATCCAAATCTGCAAGGCAGGCGCAAAGGCTCATCTGCTTCCACGATGAAGCCGCCAACCTGTTCCGCCCTTGCCGCAGCATACGAGCGCTTAAACGAATGTGCGAAAAGCATGGACGCCTGACAGAAGGTAGCGCACCCCCACTTTCAATACCTGGCAACAACTTGACGATCCCCTTCAAATCCTTATCAACATCTGGTCGCGTACGATGCTGGTTAGCTCTCGATAGGCTTCAATAAACGACCGCAATGTAACGGTCGTAGCCCCATAACTATCGAACTCTTCCAGGCTTAGCCCGCCTTCGCTATAAGCTTTTACGAACTCTGGAAATTTCTTTGCAAGCTCAGCAACAATGGTCGGATCAACTGGATCGTCCATACGTTCTCTGACCTCGATGTCTGAATTATTGAATTGGAGCTGCCAGTTGTGTGGGATGGTGAGAATGAGGTCCCCACCTATCAACTCTGACCAATGTAAATGATGACGGTAAGCTGCTGCGAGCAAACGGGTGCGATAGCCGCGCTCCTTAAAGATTGAATAGGCCTTCTTCATTACTGTAATCCCTGCCCAATCCATGTTGCTAGGAGTGGTGATAATGCCGTCACGTGCTGCGGTTGCTTTAATCCAGTCGTCAGTGCGTCCAATCATGATGGTGCAGGCGGGATGTATATTCGAGATATCATTGCCTTCAGCTTGGCGACTGGCCAGCCCGCGCTCAACAGCTTCAGCCACTGCTATCGCTTGCGACAAAGTAAAGCTAACTGTGGCATTGATAACGACGCCCTGGCGGGTGACCTCCTCAATCGCCTCAATACCAGCTTTGGTTGCGGGGATCTTAACCTGAATGTTTTCAGCAAGGCCGTCAAAATGGACCGACTGTTCGATCAGTTTTGCCGCGTTATTGTAGTAAATCGGATTCGTCTGCATAGACAGCCGTCCTTTTTGACCGCCTTCACGTTTAAAAATAGGCTCGAGCATTTTGGCGCCGCGCAAACCCATTTCCTCAATCAGTTTCCAAGCAATGTCGTCCTCGCCGTCCGTTGGATTATCGTTAATTAACTTCTGAAGCGGCGCCTTCCACTGGGTCATTTCTTTTTTTAAAACAGCCAAAACGATAGATGGATTAGTCGTTGCACCTACCGCACCGTTGTCTATCGCATACTGAAGCTCATCTGCGGCGTTGGAGTCATTCCAAAAATCCGTAACTGTTGTGCGCACAGTTTTCAGCAGTGGGGTCATCGTCGTAGCATCCATCACTTCGTTCCCAAATCTTATAGTGTGTTCCAACCTCGACAGTTGGAATAAGTAGTTCTTATCGTCAGCCGGTTTGTCGAACTGAGCATTCTTCGAAAAGTAGGTGTTACCCTTTTGGAGAGGAGATCTCATCGGCATGGCAGTATCCAACGAACCAAATCAGATGCTGTGCTCACGCAGATAATCTCTTGCCCGTTTCACTGTTTCGAACGGTGCGGCAATGCTGGGATCTTGCTCAGCCTCGACCACGAGCCAGCCCGAATAGCCACTGGTCCGAAGGAAGTCCGCGACCGGTGTGAAATCGATCGTGCCATCGCCAGGAACTGTGAACATGCCTGCACGGACGCCGTCGTTGAAACTCAGTCCTTCGTTGCGGACACGGGCCATGGTGTCGGCTCGTACGTCCTTCAGGTGTATGTGGTTGATGCGATCCGCATAGCTGTCGATCAGCTTGGCGTAGTCGAAACCGCCCGCGAAGGCATGCCCTGTATCCATCAGAAGGCCGACGGACGTGCCGCTATGATCCATGACCGCGGCGACCTCTTCGAAGGTTTCTGCCACCATCATCAGGTGGTGGTGATACGCCAGCGCGAGCCCGAAATCCCCCGCCAACCGATCAGCAAATTCCGTAAGTCGTGCCCCATAGGTCTTGAAGTCTTCGCGCCCCAGCTTCAGTCGTTTGTTGAGCGGTACGTCAAGCGCGTTTTCGGCCATGTGGGCGCACTCGCCATAGACCATAACCTCCGCGCCGCAGTCCCGAAGCAGAGTTGCATGGGATTGAACCGCCAGGAATTCTTCGTCCGCGCTGCGCTCGGCAAGGAAACCACTGTGCCAGCCGGAAACCAATGAAAGTTCATGCTGATCGAGCAGGTCTTTCAGCTCGACGGGATCTTTGGGGAATATCCGGCTGAGTTCCACGCCGCTGAAACCCGCCGATCGGGCTTCATGAAGGCATTGATCCGGAGCGGTGCCTGCGCCGAGAT
>JAYPUF010000217.1:0-3003 GCA_038133925.1 Marivivens sp. | reverse complement strand
CGGCTCGGCCTGACGGATCGAAGCGGGGACCGTTCGCGCGATTAGATCATCAAGGCTTTCGGCACCGATAACCTTGAGCATCTCGTCCATTTCGGCCGGACTAGGGCCGATGTGACGACGATTGGCAAAATCATAGGGACGGTAATCAGTGGCGTTAAACGGCATCACGCAGGCTCCTTACAAAGCTCTGTAACAAGGGCTTTTGCGCCCTCTTTCACACGAATAGATTTGCTCCACCGAGACGGGGCTCGGCGCAGACGATCAGATCAGCCGACAAACGCTTTGTAAGCGGCTTCATCCATCAGCTCGTCCAAAGCCGAGAGGTCTTCGATCTTCATCTTAAAGAACCAGCCCTCGCCAAGGGGATCATCGTTCACCAAAGCAGGGTTATCGACGAGCACTTCGTTTACTTCGACGATTTCGCCATCAAGCGGCGCAAGGATGTCCGATGCCGCTTTGACCGACTCGATCACGACGACCTCTTCATCTTTGGTGACTTCGGTGCCTTCCTCGGGCAGCTCGACGAATACGATGTCACCAAGCTGCTCGCTTGCATGCTCAGTGATCCCCACCACGACCACATCACCTTCGACGCGCAGCCATTCGTGCTCTTCTGTGTATTTCATCTGAATGATCTCCTACTGAACTATTTCTTGAACTGGGATGGGCGGAATGGAAGGTCAGCGATCGCGGCAGGAAGTCGTTTGCCACGCACTTCGCCCCAAACGGTTGTTCCCTGAGTTGCAAATTCTGTGGCCACATAGCCCATCGACATAGGTCGCCCGATGGTCGGTCCGAATGCACCAGAGGTGACGACGCCGATCTGTGAGCCGCCCTCAGCGCTGTCGAAAATTGGGGTCCCCTCGCGCATCGGCGCGCGTCCTTCAGGGAGCAAACCAGTGCGCATGCGCTCTACACCATTTGCAATCTGACCAAGGATCGCTTCTGCACCCTTGAAACCACCTTCGCGTATGCCGCCCATACGGCGGGACTTTTGGATGGCCCAAAGCAAAGAAGCCTCAACGGGCGATGTACCTTCGTCGACGTCGTGACCATAAAGACAAAGCCCAGCCTCGAGGCGCAGAGAGTCCCTTGCGCCTAGACCAATCGCCTCGACCTTATCAGAGGCCAAAAGAGCGCGGCTTAACGCTATCGCCTGAGCGGGCTCGACCGAAACCTCATAGCCGTCCTCGCCCGTGTATCCCGAGCGTGAAATCCATAGTTCACCAAAATCAGACGGTGCGATGCGCACATCCATAAACCGCATATCGGCAACCGAGGGCACCAAATCAGCCAAAACGGATTCGGCTTGGGGACCTTGAAGTGCAAGAAGTGCGCGATCCGCGACCTCAATCTTGACGCGATCCCCGATTGCAGCACGTAAATGGGCCTCATCAGCGTCCTTGCAGGCCGCATTCACCACAATAAAGAAATGGTCGCCACGATTGGCAATCATAAGATCATCAAGAATGCCACCAGAGTCATTCGTAAAGAAGCCATAGCGCTGACGATTTTGGGCAAGCCCAGCGATATCCACGGGGACAAGTTCTTCAAGCGCGAGCGCTGCGTCAGCGATATTCCCAGAGAGCGAGGAAATCAAAAGCTGTCCCATATGGCTCACATCAAAGAGCCCAGCCTTTTCGCGGGTCCAATTATGCTCTTGCATTACACCAAGCGCATATTGGACAGGCATCTCATAGCCGGCAAAAGGCACCATTCGCGCACCGAGTTCGCTGTGCAAATCAAAGAGCGGTGTTCGCTTTAACTCTGTCATCTCACCTCCGAAAAGGCCGAAGGTCGTAGACATTCGGCACCAAAACGGGCCAAAGCCCGCGAATTGATGCCCCCTCTGTCCCTTCGCCTGAGATCGTTATCCCTTCGGCGGGTGCGCATCATGCACCTCTCTCCAGAGCTTTCACACATGTGTCGGTCCATTTGCCTGAGAGTTTACCGGGGCGGTTGCTCCTTCGGCACTGGTGATCCAGTTCTCCCGTCACATATGTTTCCGATAGGAAATTTATTTCCTCGTGTCTAGTTGATTCTGTCGTTTGATCTTACCAAGTTGTCGTTTTTTGCACCCAATGAAAAACGTCATTCTTTGGTTACATCTCTGAAACCTGCGCGTCACAAATTCCAAGCAGCCTGAACTCGACGATACTTGCTGCTGCCAATGGGGATTTTAGGATGCCTCACTCCTATTTTTCGGGCCAAAATTCTTTACGAACTCTGTTTATCTCGGACCTCCATCTCGGTGCACGTGGCTGCCGCGCATCGGAAATTCTGGCATTCTTAGAACGCACCCACGCGGACATGATCTATCTCGTGGGAGATATTTTTGACCTCTGGCATGGCGCAACAATTTACTGGGACGAGCGTCATGATGCGATCGTGGAACTCTTGCTCAAGAGACAATCGAACGGGGTGAAGGTCGCCTACATCCATGGCAACCACGATGTCCAATCAAACGAGCCCAACCGAAACTGGCTCCCCGAATTCAACGTCTTTGAGCGCGTTTCTCATACACTGGCCGACGGCCAAAAGTTTCTTGTCTTGCACGGCGACCAGTGCGATGGCCGACTGCTCAAGTTCAGCTTCATGACCCGCCTTGGAAGCATTTTGGATGGAGCAATGCGACGGCTCGATGGATGGCTTCGACGCCGACTTGGTCAATCCGAGCACGAACGCAGTCTCATTCAAGCGGCGATATCTGGCGTGAACACGGTACTCAGCAGTGGCGAGAAGCTCTCGTTTGCACTCATATCTCTGGCCAAAGAAAGCGGTCATGACGGGGTTATATGCGGCCACTTTCATCGTCCAGCCCTGCGCGAGCAAGCAGGTCTAACCTATGCCAATTGCGGTGATTGGATGGATAGCCTTTCGGCACTTGTCGAAACGCACGACGGAACTTTGCAACTCCTTGAATGGGCGCCCGAGTCCGGCACCCTTTCGATCTCACTTACTCAGAAAGTACTCGGATGATGATCACGATGATCACGATGATCA
>JAYPUF010000216.1:0-3029 GCA_038133925.1 Marivivens sp. | reverse complement strand
TCTTCGTGATTGTCGTCATTCGGCGCGATTGGGTTGCCGGCTTCATCCGTGCCAGCACAATAGCGACACCAGAGAGCCACTTCGAGTGCGAGACCTTCGACAGAAAAACCTTTTGCCAGCGCGTCACGCGCGGTTGGCAAAATGAACTTTGGCTGACGGTTAGAGCCATCAAGGCATAGACGCGGGATCGTATCGCCGACTTCGGGGTTTGAGAAACGTTCGATGATCTTTTCGCGATAGGCATCATAGTCGACACCTTCGATGGGTTCGAGGGTCGTCATGATCTCGCGGCGTTCAAGCGCATCGAGCCAATCGCGGATCAAGGGGTCGGCCATCGCGTCGTGCACAAAGTGATGACCGATTAGGGCGGAAGGGTAGGCGATTGCAGCATGTCCACCATTGAGAATACGAAGCTTCATCAATTCGTACTTCGAAACATCTGCCACGAACTCTGCGCCGACTTTTTCGAGGGCAGGGCGGCCACTGGGGAAATTGTCTTCTAGAACCCACTGACGGAACGGCTCGCAGACGACAGGAGCGCTGTCGATGATGCCGAATTTGTCTTTGGTCAACTCTCTTTCACGGTCAGACGTCGCGGGGGTGATGCAGTCCACCATTGAGTTCGGGAAGGCGACATTTTCTGCGATCCAGTCTGCGAAATCAGGATCTGATAGACGTGCAAGGCCGACAATGGTTTGCTTTGCAACGTGTCCATTTTCAGGAAGGTTATCGCAGGACATAAAGGTAAAGGGCGCGATGCCTGCACTGCGGCGAAGGCGCAACGCTTTGATCACCATGCCAAAGACGGTCTTTGGTGCGTCAGGGTGCGATGCGTCCTGAGCCATGTCTTGGTGAGCCGCGTCGAAACCGTTTGTCAGCGCGTCTACATAGTAACCGCCTTCGGTGATCGTTGTCGAAACGATCTTGGTTTCGGATGAGGCCATGCGCGCGACGATTGCTTCGGGGTCAACCGGAAGGAAGTCAATCATTGAACCCGTCACCTGTGCAGTCAATCCCGAAGGGTCGAGTTCGACAACGGTTGTGAGGAGGTCCTGTTCGATCAAGCGTTCGCGCATGACTGCATCGCCGCCACGAACACCTGCGCCGCAGATGGCCCACTCATGGCTTTCGCCAAGCGCAAAGAGCTTGTCGAGATAGACCGCCATATGTGCGCGATGGAAGTTTCCTACCCCGACATGGAGGATCGACGCCGTCAGTGACTTTCGATCATAGTTCGGCGTACCGATGGTTTCGGGGAGTTGGTCCAAAAGGGCAGAGTTAAGTTTCTGTGCCATCAGCTCATCCAGTTCCCGCCGTCTACGTTATAGGTCTGCGCGACCACGTAATCAGCGTCTTTGCTTGCTAGAAAAATTGCCATTCCAGTGAGGTCTTCGGGGCGGCCCATTCGGCCATAAGGAACCGAAAGGCCCACTTGAATCTTCTTTTCGCCAGGGGCGATGCCTTCGTATTTGGCGAAAAAGCTGTCCACCCCATCCCAGTGCTCACCATCGACGACACCAGGTGCGATCGCGTTCACGTTGATGCCGTGCTTGATCAGGTTGAGGCCCGCTGACTGGGTAAAGCTAATCACAGCTGCCTTGGTCGCGCAGTAGACAGCGACAAGGCTTTCGCCGCGGCGCCCTGCTTGAGAGGCCATGTTTATGATCTTGCCGCCTTTGCCCCGTGCAATCATAACCTTGGCGACTGCCTGGGTCGTGAAAAGCGTCCCATAGACGTTCACGTCAAAGACTTTCTGATAATCAGCCTCGGAAATCTCGACGATAGGGGCGGCAGTGAAAAGAGCAGCATTGTTCACAAGGATATCAATGCCGCCATGGGCTTGCTCGACCGCAGCCACAGCTTGATCAATGCTCGCTTTGCTTGTGACATCGCAATGCACTGCCATCGCGGCTTCACCGATCTCAGCGGCAGCGCGGTTGGCTGCCTCGAGATTTATGTCGGCAATTGCAACCCGCGCGCCTTCGGCTACGAAAGCCTTGGCGAAAGCGAGGCCAATCCCACGCGCCGCTCCAGTGATCAGCGCTGTCTTGCCATTCAGTCGGTTCATTCGATCCGAAGTCCTTTAGCGTCGAAACGATGGATCTTGTCGTCCTCAGGGGTGAGGTAAACCGTGTCGCCGTGATGTAGGTCGAATTCGCCGCCTACACGCACAGTGACGGTCTCAGCAAGACCCGTTTGATGGACATGTAGGAACGTGTCAGAGCCAAGGTGCTCGGAAACGCCGACAACGCCTTTCCATGCGCCTTCGGTTGCAGACGCAGCGATATGTTCGGGGCGGATGCCGATCGTCTCGGCGCTGTGCTTCTTGGCCAATTCGCCTTCGATAAAGTTCATCTTGGGCGAGCCAATGAAACCAGCAACGAATTTGTTCCGCGGTGCTCGGTAAAGTTCCAGCGGGCTGCCGACCTGTTCGATCACACCTGCTTGGAGCACAACGATCTTATCAGCCATGGTCATGGCTTCTACCTGATCGTGGGTCACATAGATCATCGTTGTCGCGAGTTTCTTATGTAGCTCGGAGATTTCCATGCGCATGCCTACGCGAAGTGCGGCATCAAGGTTCGAAAGAGGTTCGTCAAAAAGGAATGCCGATGGCTCGCGCACAATCGCACGGCCAATAGCGACACGCTGGCGCTGGCCACCCGAAAGTTGGCCCGGACGACGATCGAGATAGTTTGTCAGGTTCAAAACCGATGCTGCGTTGTTCACGCGCTTGTCGATCTCGGCTTGATCAAGCTTTGCCATCTTGAGCGGGAACGCGATATTCTTGCGTACCGACATATGCGGATAAAGCGCATAAGACTGGAACACCATCGCAAGGCCGCGCTTGGCGGGGGGCAGGTCAGTTGCATCCTTGCTGTCGATGCGGATCTGGCCACCCGAGACATCCTCAAGGCCCGCAATAAGGCGCAGAAGGGTGGATTTGCCGCAGCCCGAGGGGCCGACGAATACAACGAACTCACCGTCTTCGATGGTCAGATCAAGGGGAGGGATGACTTCTACATCGC
>JAYPUF010000215.1:0-3076 GCA_038133925.1 Marivivens sp. | reverse complement strand
TTTTCATAGGGACCTCCCATGGTTGAATCGGTCTATGCAGGGAATCTAGCTGTGTGGTAAAGGTTAGCTATTCTGTAAATCTCATCATGGGGTCTGTATTTATGCACAGGGCGAACTGGGACGACTTTCGCTACGTGCTTGCTGTCGCCGACGAGGGCTCAGTTAGCGGCGCGGCGCGGCTTCTTGGAGTTAACCACGCAACCGTCATCCGAAGGATTGGGGCTTTTGAAGAGCGACACGGCTCCGAGATCTTTGAGCGGACCCCCACCGGCTATCATGTTTCCCAATCTCGTCAGATAGTTATCAGTGCAATCCGCGAGGTGTATGGCGCCATCGAGACGGTGGAACGCACTATGGTTGGTGCCGATGCGCAGGTCTCGGGCGTGATCAGATTGACCTCGACCGATAGTCTTGCGGCGAGTGTTTTGCCCGAGATTATTGCTGGCTTGGTTACGGGCTCACCGGGCCTCAGTTTCGAACTTCATAGTTCCAATGCGCACCTCGATCTTTCAAGACTTCACGCAGATATTACCATTCGTCCGGCGGTTCGATTGGCGGATGATCTGATCGGTGAACGTGCGGGAACGTTAAAAGTCGCCGTATATGCCCCAAAAGGGATGCCCGAAGCGCCGCAGCTTTCTTTGCGTGGAAACCTCGCGCGCACTCAATCAGGCGAATGGAACGACGCGCAAATTAAAGAGGGTGCCACGGCAAATGGTTCGGATAGCTTCGTTGTGCTTCGCGAAATGATCGCGCAAGGACTTGGCCGCTGCATATTGCCAGAGGTTCTTGGTCGCAATGATCCACGACTTGAGCAGGCCGATACGCCTCCACCCTTCACAGAGATACCGCTTTGGGTTGCCTCGCATGCCGACTACGGAGACTCGCCACGTTTGCGCAAAGTCCGTGAAATGCTTGCCGAGTCCCTAAGGGCTCATCCACTTCTTAGGTAAAGCGCACCTTGCCGATATAGGGGAGATTGCGGTTCCTCTGAGCAAAATCGATACCATAGCCAACGACAAATTCGTCAGGAATTTCAAAGCCTATCCAGTCGGCCTTAAAGTTAACTTCGCGGCGCGCAGGTTTATCAAGTAGCGCAATCGTCTTGAGTTTCCGCGGATGCCGCGTACCCAGATACTCGGTCACTTTTGCAAGTGTATGGCCCGTATCAACGATATCTTCGACCACGAGTACATCGCGATCACCGATCTGGCCACGCAAATCCTTTAGGATGCGCACCTCGCGAGAGGATTCCATCCCATCACCATAGGAAGATGCTTCAAGGAAATCGACTTCTACCACCATGTCGAGCTCGCGCACGAGGTCTGCGATAAACACAAAAGACCCGCGCAAGAGACCGATCACGACAAGTTTGTCCGTATCTGCAAATTCCTCTTTGATTTCGCGCGCGAGCGCTTCGATTCGCGCGGCGATCGCTTTGGCTGAAATCAATTCATCAATCACATGGGAACGATGTGGCATGTTACTCTCCTCAGACTGCCCAAGGTGTAACCTGCCGTATTGCATCTGTCATCACGTCCGAAAGGGTGTGGTGTCGCAGGTGCAAAACTCGGACTTGCAACAAAGGTTTTGCGGCGTAAGTAAGGGATTAAGTTAAGAGAGACCCGCAACATGCCGAAACACGCCGAGACCAAATTTCTCCCATATACTGCGCAGCAGATGTATGACCTCGTTGCGGATGTCGCCAACTACCCCAAATTCCTACCATGGACCGCAGGCGCTCGAATTCGCTCTGTCACTTCACATGAGGATCACAGCGTGATGCTCGCTGATCTTGTGATTTCATTTAAGGTTTTTCGAGAAAGCTTTGGGAGCCGCGTCACGCTCTGGCCCCAGAAGAAGCAGATCGACACATCCTATATCGATGGTCCATTCAAGCATCTTGATAGCGTCTGGCGTTTCCAAGACGTTGAAGGCGGCTGCGAGGTGAGCTTTGAAGTAGACTTTGAGTTCAAGAGCAAGCTCTTACAAGGTGCCGCAGGTATGTTCTTTAACGAGGCAATGCAGCGCGTCGTTCGCGCGTTTGAAGATCGCGCATCAAAACTTTACGTTTAAGCCGAGCCAAATGAAAAACGCGCCCGAAGTTTCCTTCGGACGCGTTTTTGTTTGTCGTATTTAGTTCTTACGAATTTAGCTCGTAAGCACGCTCGCCGTGAACCGCGAGGTCAAGACCGTTGGTTTCGGTCTCTGGGTCAACGCGAATACCAAAGATCGCCTTGACCACGAAGATGATTGCAAGAGTAACAACGATCGTGAAGACGCCGACGATTGCGAGCGATCCAAGCTGGGCCGCCCAAGTTCCAGCACCAAAGACAGCGATCATGATCGTGCCAAAGATGCCGCCCACGCCGTGCACAGCAAATACGTCAAGTGTATCGTCAAGCTTGAAGCGGTCGCGCATCAGGACAACGGCTTCTTGACACATGATCCCCGCGATACCGCCGATGATAACGGCTTCGATCGGACCGACAAAGCCGGAGGCAGGAGTGATGGACGCAAGACCCGCAATGGTGCCTGTTACGATGCCGACAAGCGAAGCACGGCCGAACTTGATCCGTTCCCAGAGCGCCCACGTCAGCGAAGCGCTTGCCGCAGAGATATGAGTAACGGTTAGGGCCATTGCTGCGCCGCCATCAGCAGCAAGCTGTGAACCGCCATTGAAACCGAACCAGCCCACCCAAAGCATAGCCGCACCGATCATGACCATACCTGGGTTATGCGGCGGCGTGTGACGGTTCTTGCGGGGGCCAAGAACAATAGCGATCAGAACTGCTGCGATACCTGCTGTTTCGTGCACGACGATACCGCCAGCAAAGTCTTTAACGCCAGTTTCGCCAAAAATGCCGCCATCAGCAAGGAAGCCACCGCCCCAAATCCAGTGCGTAACAGGCGCATAACACAGAAGCATCCAAAGAGCCGAGAACGTCAAAACGAACGCAAAGTTGATACGCTCGACATAAGCGCCAACAATTAGCGCTGGCGTGATGATCGCAAAGGTCATCTGGAATGCGAAGAAAAGAACTTCGGGGAGGGTGCCCGAGAGGCTGTCCGCATC
>JAYPUF010000214.1:0-3081 GCA_038133925.1 Marivivens sp. | reverse complement strand
GCTTCTGGCCTCATTTCAGAAGGCACTCTCTTTGATACCGAATACCGCCTTGATCTTGCAGAAGGTACGGACCTCGAAGCGCTCAAGGCCCAAGTTGAAACTCAGTTCGCTGGGGAAGGCGTACGTTGGCGAGACGCGCGACGCGGCGCAGGAAGCACCGCCCGTTTCGTGGACCGAATTGGATCGTTCCTCATTCTAGTCGGTCTATCTGGACTTGCCGTAGGAGGCGTCGGCGTATCCGCTGCGGTACGCTCCTATCTTCAAGGCAAAACAGGCGTGATCGCCACGCTCAAAACCCTTGGCGCGACACGTCGAACCGTTTTCCTAACCTATGCAATCCAGATCGCTGTGCTGACGGTCTTCGGAATTCTGATTGGGCTCATCTTAGGGGCGGCAATTCCGCTTATTCTTGCGCCTCTCATTACCGCGAACCTGCCAATCCCAGCAGAGTTCGGCGTCTATCCCGGACCGCTGCTTGAAGCGGCAATATATGGGCTTTTGACGGCTGCGATCTTTACGCTTTGGCCGCTTGCAAGAACCGAAGACATTCGCGCCGCAACTCTGTTCCGAGATGCAATGGAAGCGGGCCGCGCGTTGCCACGTCTACCTGCGATCATCACAACTGCGCTTTTGATTGCAGTGCTCCTAACCACTGCGGTCATATTCTCCGGCACGGCACGTCTCACGCTTTGGACTGCCGCAGGTATCGTTGGTGCGCTTATTGCGCTAATGCTTTCGGCAGCCCTCCTTCGCCGCATTGCGAAATACGGGATGAAGCTTTCACGTGGTCGCCCAATCCTTCGGTTGGCTCTCGGTTCGATCAGTGCACGAGGCAGCGAAGCAACTTCGATCGTTCTCTCACTTGGCCTTGGCCTTTCGGTGCTTGCCGCTGTTGGTCAGATCGACGGGAACTTACGTCAAGCGTTTGACGACGAACTTCCCGATGTTGCGCCTTCCTATTTCTTTGTCGACATTCAACCCGATCAAATCGACGGTTTTATGGAACGCGTGAAGAGCGACCCAGATGTGAGCAAGGTGGAAAGCGCACCTATGCTGCGCGCAATGGTCACTCAGATCAACGGCCGCCCCGCAGAAGAGGTGGCAGGGGGCCACTGGGTCGTGCGTGGGGATCGCGGAATCACATATGCTGACGCGGTTCCCGAAGGCACTATCATCACACGCGGTGAATGGTGGCCCGAGGGATATAGCGGCGAGCCGCAACTCTCGGTTTCCGAAGAAGAGGCGCTGGAAATCGGCCTCAACCTCGGGGATACGATGACGGTTAACGTTCTCGGGCGCGAGCTTACCGCCACGGTCACGAGTTTCCGCAAAGTTGAGTTCCAAACGGGCGGCATGGGCTTTGTGATGCTGTTCAATGCCAATGCTCTCGCGGGCGCTCCACACAGCTGGATTTCCACGGTCTACGCCGAGGAAAAAGCCGAGGCTCAAATCCTGCGTGATTTGGCCGGTGCCTACCCCAACATCACGGCGATCCGAATTCGCGATGCGATTGATCAAGCGATGGTATTGGTCGAAGGGATCGCGTCTGGTGTGAGATATGGCGCACTGGCAACTTTGGTTACCGGTTTTCTTGTGCTCATAGGTGCAGCGTCAGCTGGTCAGCAAGCCCGCACCTATGAAAGCGCCGTGCTCAAGACAATCGGTGCCACTCGAGCCCGGATCCTAAAAAGCTTTGCTCTTCGGGCATCGCTTGTAGGTGCAGCTGCGGGATTGGTCGCACTTGCGGCTGGAGCGGCTGGTGGCTGGGCTGTGACCCGTTTTGTGATGGAAAGTGACTATTCCGTCATTTGGTCAAACGCGCTATGGATCATTCTGGGCGGTATCTTTGCCACCCTCCTTGCAAACATTGGCTTCGCTCTCAGAGCCCTGCGTGCGAAACCTGCTCAAGTTCTAAGAGCTCGCGAATGACCCACCCCCGCTTTTTCGGCTATGGAAGCCTCGTAAATCTGGCGACCCACAGCTATCCCGAAGCCCGCAAATCATCGCTCAAAGGATGGCGCCGTGTTTGGCGTCATACGCCTCTACGCGAGCAGGCATTCCTTTCGATTGAGCCCCACGCGGCCACGACCCTTTTGGGCGTCACCGCAGATGTGCCAAATGCCGATTGGAATGCACTAGATGAACGCGAAGAGGGCTATGCCCGTCATGACGTCTCGCACCTCGTGACTGAACCAATGAATACGGCGGTTTATGTGGTCAAAGACGAACACTATAGCTCGTATGACCAAAACCACCCGATCCTTCTGAGCTACCTCGATGTCGTTGTTCAGGGCTATCTACAGCAGTTCGGACCTCAGGGCGCCGAGCATCTCTTTGAAACCACCGAAAACTGGGCACCGATTTTTGATGACCGCGCAAATCCGCTCTATCCGCGTGCTCAAAAGCTTTCTGAAGAAGAACGTGAAATCGTGAACGCGCATCTAAAGCAGCTTTAACGAAAAAGGAGGGCGTCATGCCCTCCTTTTTTATCTCTGGCCTTTAGACGCTTGGTTTTACCTGCATCAGTTCCATCACATCGGCCATCTCGGGGCCTTTTGCGCGGCCAGTCACGGCCTTGCGAAGCGGCATAAACAGGCCCTTGCCCTTGCGGCCCGTGGCGTCTTTCACGGCTGAAGTCCACTCGCCCCAAGTTTGGGCGGTGTAGGGCGGCTCACCCAGCATTCCAAATGCAGTTGCGATGAAGTCTTGATCCTCGGCGTCCACATCTGCAGCCGCTCCCTTGGAGAAAAGTTCCCACCACTCGGGCATCTCCGAAAGGAAAGTGATGTTCGCACGAACAACTTCCCAGAAACGAGCCGCAATATCCGCCGGCACGCCAAGAGCGGCGACCTGATCGGCAACCTCTTCGAACGGCTTGTTACCGATGATACGGGCTGTCAGGGGCTCAAGATCAGCGGGATCAAATTTGGTCGGAGCCGCGCCAAATTTCGAAACGTCAAAACCGTCAATCACTTCTTGCACATTTGCGCGCAGCTCGACGGGGTCAGCAGAACCAAGGCGCGCCATCAGGCTCATGATCGCCATCGGCTCAATTCCCCGCTCGCGCAGGTCCTTGAGCGC
>JAYPUF010000213.1:0-3101 GCA_038133925.1 Marivivens sp. | reverse complement strand
CCATGGCAAGCAAGTTCCAAGACGACCCCAAAACTCTGGTATCGACCCAGTGGCTCGAAGATAATCTCAAGGACCCTGACCTAAGGGTTCTCGATGCGTCTTGGTATCTGCCGAACCAGAACCGTGATCCTAAAGCAGAATATGATGCAGAGCACCTTCCGGGTGCACGTTTTTTCGATATCGATGAGATCAGCGATCTGCGCTCAGACTTGCCGCATATGGTCCCTCCAGTCGAAAAGTTCATGAGCCGTATGCGGGCGATGGGTATTGGCGACGGCCATCAAGTCATCGTTTACGATGGATCAGGACTCTTCTCTGCGGCGCGTGTGTGGTGGCTCTTTCGTCTGATGGGTCAGAACAAGGTCGCCGTTCTTGATGGTGGCCTGCCCAAATGGAAAGCCGAAGGTCGGAAAACGACTGATGCCGAGCCCGTTATTCGTGACCGCCATATGATCGTCGATCGCCAAAGCGAGATGGTTAAAGACGTGACCCAAGTGGCCCGCGCCTCCAAGCTTGGCGATTACGCGATCATTGACGCACGAGCGCCCGAGAGGTTTCGTGGCGAAGCCCCCGAGCCCCGCGAAGGGCTAAGGTCGGGTCACATCCCGAACGCGCGGAACGTCTTTTACAAATCTTTGCAGAATGCGGACGGCACTATGAAGGCTCCCGAAGAACTGCGCACCATTTTCGAGGCGGCGGGAGTGGACTTGTCCAAGCCAGCCATTACCACCTGCGGGTCGGGAGTCACGGCAGCCGTGCTTTCGCTCGCACTAGAGCGGATCGGCAAGACCGACCACTCACTTTATGACGGCTCATGGTCTGAATGGGGCATGTATGCTGATCTTCCAATCGCAACTGGAGAAGCCTGATGCTTGAGCATCTCAAAGAACAACCCGCTGACAAAATCCTCATGTTGATGCAGACCTTCCGTGAGGATCCGCGAACGGACAAAATCGACCTTGGCGTCGGCGTCTACAAAGATCCTACCGGCAACACTCCGGTTATGCGCGCGGTGAAAGCTGCAGAGAAAATTCTTCTCGAAACTCAGGCTTCCAAATCCTATGTCGGCCTTGCTGGCGATCCAGCGTTTTCTGACGCGATGATCGGTCTCGTACTGGACGGTGTTGTCGTGCGCGAGCGTATTGCAGCTGTGGCCACCCCAGGCGGTACTGGCGCGATCCGTCAGGCTCTGGAACTCATTCGCCTCGCTTCGCCTGAAGCCACCGTCTGGCTTTCGGCTCCGACTTGGCCGAACCACCCGTCAATCATCAAGTACCTCGGTATGAAAATGACCGAGTACCGCTACTTTGACGAAGCAACCCGTGGCGTTGATTTCGATGGAATGATTGCTGACCTGGGCGCACTGAAAGAAGGCGATGTCGTTCTTCTCCACGGTTGCTGTCACAACCCAACCGGCGCCAACCTCAATGACGAGCAATGGAAAGAAACCATTGCTCTCATCAAGGCCAAAGGCGCGGTTCCGCTTGTCGATATCGCTTATCAAGGTTTCGGTGACGGCCTCGAGGCGGATGCCGCTGCGACTCGTTTGGTTGCCGCTGGTGTAGACGAGTGCCTCATCGCTGCTTCCTGCTCCAAGAACTTTGGCATCTACCGCGAGCGTACCGGTATTCTGATGGCAATCGCACGCGATGCTGGTCAAACCAAGCTTGCGCAGCAAAACATGAACTTCCTCAACCGCCAGAACTTCTCATTCCCGCCGGATCACGGCGCGCGCGTTGTGACTACTATTCTGACAACGCCTGAACTGCGCGCAGACTGGGAAGCCGAACTCGAAGAAGTGCGCAACACAATGCTTGGCCTGCGGACACAGCTTGCTGACGAACTTCGTAGGTTGTCGAACTCAGACCGTTTTGACTTTGTCGCACATCACCGCGGCATGTTCAGCCGTATCGGAACCACTCCTGAAAAAGTGGAAACGATGCGCGCCAACAACGGGATATATATGGTGTCTGACAGCCGCATGAACATTGCAGGTTTGAACACAGAAACCGTGCCGCTTCTCGCAAAAGCGATCATCGACGCTGGCGTCTAAGATCGCCTGAATCAAATGAATAAAGGGCGGGGTTTTTCCCCGCCTTTTTCTTTTGCGCATAAGCGTGTTTCAAACAAAAAACCCGGGCGCTGACGCCCGGGCAGTTAATTGAAGTGCTAAGTGGAAGGAACTTAGCCTTTCGAGAACTCAGGATAAGCTTCCATACCAAGCTCAGCCTTGTCGAGACCGTTGATCTCGTCTTCTTCGCTGACGCGGATGCCCATGGTGACTTTGAGTAGGAACCAAAGAACCGCGGAGACAACGAAGGTGAAGATGCCGACGACTACGATACCGTAGAGCTGGGTGCCGAAGGATGCATCAGGGTTGGTGAATGCTACAGCGATGGTGCCATAGATGCCGCATACGAGGTGAACAGGGATCGCACCGACGACGTCATCGATCTTGAGCTTGTCAAGCATCGGAACAACGAGCACCACGAGGATACCACCGAATGCGCCGATCAAAGTTGCCGCACCAAGGGTCGGGGTCAGCGGTTCAGCGGTGATCGATACGAGACCAGCGAGTGCACCGTTGAGAACCATGGTGAGGTCGACCTTCTTGTAGAGAAGCTGGGTCAGGATCATCGCGGCAACCGAACCACCTGCAGCAGCAGCGTTGGTGTTAGCGAAAATACGGGAGATGTCAGCTACGTCACCTACAGTACCCATTGCGAGTTGGGACGCACCGTTGAAGCCGAACCAACCGAGCCACAGGATGAATGTACCAAGAGTAGCAAGCGAAAGGTTCGAGCCTGGGATCGGGTTGATGCGACCGTCTTTGTACTTACCGATACGCGGACCAAGGATGAGAACACCAGCAAGAGCAGCCCAGCCACCTACCGAGTGAACAACGGTCGAACCAGCAAAGTCGAGGAAACCAGCAGCGTCAAGGAAACCGCCGCCCCACTTCCACGATGCCTGAAGCGGATAGATGATCGCGGTCAGAACAACGGTGAAGGCAAGGAAGGGCCACAGCTTGATACGCTCTGCGAGCGTGCCCGAAACGATCGAAGCAGTGGTCGCACAGAACATAAGCTGGAAGAAGAAGT
>JAYPUF010000212.1:0-3106 GCA_038133925.1 Marivivens sp. | reverse complement strand
GGATCAACACCGCTCCCGTGGAAAATTTGAACAATGATCACGTGCTCGATCCCAACGGCGAGGACATCTACGTCTCATCTAACGATGGTCACCTCTACCGCGTGCCCCTGAGCGGCGGTAAACCTGTAAGGATCACCTATCAGACCGATCAACGGCACTATCTCCATGGGATATCACCTGACGGCAAATCCCTCGCCTATGTCGCGCTTTATCGTGAAGAAGGACGAATTGTGACGCGCATTGCGACCATTTCAGTAGAAGGTGGCGACAGCACATATCTCACCGATGGGTCCTGCCCTGTGGATGGCCCCGAGTATTCGCCTGATGGAAAATGGATTTACTTCAACTCCGAAGCTGCTGCATCAAAGCCCGGCCATGCCCAAATTTTCCGCATTCAAGCGGACGGCACAAGCCTAGAGCAACTGACCTTTGATGAACGCGTAAACTGGTTCCCGCACCTGTCGCCCGATGGCGAACACATGGTCTATATTAGCTATCCCGAAGGCACGATCGGCCACCCACCGAATAAGCAAGTCGAGCTGCGTTTGATGAACCCAAATGGCGGGGAATTTACGACGCTCGACACTTTCCACGGCGGTCAAGGAACGATCAATGTCACGTCTTGGAACCCCGATAGCAAGCAAATCGCCTACATGCGTTTTCCCGCTGAATGATCAATGGGTAAAAATCCCCGCTTGAACCACATGGCGCGCTGTTGAATGGAATGTCCTGAGGTTTACACCTCACGTGTTTCAAGCATGACCGTTAATCAGTACTTGGCCCAGCACCAACAGCTGGGCCATTTTTTCAGAACGTGCCAAAGCCGCGCTCATCCGCATCAATCGAAGGCGGCCCATTCACAACCAACTTTGGCGCTGCAATTGCGGTGGGCTTATCGACTGGCTCGGGCATAGCCTTTTTGGCCTCTATCAACGGCAAATCGCGCGCTATCGGTTTAGGCACAGACCTAATGTCGGGTACCTCCACCACTTTGCTCGGCACCTTCACCTCGATCTGCGTCGCACGATATTTTCCAACTTGATCCTTGAGATATGTGCTTGCGACAGTAAGCTGCTCTGCGGTTTCGGCAATGGCCTCGGCTTCCATGCTTGTCGAGCGCGCAATCTTTGAAAGATCGTTAATAGCATCATTAACAAGCTCGACCCCACGGGCCTGTTCGTCAGAGGCAACACTGATGTCCTCAACAAGTTCGACGATCCGGCCGATGTCCTGATTGATCTGATCGAACGACTTTGATGTCTCTTGGGTAAGAGCAACACCAAGATCAACACGGCGAGACGATTTATCGATAAGCTCAGAGGTTTCGCGTGCAGCCTTCGCTGAACGCCCAGCAAGATTTCTGACCTCGGCCGCAACAACAGCAAATCCACGGCCATGTTGCCCCGCGCGTGCCGCCTCTACAGCGGCGTTCAGAGCAAGCAAATTCGTTTGAAATGCAATCTCATCAATCACCTTGATGATATTCGCGATCTCGTTCGAAGAGGCGTTGATCTCTTTCATTGCATCAACCATCCGATCAAGTTTCTCTCGACCACGGCTCACCGTTTGTGTTGTGCTTTGAACGACTTCAGCAGCAGATTTGGAAGCAGCCGCATTGGAGCGCACCTGATGCGACGTTTCCTCGATCGAAGACGATAGTTCCTCAATCGCTGTAGACTGGCTCTCTGCATTCGCGGCAAGATTTCGAGACGCCTGCTCAAGCCTGCTGGCAACTCCACCGACCATCTCGCTGCGGCCATGGAATTCCCCAATCGTTCCATCCATCATCTCAAGGATTTCGTTCACAGCGCCAGATGAACGCCCGATCTCATCGGTGCTCAACAGCTCCAACCGTGCTGTCATATCACGGTTGCGCGCGATCTCGTTCAACCGGCGGCTCATTTCAAATGAGGGCCGCGAGATCGAACGGGCAAGAAGGAACGAGCCGGCCCCAGTAACTACCAGCGTTATCAGACCAGCAAGACCCAAGAGGATATTTAGCGAATCCAAGACACTCAAGACCTCGTCTTTGTCCGCTTCGATCCCGATTGAATAGGTGCTTCCGATCAAGTCGAAGCTACCATAGCTGACCATGTATTCTTCGCCTGTTTGATCGGCGACTGTTTCAAAACCTGAACCGCCTGAGCCGATAACAGAAATCAACTCATTCGTCTCGTTCACACCGTGATTTACCACTTTGCCCCCGTCGGGCACATAAATGTAGCTCGCGATCTCCTCGCCTTGTGCGTTGAAAAGCATGGTGTGAGTTTCAAAACCAAAACCAAGGTCGCCATCAAGAATTTCAAAAACACTTATCGGAAGCGCAGCAACGAAAACGCCCATCGGCGATCCATAAAGATCATAGGAAGGAGCCGCAAAAAAACTAAGCTTTTCATTTCCTCGTGGACCAAAGGGCGCAAAGTCAGACATGATTACTTTGGACGTGTCAGGACCCGCCGCAAGCGCAAGGGCTTGCGCGGCGACTTGCCCAAATTTAGTCGATGCAAGTGCACCGCTCTTGATATTCAACCCAAGCTCGCCGTGGCTCGCAACGCTGTAAACGACAACTCCATCGAGGCTGACGAAATAGAGATCATCCAAACCAAGATACTCGGCTTGCTGAACATTCCAATCATGCCAACGCGCATACTGAAACACGTACGGGAATAAGCTAAAGTCAGGCTGCTCCGCTTCAGGCACGCGATTTGCCGCGAGTTCGTCCCGTAGAAATTCGACCGACTTCGGCTCAGCATCAAAAATCGACTTATACCCTGAGGCCAGTGCTTTGACTGAAGAACTCATCGAAAAATCGGTGGTCATCAGCAGCATTTTATCAGTAACGGACTGAACCTTTGCCTGTAGGTCTCCAACTTTGTCGTCCAAACGCGCCTCAAGCTGACGAGACGCGCTCTGCTCAATGGCATCACCGATCGCAGAGATGGCGAGAGGTGCCGAGATCGCCGAAGCAATAATCGCAAGAGCTAAATAGGCGAGAGGAATTTTCCAGAACAACGACAGGTTTTTGAACATCATAGACTTTCACACTTCAGAAGGACGAACTGCCTTGTTGCTCCAAACGGGCAAAAATCTGATAACTTTAGTCAAA
>JAYPUF010000211.1:0-3254 GCA_038133925.1 Marivivens sp. | reverse complement strand
GGCCATGTTCCTGAAGGTCCCGAAGACAATGCCGTCTCGCTTTTTCTGCGAGTATCCATCCCAAGTGATGTCAAAGGCGCAATGTCTGAAATAGCTGACTATATCGAGACCTTACCCGATCCGAATTATGGCTCTCAGCTTCAGGACTTCGCAACTGCGGGTCACGCCGCTGAGTATCGCTTGTTGGTTACATATGAAGAGCAACAAATTGCGCTAAGTGACGGCGAAACCGCCTCACTTCGTGTGCCGAACTATTCAGCTGAAAATCTCGGGTATGGCCCACTTTCCGAAGGTGCAATGTTATCCCCCCGGCTAACGCCCCAGATGATAGGTCTTGGCTTGATCGAGGCTATTCCTGTGGAAGATATCCTTGCGAATGTTGACGAAAATGACGTGGACAATGACGGTATTTCAGGCCGCGCAAACATCGTTTGGTCGAAGGAATTCGATCAACCAATGCTCGGTCGGTTTGGCCTAAAAGCAGGCATGCCAACTATCCGTGAACAATCCGCCGCCGCATTCGCAGGCGACATAGGAATCTCGACGCCACTTTTCCCTGAGGGCTTCGGGGACTGCACCGCGCTTCAAGTAGATTGCCGAAGTGCCCCTGATGGTGGTGACGATACACATGGTGGGTTCGAAGTTGATCAAACAGGGCTCGATCTTGTTACATTCTATGCGCGCAACCTCGCTGTTCCTGCTCGTCGCTCAATCTCTGACCCCAAAGTTCTACGCGGCAAAGAGGTGTTTTACGAAACAGGTTGCACGAGCTGCCACACTCCTAAATTTGTGACACACCGACTTGAAAACCAACCAGAACAGAGTTTTCAGTTGATCTGGCCATACTCTGATTTCCTTTTGCATGACATGGGTGACGGGCTTGCTGACAATCGACCCGAAGCACGTGCGTCGGGAACCGAATGGCGTACAGCGCCGTTATGGGGGATCGGCCTTACCGCACAGGTCAGTGGTGCTGAAAACTATTTGCACGATGGTCGCGCCCGAACCCTTCTCGAAGCCATTTTGTGGCACGGCGGTGAGGCAAGTAGCCAACAAGGTGCCGTAATAGAGATGCCAAGCGAAGATCGCGACGCGCTCATTGCTTACTTGGAGAGCCTTTAATGAAATACCTTGTTCCGGCCCTTTGCCTTATCTCGTCTCAGGCGGCGGCTGATCTCAATTCTTTGGTCAACGACAGAATTATCCCTGGTTTTTCCAGTTTCGAAAAAGCAACAGGCGCTCTCGAGAACCAAGTGAGATCAAGCTGTTTTGGCGCAGACACCATGGCGGCTTTTCATACAGCGTTTGATGCATGGATGAGTGTGGATCATTATCGTGTAGGACCAAGCACCACGCGCGTTCACGAGGTTATTTTCTGGCCGGACTCACGTGGGTTTACGCCCAAGACACTTCGGAACTTGATCAGCGATCAAGACCAAATTGTCACTTCGGATTATTCGGAGGTTTCCATCGCGGCGCGAGGTCTGATGGCACTCGAGTATCTTCTTTTTGACGAAGAGTTCGAAGCGTCGCGCCAAAATGATTATACCTGTGGTCTCATACAAGCTATTGCAAACGATCTCCATCTGACCGCCGCTGCACTAGTCGGCGAGTGGTCAAATTTTGCTACTTCTTTAAGAACGGCGACTAACGGCAACGAAATTTTTCGCGATCAGATGGAGGCTGAAGGTCTCCTCTATACTCAGCTCATAAGCGGTCTCGAATTCGACAAGGACACATGCATCGCGCAGCCACTGGGAACGTTTGACAAGCCTCGCCCCAAACGGGCCGAAGCATGGAGATCAGGGCGCTCTCTACGCAACATACTCCTTGGAGCTTCTGCAATCGTTTCGGACGCGGATGCGCTCTATGACGGAGATACTCAGACCACTGAAGCTGCACTGGAAGCCATTAACGACGCCGCAGAACGCATCGGTGCGCCCAACTTTTCCGATATTACTGAGCCGCAAAATTGGCTTTATCTTTCGATCCTTCAGGACCGATTTGGTTCTCTGCACGACGCAATCGCAAATGAGGTAGGTGTAGGAATGGGCCTTTCAGCTGGATTCAACTCTTCAGATGGTGACTAAGGTGACGACACGCCGCGGCTTCATTGGGAGCATTCTCGCTTCTACCACAATCCCAGCATTCAGTTGGGCGTCGGTCGGTAGTCCAACTTTCATTGCAGCCGCAAAGACAGGTGATACCTACGCGTTATTTGGTCTGAGCGAACAAGGCGAAGCAGTCTTCAGTGTTCCTTTGCCCGCGCGCGGTCACGCAGGCGCCGGACACCCATTCAAGCCCCTCGCCGTTGCATTCGCCAGACGCCCTGGTGCGTTCGCAGTTGTGATTGACTGCTTAAGTGGATCGGTAATTCAGACTCTAACCCCGCCTGATGGGGTCGCCTTCAATGGTCATGGTTGCTTTACACCTGATGGAAAACTCCTGCTAACAAGTGAGCAAATCGCAGCAACGAGCGAAGGAGTAGTTGGCATTTGGGATGTCGATAATGGCTATTCGCGGATAGGTGAACTCTCGACCTATGGCATCGGACCTCATGACATAAAAATGCTGCCCAATGGTGCGGGTTTCGTCGTTGCGAATGGTGGCATTGCGACTGACCCAAGTGACAGAACCAAACTGAATACCAAAACCATGGAGCCCTCGCTGGCATATTTCTCGAAAGAGGGAGCCTTAACAGAAAAGGTCGTGTTGGACGCGGAGTACTATCAGAGCTCGATCCGTCATCTTGCTGTGGCTCCAAACGGTTCAGTTGCATTTGCCATGCAGCTCCAAGCCGATGCCCCAGCTCCTGACCCACTGGTCGGTGTCCACTCGCTTGGACGAGAGGTAAGTCTGTTCTCGTCAGACCTCGCATCTGAGCTTGTCATGCAAGGATACGCGGGAAGTATTGCCCTCTCTGATTCTGAGATAGCGATTAGTTCCCCTAAAGGCGGTCGCATCCATCGCTTTGACTTCGATGGCCTTTTCCTAGGCGCGTATGAACAGAATGACGTGTGTGGATTGGTCGGCGTTCAAGGTGGTTTTATCGCGAGCGATGGTAATGGAACGATGCGCACCATTATCGATGGCGCATTGGCTCGCGAAGTCTGGCACGATGTTTCATGGGACAATCATATCGTCGATATTCGCAATTAGTTTTCTGTCGAAAGCAATACGGATTAGCGGTAAGGAGGCGGCATGACACAGACAGCCTCCTTCGAAATTCTCCTCGTCACAGCTCCGGGACTTGA
>JAYPUF010000210.1:0-3277 GCA_038133925.1 Marivivens sp. | reverse complement strand
ACATTACCTATGGCCGCCCCGATGCGACGGACGAGCAGATTATGGCGGCACTTCGTATGGCTGAGGCGGATGGCTTTGTACCGGACCTCACCGATAGCCAAGGCCGCAAGGGACTTGATGCCCATGTGGGTGAGCGCGGCGTCAAACTCTCGGGCGGACAGCGTCAGCGGATCGCAATTGCTCGGGTCGCCCTCAAAGACGCCCCAATCCTCATTCTCGACGAAGCGACGAGCGCGCTCGACTCCGAGGTTGAAGCCGCAATTCAGTCGCGTCTTGATGTCCTGATGGAGGGTAAAACGGTCATCGCCATTGCGCACCGTCTTTCGACGATTGCCGCGATGGACCGGCTAATTGTCATGGATCAGGGCCAGATCGTCGAGCAAGGCACGCACTCAGAACTTCTTACGCTTGATGGGCTCTACGCCAAACTCTGGAAGCGTCAGTCTGGCGGCTTCCTCACACCGGACGAATGAGGCTCGGTTAGCCCGAGCCTCGCTCAAACTTAGCCAAGAACCTTCTTGACTGCATCCGCGGTCGCACTGACCACAGTGTCGATTTCTTCGCGCGTAATACAGAACGGAGGTGCATAGCCGATGATATCCCCTTGGGGCATAGCACGTGCGATCACATTCTTCTCGGCCATAGCGGCGGCGACTGCCGGACCAACTTTGCGCGCTGGATCGAAGTGTTTGCGCCCTTGACGCTCTTCGACAAGTTCGACGGCACACATAAGTCCTTCGCCCCGCACTTCGCCAACCTGCGGGTGGTCGCCAAGAGCCTCGGCTAAAGACGACTTGAGATAGGCGCCCATTTCGCCTGCATTCGCGACGAGCCCAAGCTCGTCGATGAGCTTGAGGTTCGCAACACCGGCAGCAGCGCCGATGGGATGTGCAGAATAGGTCCAGCCGTGACCAATCGGGCCATTCTCGTCCGTGCCTTGCTCCAGAACTTGCCAAACACGATCTGAAACGATGGAACCAGACAGCGGCGCATAGGCCGAAGTTAAACCTTTGGCGATGGTGATGAAATCAGGTTCGATCCCATAGTGATCTGATCCAAACATCGTGCCGAGACGTCCAAAGCCTGTAACGACTTCATCCGCGATGAGCAGGATGTCATATTTCCGCAGGACCGCTTGGATAGCCGCCCAATAACCAGAAGGGGGCGGCACAATCCCGCCCGTGCCAAGCACAGGCTCACCAATGAAGGCCGCGATCGTGTCCGGACCCTCCGCAAGGATCAACTCTTCGAAGCGAGCGGCGCATTGCGCGGCGAATGCCTCTTCGCTCTGGCTCTCATCCTCGCGGTGGAAATAATAAGGCGCGTCGGTATGGATGACCTGCTCGAGCGGAAGGTCAAACTTTTGATGAAACAATCCAAGCCCAGTGAGCGATCCCGTCATCAGGCCAGAACCATGATAACCACGCCAACGGCTGATGATCTTTTTCTTTTCAGGACGCCCGAGGATGTTGTTGTAGTACCAAACGAGCTTGATATTCGTCTCGTTCGCATCAGACCCCGAAAGGCCAAAATAGACCTTGGACATACCCTTGGGTGCGCGGTCCATGACCATCTTGGCCAGCGTGATCGAAGCCTCGGTGCCGTGACCCACATAGGCGTGATAATAGGCGAGCTCTCGCGCTTGGTCGGCAATCGCCTCGGCGATTTCGGGGCGGCCATAGCCAACATTCACGCAATAAAGTCCCGCAAATGCATCCAAAAGACGGCGTCCCTCGCGGTCTTCGATATGCACGCCAGCACCGGTGCGTATCACGCGGGTCGGGGTCTCACCGCGCGCATGCATAGCGAGATGGGTTGAGGGATGGAAAAAGTTCTCCCGATCCCAGAGTGCGATCTGGTCATTATTCAGCATAGTGATGTCCTTTTCAGTCTTCGACGGCAAGCACGGCGAGGCAATCGCCCGCCTGACAAATGCCGGGATGGTGACGCGCCATCAAAAGCCCGTCACGTTGAGCGGTGAGCGTGATCGGAGTGCGCCCCGTTTGACGCATGTCCCAAATCCTTGCGATCGGCTGGCCAACTGCCACGTTGTCACCGAGTGAAATCAAAAACTCCACAAGCCCGCCCTCGGTGGTAAAGTGGAAACAGGCGTCATCAGGCTGGGTGAGATGCCGCGTCGGAGAGACCTGAGGTTGGCCGTTCAGAATACCTGCGTGGATCAGCAAATTGCGCAGGCCCTTGCGGGCAATCTCGGTGGTATAGGGCGTCGCAGACCCCTGCCCGCCCAGCTCAGTTGTGACAAAGGTCTTACCCTGACCCTCCGCCGCATCGTCATACATGCCCAGCGCGTCGATCTCGCGCATCTCGACGCTGAACGGTGCATTGAACGCATCACGTGCAGCGCGACACCGCGCGTACTGTTCTGGATCGTCGAGGATATGCGACGCGGCAAAGGGGAGAAAATCGAGCGTCTTGCCGCCCGAATGAAAATCCAAAACGACATCCGCCATGGGCAAAAGGGTGCGCTGGAAATAATCGGCGATTTTTTGTGTAGCTGTCCCGTCAGGAGCACCCGGAAAAGCGCGATTCATATTCACCTGATCAATCGGCGAAACCCGCGTGCCAGCCATAAAGGCAGGATGGTTCATCGCTGGTATGATGATAACGCGGCCCGAGATTTCTTTGGCACTGAGCCGAGAGGCCAGATCGACAAGGGCGAGTGGCCCCTCATATTCATCACCATGGTTCGCACCCGTTAGCAAAGCCGTGGAACCCGTTCCATTCTTGACCACAGTCAAAGGGATCATCACTGATCCCCATGCGCTGTCATTACGACTATAGGGGAGCCGAAGGTGTCCATGCTGGACACCGTCTTTCTCGAAATCAACGGTCGGGCTAATCGGGTTGGCGCGCATCGATCAATCCTTGACGAACATCTGACGCGGCGTTGTGCAGAGGCACTCTACACCCGTTTCAGTGATGACAATCGGCTCGGTGATCTCGAGACCGCCATCATCGAGCCAAAGCGCGGGCATAAAGTGGAAGGTCATTCCTGGCTGAAGCACGGACATATCCCTGCGACGGAACGACATTGTGCGTTCGCCCCAATCTGGCGGATATGAAATCCCGATTGCATAGCCACAACGTCCGTCCTTTACAAAGCCATGCTTATTCAAAGTCGCATTGAATGCATTCGCGATATCTTCGCAATGGTTGCCCGGCTTGGCCTGTTCAAGGCCGGCTTCCACCGCCTCCAATACAGCCTTTTCAGCATCGAGATATTTCTGTGGCGGCTTACCGAGGAATAAAGTCCGAG
>JAYPUF010000209.1:0-3288 GCA_038133925.1 Marivivens sp. | reverse complement strand
AGCGGTTCGCCTACGATTTCATAAGCCTCAAGCACCGTATTTGCGCTGGCAACTTCAGGCCGACCTACAGCCTCTGCAAGGGAAGCGAAATCGACCTGTGAGCGAGAAGAATGCAAATCCACCGCGCCCTGAGCAAGCTTGGCCAGCTTGGCGATACCGCCACCAATTGTTACCCGCTCGACAGGGTTCTTGCGAAGATACTTAAGCATCCCGCCTGCGAAATCCCCCATATCGAGCATCGCATGATCACTCAGGCCGTAGATTTCCTGAACAACTTTTTCTGAGGTCGCACCCGTGCATCCTGCAACATGCCCAAGGCCGCTTGCCCGCGCCACATCGACACCACGATGGATCGAAGCGATCCATGCCGCGCAGGAAAACGGTCTAACAATCCCCGTCGTGCCAAGGATTGAGAGGCCACCGATGATCCCCAAGCGCGGGTTCCAAGTTTTCAGGGCCAAGGCCGCGCCATCACGAACGCTGACCGTAATCTTGATGTCTGGTGCCTTACCATACTCCGACGCGAGCTCGGCAACGACTTCATCCATCATCGCCCGCGGAACAGGATTAATGGCTGGCTCACCAACAGCGATTGGAAGTCCTGGCTTTGTCACAGTTCCGACCCCCTCACCCGCGGCAAAAACGACTCCACCAGAGGAGGCTTCAACGCGTGCAATCACGAGCGCGCCATGCGTCACATCTGGATCATCGCCTGCGTCTTTGATGATCCCCACTTCGGCCCAGCCGTGACCTTCATCGCGGGTTTCAAGCCTAAAACTTGGGATTTCACCGCGCGGCAGAGTGATGCTCACCGTTTCTTGCCATTCGCCGGCCCACAAACGCAAAAGCGCCGCCTTCGTGGCGGCGGTGGCACAGGCGCCGGTGGTCCAGCCCCGTCGTAGTTCCTTTGCGGGTGTCGTCGTCATGTCGCGACTATAGGTCAGCAAGATCGCGCCGCCAATCGCCAAGTTTTCTTTGCGCAAAGAGGCGTCAAATCGCCCTACTAGGTCGCAACTTACCTTTTCGACCCCGCAACGAAACGGCATAAGGAACTTATGAATGAATCGCTCTCTCTTCCCGGCCACGACTGGCCCGAACTCAAGCCCGGTTGGGTCTGGCTCTGCGGTGCAGGTCCGGGCGATCCTGGCTTGCTGACGCTGCATGCCGTAAATGCACTGCGCCAAGCAGATGTGGTGGTCTATGATGCGCTGGTTCAGGAGAGCATTCTAAGCTGGGCTCCGAATGCAGAGCATGTCTACGCAGGCAAGCGCGGCGGCAAGCCCTCTGCCAAACAGCGGGACATTTCGCTTCATCTCGTCGAATTGGCGCGCGAGGGAAAGCGCGTTCTTCGTCTCAAAGGCGGCGACCCATTCGTATTTGGCCGTGGCGGCGAAGAAGCTCAAACGCTCATTCAGCACGACATTCCAGTTCGCATCATCCCCGGTATTTCCGCAGGGATCGGTGGCCTCGCTTATGCAGGTATTCCTGTGACACACCGCGACGTGAACCAGTCGGTCACCTTTGTGACAGGCCACGATCAGTCGGGCAACACGCCCCAATCCCTCGATTGGGAAGCGATCAGTCGCGGTTCACAGGTGCTCGTCATCTATATGGGCATGAAGCATCTCGATCAGATCGTAACTTCGCTTCTTGATGCAGGCCGCCCAGCAAGCGAACCTGTTGGCATTGTGACCAATGCGACCACAGAGGCGCAGCAAGTTCTTGAAACGACGCTCGGAGCTGCGGTTGCGGATGTTGCATCTTCAGGACTTGAGCCCCCCGCGATCATTTGTGTTGGCCGATCGGTTCTGATGCGCCAAGTGCTCGACTGGCAGTCACTCGCCAAAGGCGAGGCACCACGCAACCTTGATCCTTTGGGACGCGGAAAACCTGCGGAAAGCGCATGACCACGGGCGTGATCGTCGCAGCCCCCTCCTCTGGTTCGGGCAAAACGACACTCACGCTTGGCTTGCTTCGTGCGCTTCGCAACAAGGGTATCGCAATCCGTGGCGCGAAGTCTGGTCCTGACTACATCGACCCTCAGTTCCACTCGGCCGCTTGCGACTCGCCATGTTTGAACTTGGATGCATGGGCCATGACGCCCGAACGCATCATCGGATTGGCCCAAGGTCCATTGGTGATCGAAGGTGCGATGGGGCTCTTTGACGGTGCTCCTCCGAACGGCAAAGGCGCAACGGCTGACCTAGCAAGGCTCTTGGGCCTTCCGGTAATTTTGGTGATTGATTGTGCACACATGGCCCATTCGGTTGCGGCTGTTCTGCGTGGGTTTGCAGCTCATGATCCAGACGTGCGGATCGGCGGCGTTATCTTGAACAAGGTCGGCTCTCCCCGCCATGAAGCGATGCTACGCAGCGCCATTGCCCCGCTTGGCATACCTGTCTTGGGGGCGATTATGCGCACGACAAGCATCACCCAACCATCACGCCATCTTGGCCTTGTCCAAGCAGTGGAACGCCCTGACCTCGAAGCCTATATTGAAGAAGCCGCGCGTCTTGTGGCGGACACCATCGACCTTGACGCTGTTATCGGGCTTATGTCGGCACTTCCAGTGCGCAAGTCCCCAAAACCTTGGGCGCCTGCACAACGTATCGCCGTCGCACGTGACGAAGCCTTTGCCTTTGCCTATCCGCATCAGCTCAAGGAATGGCGCAAAGCGGGCGCTGAGCTTTCGTTCTTTAGTCCGCTCGCAAACGATAGTGTGCCCGAGGCAGATTTCATTTTCCTACCAGGTGGTTACCCAGAGCTTCATGCAGGCAAGCTTGCGTCGAACAAGGCCTTCTTTTCATCGCTCAGGGATGCAGCGCAACACTCTGTAATTTATGGGGAATGCGGGGGTTACATGACGCTTGGGATGGGCCTAGTTGATAAAGAAGGTATGCGCCATGAAATGGCGGGCCTGCTGGGTCTTGAAACATCTTTCGAAGTCCGCAAACTGCATTTGGGGTATAGGACATTGACTGCATCCAAAGGCCCCTATACCGGCAAGACTAAGGGGCACGAATTCCACTATGCGACAACGCTCTGCACCAGCGGTGAACCCTTGTTCAAGTCATGCGACGCTGAAGGCAACGATCTTGGACTAATGGGGCTTGTCAACGAGAACGTCTTTGGCTCCTTCGCACACATTATAGATTTTGAATAATCTACCTAGACATCCTTTTCATCCACCAATACCGATTTTCACATGATGGACTCAGCATACACAGATGATAGCCGCGCCAAGCGCAACGTAGCCGTTCTCGTCGGGGCGCAAGCCATCATCGGTGC
>JAYPUF010000208.1:0-3289 GCA_038133925.1 Marivivens sp. | reverse complement strand
TTTCCTACCGTCATGCCCCAAGAAACAGCTTTGCGAGAGACTATCTCTGTGGCATTTGCCAGTTCACACTTAGAGTGGATCAACCGCTTAAGCTGACGCAGAAGAGTTCCGGCTTCTGAATCACGTCAGATAGGGATGACCGGGGCAAGACGGGGCAATACTATGATCGACCGCGCAAGCGCGATAGAACAGGCTACGAAATCCGCTCAGGAATGGGTCCGAGAACTCGCCAAGTACCGCGACCCTTGCGTACGCCGTAGCACCTTTGAACTTGCGGTTACGGTTGTTCCTTTCCTCGTGCTTTGGGGCCTTGCTTGGGCGGCCCTTTCAGTGAGCTATCTGCTTGCATTCGTGATTGCGGCGGCAAACTCCGCCTTCCTCGTCCGCCTGTTCTGCATTCAGCATGATTGCGGCCACGCCTCATTCTATAACAACCGTAAGGTCCAAGATTGGGTTGGTCGCTGCCTTGGTGTCCTGACCCTCACCCCTTACGCGGTTTGGAAACGCACCCACGCGCTGCATCATGCCCAACATGGTAACCTCGATATGCGCGGGATCGGTGACGTGATGACCCTTACCGTTGAAGAATACCGTGCACGCGGTTGGTTTGGGCGTCTTCAGTACCGTCTCTATCGCAATCCGCTGGTGCTCTTTGTTCTAGGCCCGATCTATCTGTTCCTTCTCCAGAACCGTATCCCGCTTGGTCTTATGCGGTCTTGGCAGTACTGGTGGTCGGCAATGGGAACCAACCTGATGATCGCTTTGATTATCGGAACCATGATCTGGTTCGGTGGGCTTGCTCCTGTTCTTTTGATTTATCTTCCGACTTCGGTGCTCGCTGGCGCTATCGGCATTTGGCTCTTTTATGTTCAACACCAGTTCGAAACGACCCATTGGTCAGCAAGCGACGAGTGGCAACTCCATGAAGCGGCTCTCAACGGCTCATCGCACTATGTTCTACCACGTCCGCTGAATTGGCTGTCGGCGAATATCGGTATTCACCATGTTCATCACCTTTATAGCCGCATCCCGTTCTATCGCCTCCCCGAGGTCCTAAAGGACCACATGGAGCTCGCCGAAGCCCAGCGCCTTACCTTTATGGAGAGCCTGCGTTCGGTGAACATCCATCTGTGGGATGAGAAACTCGGCCGCCTTCTTTCTTTCCGCGAAGCGCGCCAGCTCTACGGCTGATCAGACCCATATGTGATTTGCCTTCTCGCTCCGATTACGTCATAGTCCGCGTGTAGGCAGCGCTCTGGAGACACCGAAAAATCGGGCACAGAGCAACATAGGCAGGTTTCTTAGATGCGGTTTTTCATCGCTTTTATAGCTATTTTTGCGCTCACTTCGTGTGGCGGTGGCGGCGCTCGCGTGTCTGGCCCCATTTCAGAAGCATGTATGGACGCAGGAAGATCAGCTGCGAATCCCTCCACCTGCTCGTGCATTCAGGTCGCCGCAAACCGAACCCTAAGTAATTCAGAGCAAAAACGCGCTGCGGATTTCTTTAAAGACCCGCAGAAAGCGCAGGATGCCCGTTCTAACACCAGCTCGTTCTGGAAACGCTACCGCGATTTTGCGAATACCGCAGAAGCCATGTGCAAAGGCTAAAGCTCGGCCACAAGGCCTTGGGCACACATGGTCACCAAATCCAAAGCACCGTCAAAGTCCCGCGTGTAGTACGGGTCAGGAATGGCTGTTTCTTTGGTATTGCAAAAATCTGTAAAGAGACGAACCTGAGTTTCGCAGTATTGCGGCCTCTGACGTTCGATATTAGCAATATTATCACCGTCCATCGCTATGATCAGATCAAAGTTCCAAAAGTCCTCCTGCTGAAACTGGCGTGCCCGAATACCTGACATTTCGATCCCTCTACGCCGTGCAGCTGCTTGCATCGGGGCATAGGGTGGCTCGCCAATATGCCAAGCCCCAGTTCCCGCGCTATCGAGCTTTAGATGAGGCGCGAGCGCACGAACCGCAGCCTCGGCCGCTGGACTGCGGCAGATATTTCCAAGGCAAACGAATAGAATTGAGTGGGTCATGTGTCTGCCTGATCAGGCGTTCTTAGAGTTCCCGCGAGGCCAATTGTTACCACCCCAAGTCCAACGATCATCATAAACGCAACTTCCAGAGAGTATGCCTCAGCAACAAAACCGATGATTGGCGGCCCCATAAGTAGTCCGCCATAAGCAAGTGTCGCAACACCAGCGATGGCGCGGCCTGTGCTGATACCCGGTTGCTGACCCGCGCGCGTAAAGGCAAGTGGTACGATCAGAGCATAGGCAATCCCCATCAAACCAAAACCAGCAATCGCCAATGTGATGTCCTGTGCTGTGATGACTAGGATCCCGCCGAGAACAGCCACAGTTCCGGAACTTCGTGCAACCAGAACCGGACCGAAGCGGCCCACTACGAATTGACCAAGTAAGCGGACGACAACCATCATCACATTAAAGGCCGTGAAGCCAAGCGCTGCTTTTGCTTCGCTCGCTCCCTTGGCTTCACGCAAGAAAATCGCAGACCAATCCCCCATAGCGCCTTCACCGATGGCAGATGACATTGAGAACAGCCCCACGAGCAAAAGCGCGCCACGCGGGAATACGAAAAGGGGACCGCGCGACGTTGCCGCTTTTTCTGACTCCCACCCAATAAATGAAAATGGCAAGAGAAGCACCAAACATAGCCCTGCACCAATAAGAAAATGTTCGAAAAGCGTCAGGCCGACTTTGACCGCAAGGAACGCGCTGGCTGCCCCCACCCCCGCACCAAGTGAGAACATGGCGTGAAACGAAGACATCACTGATCGTTTCATTTGTTTTTCGACCTCGGCCGCCCACGCGTTCATGCAGACGTCCACCATACCGTGAAAGACCCCAAAGATCGCAAAAACGACTGCCATCTGCCACACACTTCCAACAAGCGGTAGGGCAAGGAAGAAGATGAAATAGCCGATCATCAACCAAAGCGAGGCCTTAGCTGCGCCGATCTTGTCGGACAAAATACTTGCGAGTGAAAAGGAGGCGATCGCGCCAATCCCCATGCACAAAAGCAACTGCCCAAGAATATCATGCGAGGCGTTGACGCCGTCGGCTAGAGCGGGGATACGAGTTGACCAGATACCGGTAAAAGCACCGCAAAGCATGAACATTGCAGCGACTGCACGCCAAGGTGTTCGAATCTTCATGAGGTCCCCCAATTCGTGGGGGACAGTGCGTCACATCAAACGGATTGGCAATCCGTCGAACGCGTCAACGGATTGCCATAAAGACCATCAGTTTTTGCCGTGATCCAT
>JAYPUF010000207.1:0-3328 GCA_038133925.1 Marivivens sp. | reverse complement strand
GAGGCTTTCAACTGCGATCAATTCGTATGCAGTCTTCAGCAAAATGATCAATAAGAACGCTTTCCAAAGAGCGATCCCTGAATGACAGACGTTTATATGCAAATCTTTGGAGCGAAGGGGTAACCGCTGGCTCGGTCGTGCAAGCCCCTGAACTAAAGGCGCACTTACACACCCCTTAAAGACCCGACAAAAAGTCGAAATGGATAAAAAAAACACCACCAAAAGGTGAATAATTCCACTTACGCTCATTGGCCTCACCACTCATTCCCGAGGCTCAGGATTGGTTTGCGACCTTAAGATCGAGTAGATTCGAACCTCATCAACACGCTTAATTTGTTGGGTATTTTAGGCACATTGGCCCTTTGAATTTCGCGAAATGGCGAACCTACATAGAGCTGCCTCTATCTGCGACCTCGCCTAGCCTTTGCTGCCCAAACAATCGACATGTCTAAAACTTGACTAAAAAACACGCGTTCAACGCAATTTCATTCAACATTTAATGAATTGTTATAGCCCTTCGGATAGCAGGAGTAGGCCTTTGGCTACACGGCCCCAGTTCTATTTATAGCGTTTTCAAGTGTTCAATTGCCTCGCGTGGAGGGTTTTATGAAAGATTTCAGCGTATTAGATTATGATACGGCGACCTTCGAAGCGCCTCGGAATCGCCGGCTCGTGCGTAAGTCTTTCTATGGGACCTTTGGCAAACGCATACTGGATCTCTTGATCGTGCTATCCGCCATCCTACCCGTATCGATCATTGTTGGGATTGCCTACCTCATGGTACGCCGCAATGGTGGCCCTCGCTTCTATTCCCAAGAGCGGGTTGGCAAAGATGGAAAGCTTTTTAAATGCTACAAACTCCGCACAATGCATGTGGACGCTGATGAGCGACTAAAGAACCTTTGCGCTGAAAATCCGGCGATTGCTACCGAATGGCACAAGAACCAAAAGCTAAGGAATGATCCACGCATCATCCGCTGTGGCAAGTTCCTCCGCGAAACCAGCATTGATGAACTCCCGCAGATTTATAACGTCCTTCTGGGCAACATGAGCATCATTGGCCCGCGCCCGTTCACCCCTGATCAAGATCACCTTTATCGCGAGGCAGGTGGTAAGGCCTATTATCAACTTAAGCCCGGCCTAACCGGTCTTTGGCAAATCAAGGCGCGCGGAAGCTCAGAATTTGTAACGCGTGTTGTCTATGACAACGCTTATGCGCGCACCTTGAGCTTTAAGAACGACATCCTGATCGTACTCAAGACATTCTCAGTCGTGCTTGCGCGCACCGGCGAATAAAGGCTCTAACGCCCTACTCCCATGCACGCACCCAATCTGCCTATCGCAGCTTGTTTGCCTAGAGCCTCTCTACTTTCCGGTTAAAAAACGCACTCACCCGAGCACTTGAGCGCTTATCGTTTTTCTTCACGTGAAGTTCGACCATCCTTTGTTTCCATTAACAATATCGGGCGCTTTGACGTTCTGGCTTCATCGCATGTGATAATCGTCATGAGTTCAGAGCCAGCAATGAATACGCCCAGAAACAGCGGTAGCGGTGCCTACCTCGAAATCGCAAACTCGCGAAAGCTGAGTATCTACTTGGTCTCAATGTTCATCTTGGGGAGCGGATACGTCCTCTACTTCGCAGTGATTTCAGCGTGGATGTCCTTTTGGGGCCCACTCGTTTTCGTCGCCGGAATCGCGTCCGCTTGGGGCCTCGTGAAAAGCGACAAACCAAAGGAAGCGGTCGTCCTTCTTGCCTTGGCTCTTTGGGGTGGCCCAACTTGGTCTTCGCTTTTCACCGGAGGCGTCTGGTCGCCGATCATAATCTGGCTCATCCCGCCAATCCTGATCATTGGTTTTCTTGGCGGAATGTATGCGTCAATCGCAGTTGGTCTGCTGGCGATGATTTCCGTCGTTGGCATGTATTTGTTCGACGGCAGTCTTGCTGGTCTTAACGAGCTCAAGTCCCCCGGTATCCTTACCTTTACAACAGTGGCATCGATCCTGACCGGAATGGGTTTTGTGATCTTTTTTGCCGTTGAAAATAACCGTCAAACCAAGCTCGCTATTACCCAAGCGACAAAATCGCATGAGGACGCCCTAAAGGCTCAAGTTCAGCTTGAAGCCGCATCCGAAGAGCGCCGCAAGAAAGAAGCGTCAGAGGCCGAGCGGTTCCGCAAAGAAGCTCAATATAGAGAGAGAAACTCTCGGGATCTCTCGGTGGAACTTGAGGAAAACGCGACACGTATCAAGTCGCTCGCCAAGTCAGTGCGCGAGGTTTCGAATTTGATGTCGCAGGCCAACCAGTCGACCAAGGGCATCACCGAGCATGCTCGCGAGGGCGGACGTGTTGTCGAAGAAGCTTTAACCGCAATGCGCAAAGCTCAGAAATCCTCGGTGAACATCGCCAATATCAGTTCCGCAATCGAAGAAATAGCGACCCAGACGAACCTTCTCGCTCTAAACGCTCAGATTGAAGCGGCACGCGCAGGTCAAGCGGGTCGCGGTTTCGCCGTCGTTGCGGGTGAGGTTCAAGCACTGGCAGCACGTGCTCAGCACGCAGCCCAAGACATCAATCGCCTGACCAATGATAGCGGCAAGAATGTTAATCTTGGCGCAGAGGCCGTGGATCGCGCAAACATTGTCCTCGGCGATATCATCAGCGAAGTCGAAAAGACCGCCGACCAGATCTCGCATGTTGCCCAAGCCTCTATCAATCAAGCTACAATGATTGAGGATATCAATGGCGCAGCGACCCATATCGATAGGCGGATGCAGGAACTCTCGCGGCCTTATCAGCAAGCCGCAGAATAGTCCGGCTGTCAGCTAAGATTTCTACATCAAAAGAGCGCTTGGAACCGACCAAACGCTCTTTTTCTTTTGCTACTGATCGCTCTGACTTAGCCCAAGTGCGGGAAGTAATCTTCGCAGTTACCTTCGCGGTAAACATCAGCGGTCGAACAGTGAAGACCGCCACCAAAGGCATATGCGTCGCGCAGGTCCACCTCGACCACTTCCATACCAAGCTTATCCATCTGTTCAGCCTGATAGACTTCGGACTTTTCAACGCAGACTGTCTTTGGATCAAGAACGAGTACGTTCATCGAGAGCCATACCGACGAGTAGCACAGCGGCGGCGGCGCGTTGTGCGCAGGCTGCGCTGCATCGACGATTTCCCAACCGTTATCATGGAACATCTTACGCTGTTCATCTGGAAGACGGCGCTGCGGGTTGTTCAGGATAAGGCCTGGACGAAGCGGCGTGAAGGTCGCGTCAATATGGATCGGGTAAGGATCACCAGGGAAGTTCACAGTGTGAACGCGGTGAT
>JAYPUF010000206.1:0-3329 GCA_038133925.1 Marivivens sp. | reverse complement strand
GTCGCGCGTTCTATCGTCCTGAAACGGCTGTCGCGTTCGGACTTGAGGGACGCGGGCCCCGCTGCGCAACTTGCAAGGTGGCGGACAAATGTGACTTTGAGCTGAATATGGACAAGGATGCGGCCCTTCGTCCGCTCTACCGCGAAGCAGAGCACGAAGATGGTTATTTCCGTGATCTGTGCGTGTTTGACGAAGAGATCGGGATCGAAGACACGATGCAGGCCCATATCGCTTATGCTTCGGGCGCGACTGCCAATTACACTTTGACGGCTTATTCGCCTTGGGAAGGTCTTGAAATCCGCTTTCAAGGTACCAAGGGCGAATTGATCCATAAACACGTTGAAGTGCACGGCGTTTTTGGGGGCGAGCGTGCGCGGGCGGGCAAAGACGCTGTTTGGACCGAGCTCCATCTTGCAGGGCAAGCGCCCCAAAAGATCGACGTTCCGACCGCGGAAGGCCACCATGGCGGCGCAGATCCCGTTATGCTTGGTTACATCTTTGACCCAGAGAACATGGAACCAGATCGTTTTGGCCGCGCTTCGGATCACGTCGCAGGTGGTTGGTCGATCCTCACGGGCATTGCCGCGAATATGTCGATTGAAAGCGGCGGCACGGTTGATGTTCAACAGATGTTGGACGCTCGGGGAATTCGATTGGAATAAGCATGACGAACAAGCCCAAATCAGTGGCGTTGATTGGTTGTGGCATGGTCGCTTCGGCCTATGTTGAGAGCTTTTCAAATTTAAAAAGCGATATGACCCTCGCAGGGGTGCTCGCTTCGAGCCAAGAAAGTGCACATCGGTTTCTTGATAAGCACCAAGGTCGTTTTGAAGGCGCAATTGCCTATGCTAACCTTCAGGCATTGATCGACGCAAAGCCCGATGCTGCGGTGGTCATTACACCGCCCAACGTAAGACAGGCGCAGGTAAAGGCGCTTGCAGCTGCGGGTATTCCAATCTTGATGGAAAAACCCGTCGAGCGAACTTTGGAGGCGGCGCGGGACTTGGTGAAAGCCTGTGACGAAAAGGGCGTTCCGTTAGGGATCGTCCTTCAACATCGCGTGCGCCCCTCTGCTCAGAAGTTGAGCGCCTTACTCGCTGAAAATGACTTTGGTGCACTTCGACTTGTTGAGATTTCTGTGCCGTGGTGGCGCGGGCAATCCTATTACGATGAGCCCGGGCGCGGGAGCCTTGCGCGCGATGGCGGTGGTGTTTTGATCAGTCAAGCAATCCACACGATGGACCTTGCGCTTCAGTTTGCGGGACCCGTCTCGCAGGTCACTGCCATGTGCCAGACCTCGGCCTTTCACGAAATGGAAACCGAGGATTTCGTCACTGCGGGTCTTAAGTTTGAAAATGGTGCTGTTGGGAGCCTCTTTGCTTCCACGGCCACGTATCCCGGCCGGACCGAGGAGATCATCCTTCACTATGCCAATGTTTCAGTGACACTGCGTTCCGCCGAACTTGTGCTTGCGTGGCAAGACGGCGCGACCGAAACCATTGGCGCTGCAGAAGCCACAGGGGCAGGGGGTGATCCAATGGCCTTTACTTCTGCTTGGCATCAAGCGGTGATCAAGGATTTCCTTGATGGGATCGACAGTGGTGCCGCTCCCGTTGCCAGTGGACAAAATGCTTTGCCTGTGCACGGTCTAATCGAAGCGGTCATTAAATCTGGTGCGACCGGCCAGACAGTTTCTGTTGAAAAAGGAATTTGAGATGCCTGTTGGAGAAGGCTTAAAACTTGCCGCGATCGGGATAGATCATGGCCATATTTTTGGCATGCTCGGAAATATGCTTAAAGAAGGTTGTTCGGCCGACAAGTGGTGGACCTCGGACGATTGGGCGCTTCCCGAGAAGTTCCAAGAAACCTATCCTTCGATGACCCGCGTTTCTGATCGCCGCGAGATCCTTGATGATGCGGGCGTGGACATGATCCTAATTGCGGCAGTTCCCGAGGACCGCGCCGCACTCGCGATCGAAGCGATGCGAGCAGGCAAAGACGTGATGGTCGATAAGCCCGGCTGCACAACGTTAGAACAGCTCGCAGAAATTCAGAAAACAGTAGAAGAGACGGGCCGAATCTGGACCGTTAACTTCTCTGAGCGCTTTCAGGTTCCTTGTGTCGCAAAAGCCGAAGAACTGGTTGCTGCAGGCGCGATCGGCACCGTAATTCAGACCGTAGGCCTTGGACCGCACAAGCAGAACCTACACACACGACCTGCGTGGTTCTTTGAGCGTAATCGTTATGGCGGGATTATAACCGATATCGCCTCGCACCAAGTGGACCAATTCCTCCACTTTACAGGTTCAACCGATGTCACGATCAAACATGCTACAGTCGCGAATAAGACCTTGCCGCAATACCCTGGAATGCAGGACTTTGGTGAATTCGTTCTAGAGGGTGACAAAGGTCATGGTTATGTGCGCGTGGACTGGTTCACGCCCAAGGGGCTTCCAATGTGGGGCGATGGGCGACTGACCATCATGGGCGACAAAGGTTATATCGAGCTACGCAAGTACATCGATTTGGCTAACGGCAACAAAGGTGACCAGTTGTTGATTGCGAATGAAGATGGGGCCGAGGTGATTGATTGCCGCGACATGCCGCTTCCATACTTCGCGCGGATTTGTGCGGACATCAAAAACCGGACCGAAACCGCTGTGACCCAAGCTCATACCTTCCGCGCGATGGATATCGCCATTCGCGCTCAAATGCTGGCCGAAGGAGCCTTGCAATGAAGAAAGTAAACGTCGCGATCATCGGTGCTGGGATCGGGCAGAAACACTATAACGCTTATCTGCAACTGCCTGATTTATTTAACATTAAGGCGATTTGTGACACCAACGCAGCGCGGGCCGAAGCCTTTGTAAAACCCGAAAGCAAGACCCGCGTGACGGGCAGCTTCGACGAGATATTGGCGGATCCAGAGGTCGAACTCGTCGACATCTGCCTTCCGCCACATCTCCACTATTCCTTCACTGCAAAGGCGCTTCGTGCCGGTAAAGATGTCATTTGCGAAAAGCCGCTTTCCAATTCGGTGGCTGATGTAGACAGCTTGATCGAGATCGCAAACGAGACGGGACAGAGCGTCTACCCTGTGTTCCAATATCGCTTTGGTAACGGAATTGCGCGGCTCCGTGCTTTGATCGAGAGCGGCCTTGCAGGTCGCCCGTTTGTAGCTTCCATGGAAACGCACTGGAACCGTGACGCTGTTTACTATTCCGTGGATTGGCGTGGCACGTGGAAAGGCGAGCAAGGAGGCGCAATCCTTGGTCATGCGATCCATATGCACGACCTTCTGTCCTTTATCCTTGGTTCGGTCGATAACG
>JAYPUF010000205.1:0-3336 GCA_038133925.1 Marivivens sp. | reverse complement strand
CGACCGAAGGAACGACGTCGTTGATGGTCGCAACCTGAAGCTTGTCGGTGTTGTTTTCATAGAACGACAGACCAAAGACGCCGATGCCGTTGTTGTCTGCTTCGATGCGAGCAAGGGTTTCGGTGTAGTCGCCGTCGATGTCGACCGAAAGACCATCGGTACGGATCGCCATGCAGGTGCCCTCAGCAGCTTTCTCGTCGCCGCCGTTGATCTGCATGATGGCTTCGAGAGCGCCGCTGTCTTCACAACCCTGAAGGATCACTTTTTCTTCGAAAACTTCACGGGTGCCGTGCTTGGTGCCAGGGATGAACGCCATGATCGGCTGATCAGCAAGGTTCGCGTTGACCTGCGACCAGTTGGTGTTCGGGTTAGCAACAAGAGCGCCATCTACCGGAAGCTCAGCAGCAAGAGCGGCGTACCAGTCAGCTGGGGTGAAAGCAAATTCGTTACCGTTGATGTCCGAAGCGAAAACGATACCATCGTAACCGATGCGAACTTCGATGATTTCGGTGACGCCAGCTTCAGCACAAGCAGCAATCTCTTTGTCCTTGATTTTGCGCGATGCGTTTGCAACGTCAATCGTGTTCTCGCCAACGCCTTCACAGAAGCGCTTGAGACCAGCCGAAGAACCACCCGATTCAACAACTGGCGTTGCGAAATCAAAGTTCTCGCCAAAAGCTTCAGCAACGATCGAAGCATAAGGAAGAACGGTGGAAGAACCAGCAACCTGAACGTTGTCACGGGCAGCAGCGGCAGTGGCGGAAACAGCAGCGATCGCCAGCGACGATGCGGTCAGTTTGAAGAGCGACATTTATAACTCCAATCTATCAACTCGCGAAGGCGCCTCTCGCGTCCCTCGATGACGCTGATTTAGACCTCGTTGTGAACGCTTTTGTGACAGTTATGTAAGAGTTTTATGACAGACCGCTTTTTTCGCTAATTGATTGGCAGAATTACTGTGAACACAGAACCTTCTCCTACCACACTTTTGATGCGAAAACGTCCACGGTGACGGCTAACTATATGTTTTACAATAGCAAGTCCAAGTCCAGTCCCGCCTACCTCGCGCGATCTATGAGTGTCGATGCGATAAAAGCGTTCCGTGAGGCGCGGGATGTGATGGCCTTCGATTCCATCGCCATAATCTTGAACGGAAATGACGATTCCCTCGGTTTGTAACACGGGCTGCATCGCAGGCCCTTCGAGTCGAATTTCGACAGGCTTGCCATCGCCGCCGTATTTGATCGCGTTCTCGATTAGATTGCTCAGAACTTGGCGCATCTGATCTGCATCCGCAGGAACGATCCGTTCGCCATCAGGAAGGTGCAGACGCAGGTCAACCGAGGCCCGTTCAGCCATAGGAGCAAGGTTCTGTGTCACCGACTGAATCAAAGCCACCAGGTCTACCGGTTCTTTTGGGCGACGGCGTTCGTTATCTTCGACGCGCGAAAGGGATAACAAGTCATCGACGAGTTTGGTCATTCTGCCCGCTTCACGTTCCATTATCCCAAGGAATCGATCCCGCGCCTTTTCATCGTTCTTAGCTGGGCCGCGCAAGGTTTCGATAAATCCTACCATTGCAGTCAAAGGGGTCCGCAATTCGTGGCTCAAGTTGGCTACAAATTGACGACGCATCTCGCCCGCGCTCGCAAGAGGCGAAAGGTCCTCAAACGTCAGAAGTACGCCGTCAGACGACTTCTCACCGATGCCGCGGACGTAAACGAGATAGTTTCGGTCAGCGCCCTGCCCTCGGATCGTGTATTGGGTGTCGCGAGGGTCACCGTCGCGCAGCGTGTTTTCAACCGCTTCAATGACGGATGGCTGACGCAGTGCGGTATAAAAGTGAGTTCCGATCAGGCGGTCGCCCAAGAGTTCTTCTGCGGCTCTATTGGCAGCTGTTATCCGATGTGGACGCTCGATCAAGACCGCAGCGTGGGGAATTCCGTGAATAATCATGCGGGCAAGCTCGAGTTCCATCAACCAATCCTTAAATAAAACAACAATTCTCGCAGCGGCAAGCGCGCAAGTGTTCATTGTTTGATGACAGGGTTAAGTTATGGAAATGTGACAGGTTCTATTCGAGGGGGATTAAACCGTCACGAAAGCGCTGCGCGTTTTTCTGATAGTTCAGAGCGGATTTTTCGAGTCTTGCAATGGTTTCAGCGTCAATTTCGCGAACCACTTTACCGGGTGCCCCCATCACGAGGGAGCCATCGGGGATCACCTTGCCTTCGGTGATCATGGCCCCTGCCCCAATGAGGCAATTCTTACCAATCACAGCGCCATTCATGACCATCGCGCCCATGCCTATCAGCGTGTTATCCCCAATGGTGCAGCCATGGAGCATTGCCTTGTGCCCGATAGTGACGTTTTTTCCAATCTTTAGCGGAAAGCCCAGATCGGTATGGAAAACGCAGTTCTCTTGAACGTTGCTACCCTCTCCTACGAAAAGCATCTCGTTGTCTCCGCGAAGGGTACATCCGAACCACACGGAAGACTTGGGCTCCAAAGTCACTTTGCCAATAAGATGTGCGCCAGGCGCAACCCACGCGTCGTCGGCAATAATGGGGCGGTGTCCTTCAAATTCGTACAGCATCACTTCCCCTCGTATTCTTTGTTCAATCCGCGAACAAAGTCATTCAGTTGCGGCTGACGTTCGCGGCGTAGTCTTTCGGCGCATAAGATAGTCCGAAGTTCTTCCTCGCATCGATCGAGGTCGTTATTTACCAGCACATAATCATACTCAGCCCAATGGCTGACTTCAGCGAGGCTCTTGGACATTCGGCCTTCGATCACGTCATCACTGTCCTGACCGCGCGAGCGCAAGCGGCGTTCGAGTTCGAGCATTGAGGGCGGCAGGATAAAGATCGAAATGACATCCTTACCAAGGCTCGAATTGCGGATCTGCTGGCCACCCTGCCAGTCGATGTCAAAGAGAGTATCATTGCCCGCAATCATCGCAGCCTCTACCGGCCCGCGCGGTGTTCCGTAGAAATTCCCAAAGACCTCTGCGTGTTCAAGCATTTCGCCGTTCGACGCCATGTCTTCGAATTCATCGCGGGTCTTGAAATAATATTCACGACCGTCCACTTCGCCAGAACGCGGCGACCGCGTGGTTGCTGAGACGGAAAACCGGATGGACGGGTCCCATTTGCGCAGACGCGTTGTCAGAGTGGACTTGCCAGCGCCCGAGGGTGACGAGACGATGATCAATAGGCCGCGTCGGTTCTGATCTTTGGGCATGACTTACTCCACGTTCTGAATTTGCTCGCGCATCTGGTCGATGACCGCTTTAAGGTCAAGGCCGATCGAGGTCAGCCCCTTTGCCTGCGACTT
>JAYPUF010000204.1:0-3364 GCA_038133925.1 Marivivens sp. | reverse complement strand
GTTACCGAAGTTGCCAAAGACACCACGAAAGAAATCGTGGCTGCATTTGGTGGCAAGGCTGATGCCAAGACCGTTACTGCCGCTGTCACCGCGCGTATGAAAGGGTAACGACATGAAAAAGCTCATGACCGCTGCTCTTGCACTGGCCGCTTCGCCTGCTTTTGCGGCTTCTGGTCCGTTCTTCTCGCTCGGTAACACCAACTTCATCGTAACGCTCGCGTTCATCGTGTTTGTTGGCGTGCTCTTGTACCTCAAGGTTCCGGGCACCGTCGCAAAGATGCTCGACAAGCGTGCTGATGGCATCAAGGAAGAGCTGAACGAAGCCAAAGCGCTCCGTGAAGAAGCTCAGAGCCTCCTTGCTTCTTACGAGCGTAAGCAGAAAGAAGTTCAGGAACAGGCTGCTCGTATCGTTGCAACCGCCAAAGAAGAAGCAACCGCTGCCGCCGAAAAGGCCAAGCAGGACATCGCTTCGTCGGTTGCTCGTCGTCTTGCTTCTGCTGAAGAGCAGATTGTCAGCGCTCAGAACGCTGCGATCAAGGAAGTTCGCGACCGTGCGATCACCGTTGCTATCGGTGCTGCTCAGGACATCATTGCAGAGCAAATGACTGCGACCGATGCGAACAAGCTGATTGATGACGCAATCGGCACCATCGAAGCAAAGCTTCACTAAGCTTTCATTCGATAATCAGGAATTTGGCCCGCTCAATGAGTGGGCCTTTTCATTTGCGTAGCTCGTGATCAAACCGCTTTTGGGCGATTGATTCATTCCGTTCAGCTTTGCGTGCGTCTTCAAGAGCCTTCTGGACATAGTCGAGATGCTCTGAGACGGCTTTGCGTGCGGCGATAGGATCACGAGCTTGCAGGGCGTCATTTATTGCCTTGTGCTGGTCGAGAAGTTCGCTCCGCGTGGTGCGCTGCTTGAACATGACTTGGCGATTGTAGAACACGCCCTCGCGCAGTAGCTGGTACATCGACCGCATCATGTGGAGCATGATCACATTGTGGCTTGCTTCAATAATCGCAAGGTGAAAGTCGGCGTCCAATCGCGCTTCATCGGTCGCATTTCTCTTTGGGTGAGCATCGACCATTTTGTGGAAGATCGTGTCGATTACTTTGAGGTCGGTGTCGGTCCCGAGTTTGGCGGCCCGCTCGGCGGCAAGTCCCTCCATGTCTCGACGAAATGAAATATAGTCGAAGACGGCTTCGTCATGTTGCGAAAAGAGCGTGATGAGAGCGTCAGAAAACGCCGATCCAAGCACATCTGCTACGAAGACGCCTGCGCCTACCTTGCTGATGAGAAGACCGCGATCTTGCAGGTCGCTCAGTGCCTCTCTGAGGGAAGGTCGAGATACGCCAAGTCGTTCGCTCAGCTCTCGCTCTGCAGGAAGACGCTCTCCAGGACGAAGGATACCGCGCAGGATGAGGCCTTCAATTTGGCGAACGACCTCTTGGGAAAGCTTCTTTTGGCTGATTTTTTCGAACGGCATAGTCGGCTCCTTCAATTGGTCAAAATGTATGACCAGCGCTGACAAAAGAAAAGGGCCGCCCGAAGGCGACCCCAAAAGCCAATTCGTGAGCGCTTATTGGGTCGGGGTGATCACGATTTCCACGCGGCGGTTTTGCGCGCGACCTGCTTCGGTGAGGTTGTCCGCGACTGGAGCATCCTCGCCGCGGCCTACTGCGGTGATACGCGACGGAGATACGCCGGCATTGATCAAGACAGAAGTCACTGCTTGGGCGCGACGCTGCGAGAGTTGCTGGTTGTAAGACGCCGAACCGGTGTTGTCGGTATGCCCGATGACAGAGATACGCGTGTTCGGATAGCTGTTCATGCTGTTTGCGAGGGTGAATAGATCAGCCTGAAGCCCGCCAGTCAGAGTTGCGCTGTCGGTTGCAAACAAGATGTCCTGCGGCATCGACACGATGAGCTGGCTTCCGTTGTTCACGATGCCAACGTTCGAGCCGAGGCTTTGACGAAGTTCAGCTTCCTGCTTGTCGAGGATCGAACCATAGATCGCACCGCCCGTGCCTCCGACGATAGCGCCAATAAGCGCGCCGTCACGGCGGGAGTTTGCATCTTCACCGAGTGCGAGACCTGCAAGAGCCCCGATCCCAGCGCCTACGATTGCGCTTTGCTGGGCGTTGCGGTTGGGGTTGGCAGGATCCTGAAGGCTGCTCGTGCATGCAGTTGTCAAAGCGAGAGCTGCTACGGCGCCTAGAAGAGTGGTTTTGCTAAAAGTCATTGGTCATTCCAATCCTAGATTTTGTGCGCACTATGCGCGATTTGCTTACCTGATAAAGCGCAAATTGATTTGATATCCAATAACAGCCCAAAAGCGGCATAGTTCCGCCAGTCGTCAAAATTCGGTTTGGGCTGCCTCATAGGCGAGAAGGGCGCGTTTCACGCCTAAGCCCCAATGATAGCCACCCAGCTCTCCTGATTTTCTTAGGGCGCGATGGCAGGGAATGAGCCAACTGATTGGATTTCGTCCGATGGCGGTTCCAACAGCTCTGACGGCGTTTGGATTGCCAATAGCAGTCGCAACATCCGAATAGGTGGTCACATGGCCTGAAGGGATGTTTAGAAGTGCCTCCCAGACTTTGATTTGGAACGGTGCGCCAACCAGTACAAGAGGAGCCTTGGTGCCGTTATCCGCTCCTCCAAAGGCCAGAGATACCCATCTTTCAAGAGCTTCCGGTCGCTCGGTGAATTCGGCCTTGGGCCAGCGTTGCGTCAGGTCTAGCATCGCCGCTTCGGTTCCGATCTCGGCAGCAAAGGCCATACCGCAGATGCCTCGTTCCGTGCCCATCACGATTGTCGGCCCAAATGGGCTCGGGAACCAACCATAGTTTATGACAAGACCAGAGCCTCCTTGCGCGAATTCACCTGGACTCATCGCTTCCCAGCGCAAGAACAGATCATGGAGCCTGCCTTGACTGGCGAGGCCAGCTTCGTCTGAAGTTCGGAGAGTCGAATACCTTTTGCGTAAGAGAGCCTTGGCATGGTCGAACGCTAGATACTCTTGGTATTTCTTGGGCGATACGCCCACCCATTTAGAAAAGACCCTCTGGAAATGTGAGGGGCTCATCCCAAGCCGTGCTGACAGCTCCTCAAGCGATAATCGAGGTGCCTGATCAATGATCTCGATAGCCCGTTGAATGACGCCAAAATGGTATGCGTTTTCCTGTTCCATGACCGCAACGCTATTCCTTTACCTTAGGCGTGGCGACCCGCTTCTTGCGCATTCATGCTTGTTTCAATGTCGGGCCTTGGGCATACCCGTTCCATGGCAAAGCAACTTGATTATCATACTATCCGCGAGATTTTCACACGCTTCCGCGAGGCAGAGGCCGAGCCGAAGGG
>JAYPUF010000203.1:0-3369 GCA_038133925.1 Marivivens sp. | reverse complement strand
TTGCGCACAGTGGAAGGAAGCTCTCAAGCGCGTCTTGCTCAAGCAAAGTATAGCGTCCAGCCAGTAGGAAGCAGTCAAAGTCACCTAGACCAAGGAGCCTCTCACAAACCTGCCATTCGTTAACCCCTGCCCCAATCGCGGCGATCTCGCCCGCATCCCGCAGCTCGGTCAATGCGCGGTATCCACCGCCATCAAAAAGCTCGCGGACCTTCTCGTCGCTCCTCTCTTGTGAACCCTGAGAAAACGCACAGACATCATGGACCAAAAGGATGTCCGCATTCACAATTCCAAGCCGATTTCGACTTGCCTCATAACTCCGCATGACGCCGTCATAGGTGTAATCGAATACGATCTTTCTTTGTGGAACATCGACGAAGGCCTCAGGTGTCACCTCATCTGGCTCACAGTCGAAAAGCAATCGCCCCACCTTTGTAGAGAGCCGAACACTCTCGCGGCCAAAGCGGCGAATGCCTGTCCCAACACGCTCCTCTGAGCGCCCCAAGCCGTATTGCGGAGCGGTATCAAAATACCGAATGCCTGCTGCATCAGCAGCATCCAATGCCGCCTGAGCATCTGCGTCTTCAATCTTTCGATAAAGATTTCCCAATGCAGCACCGCCATAACCCATACGTGTCAACTCGACAGGCTTTGCCGTGCGGTTGTTCAACAACGCCGTGTCGAAAACTTTCATAAGCTCAATGCGTCCTAATCAATGGGCGATAAAGAAATCGCTGTGTTTTTGCTCAAGTGGTTCAATGCGGCTGATAAGCTGGCCAAGATGAAATCGCATCGCATTCCGAGCCGCTACCGGATCGCGCTGGCGCAGCGCGTCCAGCACCTCTTCGTGCTCCCTAAGCGACTCCTCAGCCCGATCTGTTGAGGGCAAAAGGAGTATGCGCGCCCGTGAGAGTTGAAGTGAAACGCCTGCAAGCGTGCGTGTCACGCCTTGATAGCCAGTAAAGCCCATAATCATCGTATGAAATTCTTCATCGGCGGCAAAAAAGCCAGCATGATCGCCGTCTTCAACTAAGAGTCTTTGAAGCTTGAAATTGCGGGCGAGTGCCATGAGCTGATCTTCGGTAATGGTCTGAGCAACCCGTTCGACCGCCGCCAATTCCAGTGCTTCGCGTAGAAACGTTGCTTCTCGAATTTCGCTCATCGAAAACCTAGAAACGCGCGTCGCGGACTGTGGCACAACATCAACCAGCCGCTCGGCCGATAGCTTGGCAATCGCCTCCGCCACGGGGGAACGCGACACCCCAAGCTGCTCGCAAATCTGACCCTTACGAAGAACCGTTCCAGGCGGACACTTCATGTGCAGAATGGCTTCTCGCAGCACGATGTAGACCCGCTGAGCAAGCGAGCCCGACAAGGCTTCGATGTCCCCGAGGGGCAATTTTTCAAGCGCTTCAACCATGGTTTTCCCGTCTGAACATACTAACATGTTAGTTGACACATCGCGCCGCGACAAGATAGAACTCACCAAGTTCTGACTGGGCACTTTTCGCCAAAACTCTGAGAGATTCACATGGCCTCAAATTCGACGACCATCCGCCTACATGCCGACGACAATGTTGTAATTGCGCTTCGCGATCTAGAAGCCGGAACGGAAATCGAGAATGGGGCCGTAACCCTGACCCAGAGCATCGGCCGCGGCCACAAAATCGCTACGCGCGCGGTTGCAAAGGGCGAAAATGTTTATCGGTATGGTCAAATCATCGGTGAGGCCAAATCAGACATTGCCATAGGCGAACATGTTCACGTCCAGAATCTTGGCATGGGCGATTACAAACAAGACTACGGCTTTGCGAGCGCAAGCACACCGCTTCCGTCTATTGATGAAGGCCGCACTTTTATGGGTTTCAAGCGCGCGGATGGCCGCGTTGGAACCCGTAATTATGTGGGTATCGTAACGTCGGTAAACTGTTCGGGGTCCGTTGCACGCTTCATTGCCGAAGCGGCTGAAAAGTCAGGTCTTCTCGATGAGTTCCCGAATGTAGATGGCGTTGTGCCAATCGTGCACGGCACCGGTTGCGGCATGTCCGGCAAGGACGAAGGTTATGCAACGCTTTACCGCACACTCAAGGGATATGCTCAGCACCCAAACTTTGCGGGAATTCTCTTAATCGGTCTCGGCTGCGAAGTGATGCAGGTCGCTGACCTCGTTGGCAACCGCCCGATCCGCAAGGACGGTGCAGTGCGTTATTTTACGATCCAGAACACAGGCGGCACACGCAAGACGATTGATCTTGGCCTTCAAGAACTTCGCGGCATCCTTGAGATTGCAAACAAATCCGTACGCGAACCCTGCCCCATTTCCGAGATTACCATCGGTATGCAGTGTGGTGGCTCCGATGGTTACTCGGGCATCACCGCGAACCCTGCACTTGGGTATGCCTCGGACCTCCTGGTCCGTCACGGCGGCACTACAATCCTGTCAGAAACCTCGGAGGTCTATGGCGCCGAGCATCTTCTGACCCGTCGCGCAGAAACCGAAGAAGTGGGGCGCAAGCTCATCGATCGGATCGAATGGTGGGAGGACTATTGCGCACGCAATGGCGGTGAAATGGACAACAACCCGTCTCCAGGCAACAAGCGTGGCGGCTTGACCACCATCCTTGAAAAGTCATTGGGAGCTGTCGCCAAAGGCGGCACGGCCCCGATGCGTGACGTCTATCTTTTCGGCGAAATCGTAGACAAGAAGGGGTTCGTTTTCATGGACAGCCCCGGGTTTGACCCAGCTTCCGTGACAGGTCAGATTGCCTCCGGTTCAAACCTCATCATCTTCACGACAGGCCGCGGCTCGGTATCGGGCTACAAGCCCACGCCATGTATCAAACTCGCGACCAACTCTGAGATGTATGAACGCATGTCTGAGGACATGGACCTAAACTGCGGCGACATCGTTACCGAAGGCGTCAGCATTGAAGAAAAAGGCACCGAACTGTTCGAGCTTCTTATCCGTGTCGCCTCGGGCGAACAGACCAAGAGTGAAGAACTTGGCTTTGGTGGCGCAGAATTCGTGCCATGGCAAATCGGCGCCGTAATGTAATTTAAGAAATAAAAGGGGACGCAAATGCGGCTCGAAGGCAAAACCATTCTCATCACTGCGGCAGGCCAAGGCATTGGCCGCGCTGCTGCTATCGCCTGCGCTAAAGAAGGCGCCACAGTCCACGCTGCGGATATCAACGCCGATACCATCGCAAGCCTAGGCTCGGACTATCCCGAGATTACCACCCATGTTCTCGATGTGACAAAGCCACAGGCTATCCTAGACCTTGCGGCTTTGCTTCCTGATTTGGACGGCCTTTTCAACTGTGCAGGCTTTGTGCATCACGGCACGATCCTTGACCTGAGCGACGAAGATTT
>JAYPUF010000202.1:0-3369 GCA_038133925.1 Marivivens sp. | reverse complement strand
ACAAGCCCCACTTAATGGGGATCGGAGAGAATATGCTCGGAATTGGCACGCTGGCAAAGAAGGTCTTTGGTACGGCGAACGACCGCAAGGTAAAATCGGTCCGTCCATTGATCGCCAAAATCAATGCCCTTGAAACCGAGTTCTTGGCGCTTGATGACGAAGGTCTCAAGGCAAAAACTGTAGAGTTCAAAGAACGTATCGAAAAGGGCGAAAGCCTTGACGCGCTTCTCCCCGAGGCCTTTGCCAACTGTCGTGAAGCTGCCAAGCGTGCCTTGGGTCTCCGAGCTTTTGAAACACAGCTCATGGGCGGTATTTTCCTTCACCAAGGTAACATCGCTGAAATGAAAACCGGCGAAGGTAAAACCCTCGTGGCAACCTTCCCCGCATACCTTAACGCGCTGAGCGGCAAAGGTGTCCACGTCGTCACCGTGAACGACTATCTTGCTCGCCGCGACGCTGAATGGATGAGCAAAGTCTACGGCGCTCTCGGTCTGACGACAGGTGTCGTGGTTCCGCAGCAGCCCGAAGCAGAAAAGCGCGCAGCCTATGCATGCGATATTACATACGCGACGAACAACGAGCTCGGCTTTGACTATCTGCGGGACAATATGAAATCCGAGCTGAGCCAAATGACTCAGCGCGGTCACAACTTTGCGATCGTCGACGAAGTCGACTCGATCCTCGTGGACGAGGCTCGTACACCGCTGATCATTTCGGGCCCGGCTCAGGACCGTTCGGAGCTTTATCGCGCTGTTGATGCGCTTGTGCCTGAGCTGACTGCCGAGCACTACGAGCTTGATGAAAAGACCAAGAACGTGACGTTTACTGACGAAGGCAACGACTTCATCGAAGCCCGTCTTGTCGCGGCGGGCGTTCTGCCTGAGGGCCAATCTCTCTATGACCCCGAAAGCAGCACCGTCGTTCACCACGTAAACCAAGGTCTGCGTGCGCATACGCTGTTTACTAAAGACAAGGATTACATCGTCCGCAACGGCGAGGTTGTTCTGATCGACGAATTCACGGGTCGCATGATGCATGGTCGCCGTCTTTCGGACGGTCTTCATCAGGCGATCGAAGCTAAAGAAGGCTGCGATATTCAGCCCGAAAACGTCACTTTGGCGAGCGTCACGTTCCAGAATTACTTCCGTCTCTATTCAACATTGTCGGGCATGACCGGTACGGCGCTGACCGAAGCAGACGAATTTATGGAGATCTACGGTCTTGGCGTGGTCGAAGTTCCGACCAACCGACCCATTGCCCGTAAAGACGAACACGATCAGGTCTATCGCTCTACCCGCGAAAAATATGATGCCATCGTCAAAGAGATCAAAGCAGCCAACGAAAAGCAACAACCTGTTCTTGTTGGCACCACTTCGATTGAAAAGTCCGAGCAGCTTTCGCAGCTCCTGACGCAAGCAGGCATCAAGCACAACGTTCTGAACGCGCGTCAGCACGAACAAGAAGCGCAGATCGTTGCGGACGCTGGCAAACTTGGCGCGGTGACCATCGCAACGAACATGGCTGGCCGAGGTACCGATATCAAGCTCGGCGGTAACGTCGAAATTCAGGTTCTCGAAGGGATTGCGCAGAACCCCGATGCCAACCCCGACGAAATCCGTGCCCGTATAGAAGGCGAACACGCTGCCGAAGAAGAGGCGGTGAAGGCTGCTGGCGGCCTCTTTGTTCTCGCGACCGAGCGTCACGAAAGCCGCCGTATCGACAACCAGCTTCGCGGTCGTTCAGGCCGTCAGGGTGATCCAGGCCGCTCGGTATTCTTCCTTTCGCTCGAAGACGACCTGATGCGCATTTTCGGTTCCGATCGTCTCGACAAAGTCCTGTCTTCGCTCGGTATGAAAGACGGTGAGGCCATTGTGCACCCGTGGGTGAACAAGTCGCTCGAACGTGCTCAGGCCAAGGTCGAAGGTCGTAACTTTGACATTCGTAAGCAATTGCTCAAATTCGACGACGTGATGAATGATCAGCGCAAGGTGATCTTCTCGCAGCGCCGCGAAATCATGGAAGCAGCCGATCTCGCCGAAATCGTTCAGGATATGCGTCACGAATTTATCGATGATCTTGTCGACAAGTACATCCCAGCACGTAGCTATGCTGACCAGTGGAACGTTGAAGGCCTTGGCGACGATGTGAAGACCAAACTTGGTCTCGATCTTCCGGTTGCTGATTGGGCCGCCGAAGAAGGCGTTGATGACAGCGATATTCGCGAGCGCCTATATGATGCGACTGACGCTTTCATGTCTGAGAAAGCCGCCGCCTTTGGTGATGTCACGATGCGCCAGATCGAAAAGCAGATTCTGCTTCAAACGATCGATGCAAAGTGGCGCGACCACCTACTTCGTCTCGAGCACCTTCGCTCTGTCGTTGGTTTCCGCGGATATGCACAGCGTGACCCGCTGAATGAATATAAAACCGAGTCGTTCCAACTCTTTGAAAGCCTCCTCGAAGGTCTGCGCGAAGATGTGACCGAAAAGCTGTCGCAAATTCGTCCAATGAGCCAAGAAGAGCAGCAGGCGATGATCGCTCAAATGGTTGAGCAACAGCGCCGTGCGCAGGCCGCTGCTACGGCGGGCGCGGCGGTTGCTGCACCGGCTGCCGCAGCCGAAGGTTTTGACGAGAATGATCAGAGCACTTGGGGCAACCCCTCGCGCAATGACCAATGTCCTTGCGGGTCCGGAGAAAAGTTCAAGCACTGCCACGGCAAGCACTAAACATAAAAGACCGGCCCAAGTGGCCGGTCTTTTTGTTTCCGATGTGGTGACGAAGAGTTTAGGGAAAACACTCCGTTTGCCTGCTTTTGGCCCCATTTCCGGCGAAAAAATACCTTTGAGAGGTCCTTCGCATAACATCTTCGGTTCGTAGCTTCCCTCCAATTCGTATTGGTATTGGGGGCTATTATGCTTCAGAAGAAAAAGCTCATTACAGCTGGCGCAACTTTTTCAGCAGCGCTTGGAATTGGTTTTGTAATGCAAAACGGTGACGTGCTTGCTGCGCGCTCTACGGTCGAAACAGACGCCGAATACGCCGTTCAGGCAGAGCCATTTGTTCAGGAAGAAGAACTGATTGTCGCCGAAGGCCCAGCACTAGAAGCGGCACCTGTTGAAACCGAAGCAGAGATTTTTGTCTCTGAGGCGGAACAGGAGATTGTTATTGAAGAACCTCAAGCGCCGATTTTGCTTGCCGCTGTCGAGCCGGAGCCTGTCTTCAAGCCGATTCCCCTCGTAGAGCCGAAGCTTGCCGCGATTACCTCTGAATCCCTTGCTATTAGCTCGGAGCCACTGGTCGAGCCTGAGACCGTTGAAGCGGTCCGCGACTGTACGCCAGAGATGACTGCGACGTCTGCTCCAGCTGCCT
>JAYPUF010000201.1:0-3379 GCA_038133925.1 Marivivens sp. | reverse complement strand
CAGATTCATCGATGAATTTGCCTTCGCGGAAGCGATACATGTGGAATTCCTCGGCCAGTGGCGAATGCCCCTTGGCCATCAGCTCGGCCATGGCCCAGCCAGAGCCGGGGATCGCCTTGAAGCCGCCCGTGCCCCAGCCGCAGTTGACGAAGATGCCGTCAACTGGGGTCTTGGAGATAATGGGCGAGCGGTCGCCGGTCATATCAACGATACCACCCCACTGACGCAGCATCTTGAGACGGCTGATGATCGGGAAGGTTTCGTTGAGTGCGCGGACCGTTTCCTCGATGTGATGGAAAGAGCCGCGCTGGGTGTAGTTGTTGAACGCGTCGGTGCCGCCGCCGATGACCATTTCGCCCTTGTCGGACTGAGACATATAGCCGTGGACCGTGTTGGCCATGACAACCACATCCATGCAGGGCTTGATCGGCTCGGAGACGAGCGCCTGAAGCGCAACGGATTCGATCGGGAGACGGAAGCCCGACATTTCCGCAAGAACCGAGGTATGGCCGGCAACGACGATACCAAGTTTATCGCAATCGATGTCGCCCTTGGTGGTCGAAACGCCGACGACCTTACCGCCCTCGGTGCGTACGCCCGTGACTTCGCACTTCTGGATGACATCCATGCCCATGTCAGAGCAAGCACGGGCATAGCCCCATGCCACAGCGTCGTGACGTGCTGTGCCGCCGCGCTTTTGCAGCAAACCGCCCAGAACAGGATAGCGCGGACCATCGAGGTTGATGATCGGAACGAGCTCTTTGACCTTCTCAGGGCTGATGAATTCCGTCGAAACACCTTGAAGCGCGTTGGCGTGCGCGGTGCGCTGATAGCCGCGCACTTCGTGCTCGGTCTGCGCCAACATGATGAGACCGCGCGGGCTGAACATAACGTTGTAGTTCAAGTCCTGCGACATGGTCTCGTAAAGGCCACGCGCTTTTTCATAAATCGCAGCAGAAGGGTCCTGTAGGTAGTTCGAACGGATGATCGTGGTGTTACGACCCGTATTCCCGCCGCCGAGCCAGCCCTTTTCGATAATCGCGACATTCGTGATGCCATAATTTTTGCCGAGATAGTAGGCAGTCGCAAGACCGTGGCCGCCTGCCCCGACGATAATGGCGTCATATTTCTTCTTGGGTTCAGGCGCACGCCATGCGCGCTCCCAACCCGTGTGGTAGCGAAGCGCCTCACGGGCAATCGCGAAAACGGAATAGCGTCTCATTGGCCCCGAATCCCTCTAGTTCAGTGTTCTGGACATGCTCTTTTCCTAACTGGACTTTTGCGCACAAAAAAAGAGGGCTACCAGCGCCACAATTGTGTAAAAACACGACATGAACCCTGCGGCGTTTTTGCGCAAACACATAGGTTTGACAGCCAACACCCGCGCAAGGACTTTCCCGAACCGCTTTTGATCGTTACTTAGGCCCGAGTGAAAAGCTGGAGGCGAGATGTTTTTCTGGATAATTTCGATGAGTTTGGCGGTCATTGCATCGGCAATGCTCTTGCTGCCGCTCTTTCGCAATTCAACCGCGGCTTCGACGCAAGACACCGTGAGCGAAGTTGACATCTACCGCGAACAGCTCGCCGAGGTTGATCGCGACCTTGAGCGCGGCGTTTTAGACAAGACCGAAGCAGAGCGTACCCGCACTGAAATCGCGCGCCGCTTACTCGCCGCTGACAAGGCGGGAACGCTTGAAACGGGCAATGCCCCCGTTTTTGCAAGTCGCGTTACTTCCGTTCTCTTTGCTATTGTTATTATTGCTCTTTCCGCAGGATTGTACCTTACCGTTGGAGCACCTGGCGCTCAGGATCTGCCGCTGAAATTGCGTATTGCCGCTGGTGATGAAATCCGCGCAAACCGCATGAGCCAGATTGAAGCGGAAGAACTGGCAAAGGCCGTTCCTCGCCCTGAAATCGAGGCCCCCGCAGACTATCTTGAGATGGTTCAACAGCTTCGCGATATCGTCCCAAGCCGACCCGATGACAATGCAGGTTGGAGACTTCTTGCACGTCACGAAGCCGCCCTTACCAACTATTCCGCTGCCGCTTCTGCTCAGGCACATTTGGTCGACATCGAAGGCGCTGACGTGCAAATCGCCGACCTTGAGCGCCTTGCCGATTATATGGTCGCTGCGACAGCGGGCCTCGTTACCCCCGAAGCAGAGGCCGTTACACGCCGAATTCTCGAACGCGACAGCGAGAATATCGCGGCTCGCTACTATCTCGGTTTGCTCTATGCTCAGACCGACCGCCCAGACGTTGCTTTCCGTCTTTGGAAGCAAGTGATCGACAACGGGCCTGTGGAGCAAATTCACGTGGACCTAGCAAAAGGTCAGATTGAGGATGCAGCTTGGCGTGCGGGTGTCGAATACGAGCTTCCACGCGAAACCGCCCTTCCCGGCCCGACCGCCGAACAAATCCAAGACGCTGGCAATATGTCCGCTGAAGAGCAAGGCTCGATGATCCAAGGGATGGTTGGACGCCTCATGGATCGACTCGCCTCGGAGGGCGGAACGCCCGAAGAATGGGCTCGTCTTATCAATGCGTTGGGCGTCATGGGCGACAGTGACCGCGCTCTTGCAATCTGGACCGAAGCGCAAAGCGTTTTTGCCGGAAACACCGAGGCCCTCACTGAAATTCGTGCAGCAGCAGAATCTGCGGGAGTGGCTCAGTGATCTTCGAAGATACCGCCGAATTCGCATCCAACCTTCCCGCCATGCGGGCGATCTGCGGGCTTGATTTAGGCACCGTGACAATTGGCGTGGCTGTTTCCGACAGCTTCCGTCAGGTGGCGAGTCCCCTCGAAACGATAAAGCGCAAGAAGTTCACCACCGACGCCGAAGCACTTCTTGCCATTATCAAGAAGCGTGACCTTTCGGGCATTGTGCTTGGACTTCCAAAGAATATGGACGGAAGCGAGGGCCCACGCGCCCAGTCAACACGCGCATTTGCGCGTAACTTGAGCAAACTCACCGATATTCCGATTACCTATTGGGACGAACGTCTCTCTACCGTTGCGGCCGAACGCGCCTTACTCGAGGCGGATACGTCACGAAAGCGTCGCGATGAGGTGATCGACCATGTGGCTGCAGGGTTTATCCTTCAGGGATTGCTGGACAGACTGGCATTCATGGGACGAGCAGAATGAGCGCACCTGAGAACACCGACAACATCTGGAAAAGGGCCGAGATCGAAAGCCCTTGCGTCAAGGTTTGCGTAGTCCAACCTGAAGAGCGCATCTGCATCGGCTGCCTACGCACGCTAGAGGAAATCGGCGGTTGGTCGCGAATGACGCCTGAGGCGCGCAAAGCCATTATGGCCGAACTTCCCTCGCGCAAATCGCGTGTCGCCAAACGGCGCGGTGGCCGCGCCGCTCGGC
>JAYPUF010000200.1:0-3386 GCA_038133925.1 Marivivens sp. | reverse complement strand
TGCCACCAAATGCAGCCACGATTTCTTTCGTGGTGTCTTTGGCAACTTCGGTAACACTCTTGATCGCACCTTCGCGGATTTCGTTGATCGCAGCAGTGCTCTCGGCGAGCTTTGCAGCGATTTTGTCGTCAGCCTTTGCAAGCTCGGCGTCGAGCTCGGACTGGATCTCGGCCTTAGCGGCTTCGACGATCCGGCTAGCTTCTGCACGTGCATCGGCAAGCGCCTGTTCATAGGCAGCCTCAGCCTCTTGGGCCTTTTGCTTCAGCTCTTCAGCAGCAGCGATATCATTAGTGATCGTTCCTGCGCGTTCCGCAAGCACCGAGCCAATACGCGGCAGGGCAATGCGGGACAGGACGAAGTAGATCACGACGAGCGTGACTACGAGCCAGAAAATCTGGTTAGAAAAGGTCGATGGATCAAGCTGCGGCATTGCTGCACCGGTGGCTTCTGCCCCGTGTGCAACGGCTTCCGCGCCGTGTTCGACCACTGTGTGTTCGTCTGCCATCTCGTCTCTCCGTCGGACCCTTGGGTAGTCATCGGGGGCGCGGACAAGTCCGCGCGCCCCGACCGTAAGGATGCGTCAGTGATTAGACTGCGAACATCAGCAGAAGCGCTACGAGGAACGAGAAGATCCCGAGAGCTTCAGCAAAAGCGAGGCCGATGAAGAGAGTTGCGGTCTGCGAAGCAGCAGCCGACGGGTTGCGCAGTGCGCCTGCAAGGTAGTTAGCAGCAACGTTACCTACGCCGATAGCTGCGAGGCCCGAACCGATTGCGCCAAGACCAGCACCGATGAATTGACCGAGTTGTGCGAGTTCCATGATTGTCTCCTTACGATGGAATTGCAGTAGAAGAAATATTCAGACCTTAGTGTGCAGGATGCAGCGCATCTTTCAGGTAGATGCAGGTCAGAATGGTGAACACGTAAGCCTGAATAGCGGCCACGAGAACTTCGAGCCCGTAGACTGCCGAGATGGCCAGCACCGAGATGGGCGACACAGCGGCAATCGCAGCAAAGCCAGCGAACACTTTGATCATCGCGTGACCTGCAGTGATGTTACCTGCAAGACGGATGGAGTGGCTGACGGGACGGACGAAATAAGAGATGATTTCGATGATCGCGATGATCGGACGAAGAGCGAGCGGAGCATCGCTCAGCCAGAACATACCGAGGAAGCCAACGCCGTTCTTCACAAAGCCGATCAGTGTAACGACGATGAACACACCAAAGCCAAGAACGGCGGTGGTTGCGATATGCGAAGTCGGCGAGAACGACATCGGCAGAAGGCCAAGGAAGTTCGAGAAGAAGATGAAGAGGAAAATGGTCATGATGTACGGGAAGTACTTCACGCCGTCATGTCCGGTTACGTCTTCTACCATCTTGTAGATGAAGCCGTAGAACAGTTCGCCAACCGACTGCGAACGGCTCGGCACGATTGCGCGGCCACGCGAACCGACAACAAACAGCAAAGCAATCGCAAGAGCTGCAAGCGCGAGCCAAAGGGTCGCGTTGGTAATGGTGTACCAGTGCACCGGACCTTCACCGAAAAGCGGTTTTACGATGAATTGGTCAAGTGGGTGGAATACCAGGCCGGTGCCTTCGCCATGTGCTTCGGTTGCCACGTCAGTCGTCCCCATGTTTACCGGCATCATTTGCCAGCAGTTTCTTCTGTAGCTCCTGAGCCGAGCCAATCACGGTCTTAACACCGGCGGCAAAGCCCAGAAAAATGAATATCACCAGAAATATCGGCTTGGTCCCAAAGTAATAGTCCAAGCCGTATCCGACGACAAAACCGATCAATAGACCGGCAACTAATTCCGTAACCATCCGCCACGCATGCTGCGCTTGGGAATAGTCTTTCTTCATGTGGTTCTCGGTAGGTGCCACTTCCTTGGCTCGTGCGAGACGTTTTTCGAACGCTTTCATGCGCTCCGTTTCGCTGAGTTTCTTCGGATCGGACACTGCCGCAAGACCTCCATGAAGGTTGCGGATTAGCTACGATCCAAGGCGCAATGAGTCAAGAAGCTGTTTGAGCTAAATAAAAATGACTTAAGCTACTGATTTAAAATAAAATAACGCCATATCACAAATTCCCCAAACTGCGGCAAATCGGCTGCTAAGGGTCTCGAAGTGCCTTATCCCCTTATTCAACCGATTGGTTGACGTTTTCAAAAAGGAAGGCTTAATCAACATATGTCGCCAAAACTTGATACGGTGTTCGCCGCCCTTGCCGATCCAACGAGAAGAAGCATCCTATCGATGCTTCTCGAAGACGACATGGCCGTAACCGATGTTGCCGAACCGTTCGATATGTCTCTTGCCGCAATCTCAAAGCACCTGATTGTCTTAACGAGTGCTGGCCTGATCACGCAAGAAAAGCGCGGCCGTGTAAAATGGTGCAAGTTAGAGCCCAATGCACTTAAAGAAGCTTCCGTTTGGATGCAGTCTTTTGGCATGATGGAAGGCCTCGACCTTGATGCCTTCGAGCGTTTCCTTGATCACGAGCTTGAGGCTTCTGGCGATTAAGCCCAGCCCTTTGCGCTGTTCTTCAGGAACTTGAGCAAGGCCTGAACCTTTGGTGTGCGGTGTAAATCTACGTGGGTCACAAGCCAAAGCTCGCTGTTCCATTCTTTTCGAGGCCCCATAATCTCGACCAATTCAGACATTTGCGCAAGTTCGCAAGTTGGAACGAAACCGATCCCAGCACCAGAACGCACCGCATCAAGCATCGTCGTTTCTTCGGCCGTCCGAAAGGTAAAGCGATCTGGTGAAACAAGCTCGGCAAGCCACCGCGCAAAGGGTGCCCGCGTTTCGAGACTGTCTCGAACTACAAAATAGTGATCGCTCAGATCATTCTCATTCTCGGGGGCACCGTATTTTTCGATATAGCTCTGACTGGCAACCATGCTCATCGGAAGGTTCATGAACGGCTGAACAACATTGTCAGGCTGATCAGGAGCAGTTCCAGCGCGGATCGCCACATGGGCTTCTCCATATTCAAGTCGGAAAAGCCGCTCACCTGTAAGGAATCGAATGGTCACATTGCGGTTTTCACGCTGAAAGTCAGTGAGCACGGGTGTAATCAGCGTAGAGAGAGCAGAAAGTGACGTGATGACCAACTCACCGGTGACACTGTCTCCTCGCCCCTTGATACGCCCAACCAATTGATTGAATTGGTCTTCAGTTGCCTGTGCGATCTTTAAAAGGTCATGGCCTGCCTCGGTTGGATTGTAACCACGCGCATGCCTTTGAAACAGTTTTACGCCCAGCCTTGCCTCGAGCGCGTCAATATGACGGATGACGGTTGCATGGTGCACACCCAAGATTTCCGCAGCCCCACTCACCGTCCCAAGTCGGGCCACTTGATACGCGGTGCGAACTTCATCCC
>JAYPUF010000199.1:0-3393 GCA_038133925.1 Marivivens sp. | reverse complement strand
GATGGGAGGCGTTCCAACTGTGGTGTGGTTTCACATGCTCGTATTTACCGTTCCCAAGGTGGCGGCGGGTGAGACCGTAGTGTTCGACGTAGTTGGTGATTTCGAGAGCGAGGACACCAGTAAAGGCTTGGACTGCGAAGAGGCCGATTCCAGCCCAACCGCCGATCAGATAAGCGAAGCCAAGCATCGCAAGTTGGAGAGCGGCATAACGCCAGAACGGATTGCGACCGCTCCAAACTGAGAGGTTGCGCCTTGAGAGCAATGATTTCTCGGCGCGCCATGCAGAGGGTGGGCATTGGACCAGAACCCGCAGGAAGAAACGGTAGAAATTCTCGTTATAGCGAGCGGTTACGGGATCGCGGGGCGTTCCGACGTATGTGTGGTGCACAAGGAGATGCTCGGACCTGAAATGGGAATAGAGCGCCATGGCAAGGAGAATGTCGCCCAGCCAACGCTCGATGTTGTTTTTCTGGTGGAGCAGTTCATGGGCGTAGACGATGCCGATGGTTCCCGTGAGAACTCCCGTCGCGAACATCGTGCCGATTTTGCCGCCTGTGGACAGATGATCAGTTGCGGTGAGATATGCGATGATGCCGAAAATTAACCCGAATTGAACAAAGGGCCAAATCAGGGTGATGGCGCGATACCAAGTGAGATGATCCGCGGGCGTTTCGGGGTCAGGGTTTTCGGTGTTGTGGCTGCTCAGTGCGTCGATAATCGTGAACGTATGCCAGCCGATCAGCGGTGTGAGCAGGATGGTCCAGCCGCCAAAATTCGCAGCGATTATGGGTAACGGAACCAATAGAAGCGATGCCCAAAAGGGAAGTGCAGCGGGGAGAGTGTTGAGCTTGGCCATGGTCTGCCTCGTGAGTTGAGGTAAGCCTAGCGTCACACTCGCTTGGGTTCAATTGTGACGCATAGTCTCTTGGGCGAGATCAAAGGCCTTGCGAAAGACGGTGGGCAAAGCGGACGGAGTGAAGTCAGAAGCGCTCACGAAATGACCGCGGGTCGGGTTTGCGTCGATCCATGCGGTTTGGATGCGCAAGCGGAGGTGAAAATGGGTGAAGGTATGGAGCGCCTCTGTCTCTAGTTCCATCCATTCGCCGCTCGCTGGTGGAGTGTCTTCGGTCGTCTCGCCCCATTCGGTCGTAGGAAAGGCAAGCATGCCACCAAGGAGGCCTTTGTCGGGGCGGGTTTCCATCAGCCAAGCGCCATCCTCGCGGCGGGCGATATAGACGATGCCAACGCGAGTCGGCTTGGGCTTTTTGGCGACTTTCTTGGGGAGGTCGGCCGCTGTACCGCGCGTGCGCGCTTGGCAGGGCTCTCGCCACGGGCAGATGCCACAGGCGGGCGATTTGGGCGTGCAGATGGTTGCGCCGAGGTCCATGATCGCTTGGGCATAATCGCCTGCGCGCTCGGTCGGGGTCAAGGATTTGGCGAGCGTGGTCAGCTCGGGCTTGGACGTCGGGAGCGGTGTGTGGATGTCGTAGAGGCGCGAGATCACACGCTCCACATTGCCGTCGACCACCGTTTCGGGAAAATCGAAGGCGATCGAGGAAATCGCCGCAGCGGTATAGGGACCGACACCGGGGAGAGTGAGAAGCGCGTCATGGGTGTTCGGGAAGACACCGCCGTGGTGCTCGACCACATGGCGGGCACATTTGAGAAGGTTGCGCGCGCGGGCATAGTATCCAAGCCCCGCCCATTCGGCCATGACATCGGCATCTTGGGCATTGGCGAGATCGACCACGGTTGGCCAGCGGTCGGTGAAACGACGGAAGTAATCGCGCACGGCGGCGACTGTCGTTTGCTGAAGCATCACCTCGGACATCCAGACCCGATAGGGATCAGGCGCAACGCCTGCTGCACGATCGACTGGAGAAACGCGCCAAGGCATGACCCGCGCATTGCGATCATACCATTCGAGCAGGATATGGCTCATGTTAACCAAGGTTTATTCTCTCCAGTCGCGGGTTTCACTGGCGCTTGTGCTGCCAAACATTACAATAGGGCATCATGGATAAACAGCCACGCTCACGCAGCACGACTCGTGGATTTTCTCGGGTCATCACGCACATGCAGACCCGTATCCGTACGGCGTCCGAGTCGCGTGGCTTTGCTGTGTCGCGTCTCTTGACCCATTGGGAAGAGATTGCAGGCGCGAATATCGCCGAGATCGCTCGGCCTGTGAACATCTCCTATGGGCGCGGCGGGATAGGAGCGACGCTCACCCTTTTGACGACGGGGGCTCATGCGCCCATCCTTGAGATGCAAAAAGAGCAGGTGCGCGAAAAAGTGAACCAGTGTTACGGCTATTCTGCGATTAGCCGTATCAAGGTCACTCAGACCGCCCCAACTGGCTTTTCCGAAGGGCAAGTTTCCTTTGAATACAAGAAGAAAGCCGAAAAGCCACCGCTTCCGCCTGAGGTGATCGAACAAGCGCGTCAAGTCGCTGATGGTGTGGGTAACGAGAATTTGCGACTTGCACTTGAGACGCTGGCAGCAAATGTTCTGAACAAACACAAACCTTGATAGAGGCAAGTATGAATAGACGATTTCTTTTGACCACCGCGACGGCTGCTCTGGTGACTTCTTCGCTGGGCTGGACCGCTGCTCTGGCACAGGATGCAACTGCCGAACAAGGTGAAGGCACGCAGATTACCGACATGGTGCTTGGTAATCCTGACGCGGCAGTCGAGGTGATCGAATACGCTTCGTTCACCTGTCCGCACTGTGCGAACTTCCATGCGAACCAGTTTAAAGAGATCAAGAAGAACTATATCGACACGGGCAAGATCAAGTTCGTTTATCGTGAGATCTATTTCGACCGTTTCGGTCTTTGGGCATCGATGATCGCTCGTTGTGGTGGCGAAATGCGCTATTTCGGCATTGCCGACATGATCTATGCAAAACAGCGCGAATGGACTGCGGGTGGTGATCCGGTGGTGATCGCAGACAATCTTCGCAACATCGGTAAAATCGCTGGCCTGACCGACGAAGACCTAGATGCTTGTATGCAGGATGGCGAAAAGGCGCAGGCGCTTGTGTCGTGGTTCGAAGAGAACTCGGCCATGGACGAAATCACTTCGACCCCGAGCTTCATGATCAACGGTAAGAAGTACTCGAATATGACCTATGACGACTTTGCCGATATTCTCGATAAGGCGCTCGAGGGCTAATAGGTACGAGACCCGCGTTAGAGGCCGTCCAGCTTGGGCGGCCTTTATTTTTTGAGAAGCGGGGACAGCTTTGCAATCAGTGGTTCCCAGTCTTCCAGCTCGAGCCGTACAGGAAGAGTAAGAACTTTGGGGCGGAAACTGTCCGGAAGGCGCACGGCATCTTTCTCGGTGGTGACGAGTTGAGCGATGCGTGTCTTTCCCTCAAGTTCGAGGC
>JAYPUF010000198.1:0-3444 GCA_038133925.1 Marivivens sp. | reverse complement strand
AGAACGTTGGCCTCGCCTCCGATGGCGCTGCTGTCGTCGTTTGAACTTCGGCACCTAGGATGCAATAAACACAACGTCAAAGGCTGATTGCGGCCTCAGGCGTCCCCATCAAAGGAAAAGACATGACCCCTGCTCAAGCTTCCGAACTCGCTCGCAAGGTCTGTGACCTCGCTCCGGTCGTCCCTGTTCTTGTGATCAACGACGCGGCACAGGCCGAAGGCCTCGCTCGCGCATTGGTCAAGGGCGGCCTGCCCGCTCTCGAAGTTACCCTACGCACCCCTTGCGCGTTGGAAGCCATTGCAGAAATGGCCAAAGTCCAAGGCGGCGCAGTCGGAGCTGGCACCCTTTTGACCACGCAAGACGTCGAGAACGCCAAAAAAGCAGGCGCAACCTTTGGCGTTGCTCCGGGTGCGACTGACCGTCTTCTCGATGCCTGCGAGGCGAATGATCTCCCGCTTCTTCCGGGCGCTGCGACCTCGTCCGAAGTGATGCGCCTCTTGGAACGCGGCTATACCGTTCAAAAGTTCTTCCCCGCAGAAGCAAACGGCGGCGCACCTGCGCTCAAGGCCATTGGTGCACCTCTTCCTCAGGTGAACTTCTGCCCTACAGGCGGTATTTCGATGAAGAACGTGAACGACTATCTCTCGCTCTCGAACGTTCTGTGCTGTGGCGGATCTTGGGTTGCCCCTGCTGATCTCGTTGCCGCGGGCGATTGGGATGCTATAGAGGCGCTCGCCCGCGAAGCCGCTGCGCTCAAGCGATAACCCTTGTAATTGAATCGGAGCGGTCAGATACTCGCAGAATACCATAATGGGGATCGCGATGACTGCTCCGAGTGCTACGACCTGCCTCTGGTTTGACGACCAAGCCGAAGAGGCTGCGACGCTTTACACATCGCTTTTTGACGATGCCAATATTCTGAACATCACGCGCCAAGTCGGAAGCGAAAAAGCTTTCATCGTCGAGATGGAGCTTTTGGGGCAGCGCTACACGATGATGAACGGCGGACCACACTACAAATTGTCGCCCGCTGTCTCCATTCAGGTCTATGTCCAAACCCAAGAAGAAATCGACACGCTTTGGAGTGCTCTTGGGGAAGGCGGCGAAGAAATGCGGTGCGGCTGGCTTGCGGATCGTTTTGGCCTGAGCTGGCAAATCCTTCCCAAAGCCTTGTCCAAATGGATGTCCAATCCAAAGACCGCCCCCGCTGTGGGAGCGGCCTTTATGCAGATGGTGAAATTCGACATTGCGACCCTGCAAAAGGCGGCAGAGTCAGCGCAAGTTTAACCGTTCATCCGCGCAGCACGCCCACCACGACGTTTCGGGACAAGCGGCCCTTCGAGTGCTGCGTACAGCACCGATTTCATCGGATGATCTGCCGGTTCCTCGTCATAACGCTCAAGCAGCGCGCGGATCACCGGAGTTGTGTCAGACGTCGGCACCGAAAGCGCCCAATCAAGAAAGATCGTGCGGCACTCTTCGATTGTGATGCCCTCAATACGAAAGGACTCGCGGATGAGGCCTTTGGGGTCGTTCGGGTCTTTTGGCTGAGCCATGATCAGAAATCCTTTATCCAAGCAAACGCGTGACCACCGCGTCCGCCGCTTGTGCTGCCTCGGCCATTGCCTGCTGGAGCGCATCCATGTTGTCATAACCTGTTTCTCGCAAGATAAAACGCCGACCGCCTTCGCCAAGGTCTTCGGGTTTTAAAACTCCACCCGTCAAGAGTCGCGCCGACGCCTGTAGTTGCCAGAAAAGCGCTGCTGCACGACAAAGCGCCGCTTCATCAGCGGCATTGAACCAACCGGACGCGACACCGGCAGTGATTTGCTCTGAAACTAGCCTTGCCGAGCTTCCCGAACAGAGAGCAGCGGTCTGGGCGATCAGTTCAACGTCTTGCAAACGCCCTGCCCCGATTTTCGCGTCCCAGTCCCCCTGAGGCGCTTTGGCAGCGGCGATACGCCCGCGCATCTCTGCAACATCCGAAAGCACGGTTTCACCTGCCGCTTTCTCTGAAAGAAGGACTTGGCGGAAAGCTTCGACTTCTGAACCAAGCGCCATATTCCCCGCGACAGGTCGCGCACGCGTCAGCGCAAGATGCTCCCATGTCCACGCTTCATTGCGCTGATAGTCTTGAAAGGCTGTGAACGATGTCGCAACTGGTCCCTGACGACCCGAGGGGCGCAATCGCATATCCACCTCATAAAGCCGACCATCAGACATGGGCACGGTCACGGCTGTAACGAGAGCTTGCGTCAGGCGGGCATAATAGGCGCGTGTTGCCAGAGGACGCCGACCGTCCGACGTTTCCACGCCTTGCGCGTCATAGATCATGATCAGATCAAGATCAGAGGCGGAATTAAGCCGTGCTGCACCGAGGGACCCCATCCCAAGAACAACAGCGCCCCGCCCAGGAGGAGTGCCATGTTTGGCGCTGAAATCATCAAGCACAAGTGGCCATAGCCCCGCAATCACTGCCTCAGCCAAATCGGCATATTCGCGCCCTGCCTCAACAGCAGTGATCAGTCCACGAAGGTGATGCACCCCGATACGGAAATGCCACTCCTTCATAAAGCGGCGTGCCATGTTCAGCTTGTCTTCATAGTCACGCGCTTCGCTCATAGCCCGTTCAAGCAATTTGGTGAGCTTTGCCGCCTTTGGCCAATCGCTAAAGAACCCGCCAGAGATAACCATGTCGAATACGTCGGCATTGCGCGACAGATACTGGGCAAGCGCAGGGGCAGTCGCGCAAATATCTACGATGAGCTGGTTGAGCTGCGGGTTCGCCTCAAAGAGCGAAAACAGTTGCACACCGGCAGGAAGCCCTTTTAGGAAGGCATCAAACTGCAAGAGCGCCTCTTCAGGCTTTGCAGATTCTTTTAGACGAGACAGAATTTCAGGCCGAAGCCGCTTGAAAATTTCGACCGCGCGATCGGAACGAAATGCGGGATAATCAAGCCAACGCTGCGTAATCTCTGCGCCAAAATCATCCATGGGCTTTGCCTCACCAGGCGCGAAAAAGCCTTCGGTGAGCTTGTGAACTTCTTCAAGCCGCTGGGTGAGCTCGGACCGAAGGTCCTTTGTTTCATATCCCATCAATGCCGCGAGCCGATCAAATCCCTCAGCGCTGCTCGGCAAAGCGTGCGTCTGTTGGTCGTTAATCATCTGGACACGGTGTTCGACCGTGCGGTGAAAGACGTAATGATCATAAAGCGTATCGGCGACTTCATGCGGTATCCACCCGGCGCGCGCGAGCTGCTCAAGCCCTTCGCGAGTTTGCCGCGTCCGAAGCGCAGGGTTTCGCCCCCCCGCAATAAGCTGCCGCGTTTGCGTGAAGAACTCGATCTCACGAATACCACCGCGACCGAGCTTCATATTGTGTCCTTCAAGGACCAGTGGCCCATGAAGCCCCTTATGGTCCCTGATCTTGAGCCTCATATCGTG
>JAYPUF010000197.1:0-3485 GCA_038133925.1 Marivivens sp. | reverse complement strand
ACAATTCTTGGTGAACAAGGTGCAGAGCAACTCCTTGGTATGGGTGACATGCTCTACATGGCCGGCGGCGCTAAAATCACTCGTGTTCACGGCCCCTTTGTGTCGGACGAAGAGGTTGAAGAGATTGTACAATTCCTCAAATCGTTCGGTCCACCGGAATACATGTCGGGCGTCGTTGATGGTCCTGATGAGGACAAAGAGGCGAATATCGACCTTGTTCTTGGACTAGGCGGAAATACCGACGGTGAAGATGCGCTGTACGATCAAGCGGTTGCAATCGTGATCAAAGATCGTAAATGCTCGACCTCGTACATCCAGAGAAAGCTGGCGATTGGCTATAACAAAGCTGCTCGTTTGGTCGAACAAATGGAAGATGAGGGCGTGGTAAGCTCGGCAAACCACGTTGGAAAGCGGGAAATCCTTGTGCCTGAACAGCACTAAAAGGTCTTGGTGCCCGCACAGTTTTGAGCGGGCACTTTTGTGCTCGTAGAGGAATGTCGAATTGGCAACGACGGTCTACGATTACACAGGTATTCTCTATTATTCAGAGAATGGCAGTAATCCGAATTACCAGTATTGGCGGTGGAATGGGCAGCAGGCTCTTCAAACGCCAGTCGTTGTTTCTTATGCCTTCCTTGAAGGTTCGGACCTCCCATCGTTGAATGAAGTCTACTATTCCTCCAGCAGCGTCCAAACATTTAATGCCACGCAGCGCGCGCAATTTCGCAAAGCTGCGGCGGTTTTTGAGCAGAATACTGGCGTTGTATTTGTCGAGGTGGCAAGCGCTACCGCTGCTATGGTCAACGTTTACGGCGTGTCGGGCTCTAACTTGGGAGGCTGGGCCAATGTGGCACAGTCTTTTTCGACCTCTACTGGGTCAGGCGAGTATGTGATCGATACTGGTGCTGGCGGGAACTTAACCTCGAATGATTGGTTTGAAATCCTGCTTCATGAACTCGGCCATTCGCTCGGGCTTCAGCACCCATTCGAGGGAGACATTCAACTTGCGACGTCGCTCGACAAGACGGCATTCACTGTCATGTCTTACACAAACTCGCCTGGTGCAAATACGACCCTTGGCTATTTAGATAAGGACGCGCTTCATTATCTCTATGGTAATTCGATAGATACAACTGGCTGGGAGTTTCAGGCTTATTCTGCGGGAGTTCGGATCAAAGGTGGCGCGAACGCCGACGTGATTTACGGAGCTCTGGGCAAGAACGTGATCCTCGGTCGCGGTGGCGACGACACACTTTATGGTCGTGAGCTAAAAGACTATCTGCACGGCAAGAGCGGGAATGATGGAATTTACGGCGCGCTCGGCGATGATCAGCTTCGTGGCGGTGTCGGGACGGATACGCTTTATGGCGGCGCGGGAAATGATCTCATGCTGGGTGGCAATGGGAACGATCTGCTGATTGGCGAAGAAGGCAATGATCGTCTCATCGGCAAAAAGGGGGATGATACGCTTCGCGGTGGAGCTGGGAATGATTTCCTCTTTGGAAGCATGGGGAACGATAACCTAAACGGCGGGGCTGGAAACGACATGCTCTATGGGGGTGAAGGCAATGACATCCTCTTTGGCGATACCGGAAGTGATACTTTTGTGTTCAGAAGCTTTGACGCAGGCGGTCACGATACTATCCGTGATTTCGCGCTCGGTATTGATACGTTGACGATCGATCACGCGACTTGGCGTTTGGGCACTGCCGCGCTCGTTGATACTGGTACGTCAGTGGTCTTTACATTCGATGGCGGAGGGGCCTCTGGATTTGTTCTTGAGTTGTTGAACATCACCGAGGCTCAAGCCCGTGCAGAATGGTCCTTGTAGCGTGGAGCTATTTGCTAGCCACGGCGTTGTTATTGCCTAGCACTTGGAAATCCACTGATTTTCACCCATGTGCATATCAAGTCACGTAAGGCGAAAACGAATGAATACTTTTAGACGATTTCTAGTAATGGCTCCCTTTGCTCTCGCATTTCTGGGTGGCTACAGCGCTCACGCGCAACAGCTTTCATTGGGTGAAGTCTCGAATTATCTGAATGGCTTGCAGACCGCTCAGGCCGAATTCACACAGGTAAACGCGGACGGTACAATTTCCACAGGTGCCATAACGATCAAGCGACCGGGGCGTATTCGGTTTGACTATAATGCGCCGGACAACTCGCTTGTGATTGCAGGTGGTGGGCAGCTTTCGATCTTTGATCCGCGTTCAAACAGCAATCCCGAACAATATCCGCTCAATCAAACTCCATTGTCGATCATCCTTGATCGAAATGTGGACCTTGCGAAAGAGCGGATGGTGGTTGGGCACGGCTCGGATGGTGCTTCTACGACCATAACGGCTCAGGATCCCGATCACCCAGAGTATGGTAATATTCAGCTCGTGTTCACCGCAAACCCCGTTGAACTTCGTCAGTGGATTATCACGGACAATACGGGATCTCAGACAACGATGATCTTGGGCGATTTGACCAAGGGAGGCTCTTACTCAGACAATCTCTTTAGTGCGGTTGTCGCGGCGGATAAGTGGCCCTTGAAATAGAAATGAAGCCCCGCTTTTGCGGGGCTTTTTCTTAAAAGCGCGCGGCTCGGCAGTTGGCGAGTTGGCTCGCATAAAGATAGGATCTTCCCTCGACTTCATTGGCGATACGCACAAGCCAAGACTTGGACTTATAGGTGCCGCGGAGGTAGCCTGTCCGACCCTCGTGATAAGCAAGATATTGATTTCGCGTGTCGTTGATGTTCAAGCCAGTCTCTTCGACAGTTTGGGCCATATACCAACCCATGAAGTCAGTCGCGTCGTTGATGTCGTCGCGGCGTGCACCAAAGCCACCGCCACTGCGCTGGTATTCTTCCCAAGTGCCGTCAAGCGCTTGAGCATAGCCGTAAGCAGAGGACTGGCGTCCAAGCGGAATAATCCCAAGAGCATATTGGTGCGGGGTGCGATTGTTTGAGATGAACTTACTCTCTTGGTAAATCATCGCCATTAGAACAGCAGGTTCGACGCCGTACTTCCGTTTGGCGTTTCTAAATGCTCGTACGTACTGCGAGCGCTCGGTAATGATTGAACACGCGTTATCAAGGTCGCGTGGAGCAGAGCCTTTGCGCTCGCCGCAGCTACCCAACAATACAAGTACCATCACCAGCGCGAGGATTTTTCTGCTCATCGGCCTCTCGCTTTTCAATTATATTTTCTCGGATTTTAGCCGATTTTTGGTTTCATGCAAACGGCGGTATTTGCGCCTGCCTTCACATTTGTGGTTAAATTGCAGTTCACTGGCAGGTTTCGGCCCATGCCAACTGTCAAAGCCGAGTCCACAGACTGTTTCCAAGAGAATCGGCGCATTACGTGGACAGCACTTATGGAGCAGGGTACAAAGGTCCTCGGGGGTCAAATGCCTATGCTCAAGACACGTGCAAAATATCATCTGGGTCAAATTGTCCGTCATCGCAAACATCCGTTTCGCGGTGTGGTTTTTGA
>JAYPUF010000196.1:0-3486 GCA_038133925.1 Marivivens sp. | reverse complement strand
GTGTCTTCGGTGAATTCACCGCGCTGGAACGCGGCTTTGACCGAATGCTGGTCGTTGAACACACGGGCTTTGGCTTCGACGATATGACGTTCTTCGGCAACCGCCGAGGTCTTGATGACACCCACGCCAAGGTTGCCCTTGAGACGCGTGAGCCCGCCGTGTTTGTTGAATGGGTTCGATGCGGGCCGCAAGATTTTGTCGTTGAGCGACTCTTTCGTGCCGTCCACATAAACCACACGGCCATCTTTGAGTTGCGGCTCTTGGGTGTAACGTTCAAGTCCGTCACCCGCGACAGTGCTTACATCGTCATGGAGCAGACCTGCGTTCAAGAGATCGCCAATCATATAGCCCAGACCACCCGCCGCGTGGAAATGGTTCACATCCGCAAGACCGTTGGGATAAACCTTGGCCATGAGCGGAACAACCTCTGACAAGTCATGAAAGTCTTCTAGATCAAGGATCACACCCGCTGCGCGTGCCATGGCAGGCAGGTGCAGCACAAGGTTGGTCGAGCCGCCCGTCGCCATAAGTCCGACGATACCGTTTACAAAGGCGCGCTCGTCAAGGATGTCGCTGACGGGGCGGTAGTCATTCCCGATCGAAGTGATTGCAGCTGCGCGCTCAACTCCTGCGATGGTCAATGCATCACGAAGTGGGGTGTTCGGGTTCACGAAAGACGCCCCGGGCAAGTGCAGCCCCATAAACTCCATCAGCATTTGGTTGGTGTTTGCTGTGCCATAAAAGGTGCAGGTGCCCGGACCGTGATAGGAGGCCATTTCAGCCTTCATCAATTCCTCGCGGCCAACTTCGCCTGTCGCGAATTGTTGGCGCACCTTGGCCTTTTGATCATTCGGAATGCCCGACGGCATCGGGCCGGCAGGAAGGAAGATACCGGGGATATAGCCAAAGGTGGCGGCGGCGATAATGAGACCGGGAACAATCTTGTCGCAAACGCCGAGGTAGAGCGCACTATCATAAACGTTGTGCGAGAGCGAAACACCAGCGGCAAGCGCAATGACATCGCGCGAAAAGAGTGAAAGCTCCATTCCTGTTTGACCTTGGGTCACACCGTCACACATCGCGGGAACACCGCCCGAGACCTGAGCGGTTGCGCCGACCTTGCGAGCGGCTTCGCGAATGATCTCAGGATAGCGCTCATAGGGTTGATGCGCTGAAAGCATATCGTTGTAGGCGGACACGATCCCGATATTGGGCGCACGTTCGGCAATCAGCGCATCTTTGTCCTGACCCATTGCGGCGTAGGCGTGGGCTTGGTTGCCACAGGTAAGGTGCGCGCGGCGTGTACCTTCTGCGGCAGCGCGGGACATCAGGTCCAGATAGCGACCCCGCGATTGCTCACTGCGCGCGCGAATGCGGTTGGTGACAGATGCGATGATCGGATTGAGGGCCATTCGTGTCTCCTTGTGCGAGTCGGGCTTCTCCTAGCATGGATAGTTAGCGCTAACAATGGGTACTTATGTATGCAATTGATAAATGTCATGCGCTAACGGTGCGCATTTTGACGCATGCTAGAAAATGGTTAGCAAATCCTTAAATGAGCACTTCGCTGACACATTGTCGCCCAATTGACAGGGGAAATTGGCTTCAATCCAAAGAAACAAGGAGCGGGATTTTTCCCCGATATATCGATGAACATTATTCGACTTATGCTTGTGCTTTGCGTAACGAGTTTTTCTGCCGCCTGTTCGGTGGACGGTGGAGTGGCATCGCGAAACGAGCCGCTAGAGACAGGTTTTGCCAAGGCGGGTGCCTTTGTGCGTGATTACCACGTAACCGACATTCGTGTTACGGTTCCCGAAGAGCTTTCGGTTTCCGAGGCAAACTCTTATTTCCCACGCGCCGATATTGTCTGGCGTGGTGATAGCTTTGGCAATCGTCATCAGCAACTCGAGACGATTTTCGAAGATGCCGCTGCACGTGGTGCCGAGAACATTAATGGTTCAGTGCCGGTCGTTGTCGACGTTGAACTGCGCCGCTTTCACGGCGTAACCGAAAAAACCCGCTTCTCGATCGGTGGCGACTACGACATTCAGTATATTATTACTGTCCGTAACGCAGCGACGGGTGAGGTCATCGAACCTGCGCACAAAGTTAAGCACGCGCTTGACGCACCAGGCGGTGATGCTGCGATGGCTCTTGAACGTGCGGGCCAGACTGAAAAAGTACGCGTTCTCGATTTTATGACCCAAAAATTTATTCAAGACCTGAGCTCCCCCGCACTTGGTGCCTAAGGCTCGCGAAAGTTCTTTCAGACATTTTAGAAACCAGCTAGGAGGAGGGCATGATGTCCTCCTCTTATTTTGTTGTCCGCCTCTCTCCCAAAGCTGATGCCCGTGCCATCCGTCACGGCTTCCCATGGGTTTACTCAAACGAATTGGTACTGGATCGCCGTACCAAAGCGATCCCCGCGGGGTCGCTTGCGGTGCTTGAAGATGCTGAGCGGCGACCAATGGGTATCGTTGCGGTTAATCCTGCGTCCAAGATCACGTGCCGTATGCTCGACCGCGATCCCGAAGCGGTCATCGATCAGGCTTGGTTCGCGGGCAAGTTACAGGTCGCTCTGGCCCACCGTGCGCGCTTGTTTGAACATCCGTTCTATCGTCTCGTCCATGCCGAGGCTGACGGGCTCCCCGGTGTCGTGATCGACCGTTTCGGAGATGTGGCCGTCGTGCAGCCAAATGCGGCATGGGCAGATGCTTTGCTCGCGCCAATGGTTGCGGCATTGGCCGAGGTGAAGGGTGTGACCACCGTGATCATGAACGGTTCGGGCCGTGCCCGAACCCTCGAAGGGCTTGAGGAAAAGACAGAAGTCGTCTTGGGCGTTGCGCCGACCGCTCCCATCGAAGTGCCGATGAACGGCGCGATCTATATGGCGGATGTAATGGGCGGGCAGAAAACCGGCCTCTTCTATGACCAGCGCCCGAACCACGCCTTTGCGGCGCAACTCTCGCGTGGGGCCAAGGTTCTTGACGTCTTCTCGCATGTTGGCGGCTTCTCACTTGCTGCCTTGGCGGGGGGTGCCGCCTCGGCTGTGGCCGTCGATGGGTCGGCCGCCGCACTGGACCTTGCCGAAGCTGGGGCCAAGGCTATGGGCAAAGGCGATGTGTTCAGCACACGCAAGGGCGACGCTTTCGACGTGCTCACCGCGCTTGCCGAAGAGGGCGAAACTTTTGATGTCGTGATCTGCGATCCACCCGCTTTCGCGCCCTCGAAACAGTCATTGGAGGCTGGACTTCGCGCCTATGAGCGTGTCGCGAAACTTGCAGCGCCTTTGGTACGTGAAGGCGGATACTTGGGCCTTTGCTCTTGTTCGCATGCGGCGGACCTGACGAAGTTCCGCAACGCCTCTGCGCGCGGCATCGGCAAGGGCGGACGTCGCGGCCAGATTGTCTATACGGGCTTTGCCGGTGCGGACCATCCGCTGATGCCGCATTTGGCCGAAAGCGGATACCTCAAGTCGGTGTT
>JAYPUF010000195.1:0-3501 GCA_038133925.1 Marivivens sp. | reverse complement strand
TAAGGAAAGAAAATGCTCAAGGTGGGTCTCCTCGGTGCCGGTCGTATTGCCGGTGTCCATGCAACTGCAATCTCTTCAAACCCGGGCTCGACGCTCGTCGCCGTTTCAGACAAGTTCCCTGAAGCTGCGCAAAAGTTGGCGGCTCAATATGGCTGCGAAGCCCGTGAAACCGACGCGATCCTGAATGATCCGGAAATCAATGCGGTTCTCATTGCAACCTCGACCGACACACACTCGGATCTGATCGAACGCGCAACGGCTGCTGGTAAAGCGGTGCTCTGCGAAAAGCCTGTTGATCTCTCGCTTGAGCGAGCTCAGGCTTGCCTCAAGAACGTAAATGGCAAACCCGTCATGATCGGTTTCAATCGTCGCTTTGACCCGAACTTTGGTGCACTCAAAACCGCGCTGAACAACGGTGAGATCGGCAAAGCCGAACTTCTGTCGATCACTTCGTTCGACCCCGCGCCGCCTCCCGTGTCATACATCAAAGTGTCTGGCGGTCTGTTCCGTGACATGATGATCCACGACTTTGACATGGCAAACTTCATCATGGGCGAGGCGCCTGTTTCGGTTTCTGCTGCTGGTTCGTCCATCGTGGATTCCGAAATCGGTGCAGCTGGCGACGTGGACACCGCTGTCGTGACGCTGACCTATGCGGACGGGCGCATCGCTGTGATCAAGAATTCGCGTCGTGCTGTTTACGGCTATGACCAGCGCGTTGAGCTTCTTGGTTCCGAAGGTCTCCTTCAGGCACAGAACATGCTGGAAAACACAGTGGTCAAATCGACCACCGCAGGTGTGACCGGTGCCAAGCCGACCTACTTCTTCCTTGAGCGCTATATGCCTGCATATGCTGCCGAATGGGCAGCTTTTGTGGATGCAGTCAACGGCGGTACCGCTCTGCCTGTGACCCTTGAGGACGGTGTTGCAGCTCTTGCAATGGCCGAAGCCGCAACGCGCTCGGTCAAAGAAGGCCGCCCGGTCAAGCTCTCCGAAGTCTAAAAGAAAAGCGGCGCGGGGATCACCCGCGCCGCTTTTGTATTAGCTGTAAGTGGTGACGGGCGTACCCGCGATTGCCGACATATTCAGCAATCCGCGCGGCGTGATAGACTGTGTCACGATATGCGCCTTGTTCGCCATTCCCATCAAAATTGGACCAACTTCGAGACCGCCACCTTTGGTCTTAAGAATGTTCCGAACGCCCGATGCTGCATCGGTATTCGCAAAGATAAGCACGTTCGCAGGTCCCTGAATTCTTGATTGCGGGAAAACGCGGTTGCGCAGTTCAACATCAAAAGCCGCGTCGATGTGCATTTCGCCTTCGTAGCAGAAATCGCGCGGTTCGCTGTCGAGGATCGCGAGCGCAGCACGCATCCGGCGACCGGAGTCTGTATCGAGGTTGCCGAACTGAGAATGCGAGCAGAGCGCGATATTCGGAACGAGGCCGAAACGCTTTACGTGACGCGCAGCGCCAATCACGCTCTCCGCGATCTGGGCGGGTGTCGGTTCGGGATGAACCTGCGTATCGGCGATGAACAGCGGCCCGTCTTCAAGGATCATCATGGAAAGAGCGCCAACGGGATGAAGACCATCTCGGCCCAGAACTTGGTTAACGTAGTTAAGGTGCCAAAGGAACTGACCGAAAGTGCCACAGATCAAGCTGTCGGCCTCGCCACGATGAACCATGACCGCACCAATTGCGGTGGTGTTGGTACGCATAATCGATTTGGCAAGATCGGGGGTTACGCCCTGACGCGCCATCAGTTCATGATAAGTGCCCCAGTAGTCGCGGTAGCGCGGGTCGTTCTCGGGGTTCACAATCTGGAAGTCCTTGCCCGGACGTATGCTCAGGCCCGCGCGTTCACAACGCAGCTCGATGACTTCTGGGCGTCCGATCAGGATCGGAAGGTCCGTCGTCTCTTCCATGATGGCTTGAGCTGCGCGAAGGACGCGTTCATCTTCACCCTCGGCGAATACGATTTTGCGTTCCGCCGTGCGTGCGGCCTCGAAAACTGGACGCATGAGCATCGCTGATTTGAAGACCGAGCTATCAAGTTTTTGTTTATAGGCGGCGAGGTCTTCGAGCGGGCGTATTGCAACGCCTGTTTCCATCGCAGCCTTGGCCACTGCCGAGGCTACAACACCCATCAAACGCGGATCGAATGGCTTTGGGATAAGGTAGTCGCGGCCGAAGGTGAGCTGTTCGCCATGATAGGCCGCGGCAGCTTCTGCCGAAGTCGTCGCACGGGCGAGGGCGGCGATGCCTTCGATACAGGCGATCTTCATCTCGTCATTGATCTCTGTTGCGCCCACGTCAAGCGCACCGCGGAAGATAAACGGGAAGCAGAGCACGTTGTTCACTTGGTTCGGATAGTCAGAACGGCCTGTTGCCATAATCGCATCGGGCGCAACCTCACGGAGCGCCTCTGGAAGAATTTCCGGCGTAGGATTCGCAAGAGCAAAGATGATTGGGCGATCGGCCATCTTTGCAGCCATTTCAGGTTTGAGAACGCCCGGTCCAGAAAGTCCAAGGAAAAGGTCCGCGCCTTCGATCACTTCGCCAAGGGTGCGCAGATCGGACTTCTGAGCGTATTCCGCCTTTTGCGGAGTCATTTCTTCAGTGCGGCCTTCGTAGACAAGGCCAGCAATATCACAGAGCCAAACGTTTTCGCGTCTTACACCTAGTTTGAGCAGCATGTTGAGGCAGGCGATACCCGCCGCGCCGCCCCCCGTCGAGACGACTTTGATGTCCTCGAATTTCTTGCCTGCGACGTGGAGCGCGTTTGTTGCAGCCGCACCTACCACAATTGCGGTCCCGTGCTGGTCGTCGTGGAATACGGGAATGCCCATCCGCTCGCGGCAGATTTGTTCAACGATAAAGCAATCGGGCGCCTTGATGTCTTCGAGGTTGATTGCGCCGAAGGTTGGTTCGAGTGCGCAAACAATATCCGCAAGTTTATATGGGTCGGGTTCATTCAGCTCGATATCGAAGCAGTCGATATTAGCGAACTTCTTGAAAAGAACAGCCTTTCCTTCCATCACTGGCTTTGATGCAAGGCCTCCGATATTTCCAAGACCAAGAACCGCTGTGCCATTTGACACGACTGCAACGAGGTTGCCTCTCGCGGTATAATCACGTGCGGTATCAGGGTTTGCTTTGATCTCAAGGCAGGCCTCTGCCACGCCGGGGGAATAGGCACGGGATAGGTCGCGGCCGTTCGCAAGTGGCTTCGTGGCGCGGATCTCAAGCTTGCCGGGTTTCGGAAACTTGTGATAATCAAGTGCGGCCTGACGCTGAAGATCGCGGCTATCGTCGGTCATGTGACTTCCTTGCATGAGATAGTTTAGTGTTAAACTAATTTTCCATTAGCTCATTTTGGATTGGTTTCCTAGGGTCAATTCCCCAATTACTTTGAGTTAGCGCTATCAATGTTAACACGCATTTCCCTTGCATCCAAAGCAATGCGACTGCAAATATTTGATCAACTGGTTAAAAGAGGT
>JAYPUF010000194.1:0-3530 GCA_038133925.1 Marivivens sp. | reverse complement strand
TCGTCAAACCGAGCAGCGGCCCAGCCGAATTGCTCATGGCGCGGCGTGCGATAGCCGATCATGCTGTCTGCTGTATTGGTTATCTTGTAAACGAGAAGTCCCGGGAGCCCCAAAAGTGCAAACCAAAAGATTGGCGCAATGACACCATCAGAGAAGTTTTCAGCGGCGCTTTCTATAGCGGCACGTGAAACGGCTGCAGCATCCATCTCAGAAGTGTCGCGTCCAACGATCCAGCCCACACGGCGACGCCCTTCTTCAAGCGAAAGGCGCAGAGCAGATGCGACTGCTGCTACGTGTTCAACAAGCGATTTTTGAGCGATAAGGATTGCACCGATAAGGACATCGATTGCCCCCAGCGGAAGTGCTTGGATAAGGCAGCCCAAAAGGCCGAAGAGAAGCACAAGTGTGCCAAAGCTGAAGATGCCTTTGAGCCTTCTTCCGCCGCCTTGATTGAAGCGCTCATCAATGAAGGTGATGCACCGACCCATAAGGATGGCTGGGTGCGGAAATCGATCCCAAACCCATTTCGGCTCGCCAAAGATGGCGTCGAGAAACATCGCAAGAACGACGATCATAGTGCGTCCTCAAGCTGACCCCAGCGGTCAGGATGTGGCAGGCCCAGACGGACCCAACGGTCTGAGTAAGGGAAAATTCGCGAAAGGACTTTTCTCTGAGCGAGCCCTTCCTGCCAGCCATTTGCGTCCTCGGTATCATAGAGGCGGAAGAGTGTTGTTCCCCCGACCAAAGACGCGCCCTTCTCAATCATCAATTTATCAAGTCGAGCTGTGTCCTCGGCGAGGCGCATTCGCGTTTGGCTGGCCCAGTCCATGTCCCTAAGTGCGCGGTAACCGATTTCCAAAGCCGGACCAGAAACACTCCATGGTCCGAGACGTTCGCGGAGCGGTTCGACAAGCTCTGGGTCGCCGATAACAAACCCAAGTCGAAGCCCCGCAAGACCCCAGAACTTCCCGAAACTCTTTAACACAAGAACGCCGCGTTGATCGCTATTTTCGATTAGCGTTTTTTCGGGGGTAACGTCACAAAAGCTTTCATCGATGATTGTCAGTGGGCGGTGTTGAAAAACCTGATGATCGACGAGGCGGCCGTCGGGGTTATTGGGGTGCACGTAAATATGCGTTCCAAGCGTTGTATCGCTCGGCGATACTGTTTTGCCCATTTGTCTGAATGAAGCCGCATGTTCGTTGTATGTTGGCTCGGGGATAAAAGCACCGGACCCTGCGACCTCGGGCATCCGCGCAATGGCGGCAGAGGCGCCATTGGTTGCCAAAACTGCTGCCCCATCTGGTACATTCCAGAACTTTCGAGCGGCAAGTTCAAGTTTGAGAAAAGCCCGTTGATCAGGGAGTTCGTTCCACGCCGCATCCGAAATCGAACCGACTGGATAAGGCACGGGGTTTATGCCTGTCGAGAGGTCGAGCCAATCCGTGCGGAGCCCGCCCCATTTCTCAATCGCGGCATCGATGCCGCCGCCATGATCGCGTTTGGTCTTCATTCGACTTTAGGCAGCGGTGGATGACGGGTCACGAAATGTCCTTTGACTCCCACGGGCCATTCACGAAATGGAACCTGACCCGTCTCGCTCTGTGCATGTTTGACAGCATAGTCCACGATGGCTTCTGCGCTTTCTTGATCAGGTTCGAAACGGCCAAGGGTATAGGCAAGCTTGTCCTCAGATTGCACAGCGATGTTACACCCGTGAGAACAGCCCATAAGGCACGAAACACGGCGCGTCCGGACGTTTTCGCGACCTGCCGCCACGGCCTCGATCAAGATCGCAAGCTCTTCTCCATCGGTCCGCGTCTTACCGCTTTCGGCCCAGTTTTCGCGTTTGCATGTGTCGCAGATCGTGATCCAGCTTGTCATTTGGTTCTCCATTTCACGCGGTTGAAAGCGGATTCTCGCCGCTTTCGCAAGTCTCTTCACGAGCACGCGACTGTGACACTTCTGTTAACCCGTCGTTAAACTTTTGGAGCGACACCCAGTTGAAGCGAGCGTTGTCGGAGGAGCAATCGGCAAAACGTCGGGGGCCTGATGAAAGTTTTGATAGTCGAGAACAACCCAAACCTATGTTGGCTTTGGAAGCGCCATATAGAACGGCTCGGCAATGATGTGGATGTCGCAGATTGTATCGATGATGCAATGGAAGCGGTGCGGTGCAATGATTTTGACGTAATGCTCGTCGACCTCGTTTTACCTGACGGGAGCGCCCTTGGGCTAGCCGATTGGGCGCGTGTCCGCTCGCCCGATACAAATGTCGTTTTTGTAACGGACACGACCTTCTTTTCGGACGGTTCACTTTTTGCGTTCAGTGGTAACGCCAGAGCTTTGGTCAAGAGCCAGACAGACCCCAACGATGTAGCAGAGATCGTATCGCACTATGGTCAGCGCGGGTAACTACCCGCGCCCATGCGGTTCATCCCAATTCAGTCCGGGGCCGACTGGGACAACTCGCGTTGGATTGATCATGTCGTGGCTGTAGTAGTAGTGCGCCGTGATGTGTTTGATATTCAACGTCTCGGCGACCTTTGGCTTTTGATAAAGTTCGCGGGTGTAGGCCCAGATATTCGGATAGTCGACAATCCTGCGGCGGTTGCATTTGAAATGCCCGTGATACACGGCATCGAACCGAACCAGCGTTGTCCACAAGCGCCAGTCCGCCTCGATTAGAGTTTCGCCCGTCAGGTAGCGACTTTCTGCGAGGATACTCTCGATCCAGTCTAGGCTTGCAAAGAGCGGTTCGACTGCTTCTTCATATGCGTCCTGACTGGTCGCAAAACCTGATTTGTAAACACCATTGTTGATGGTGTCGTAGACGCGCTCATTCACTGCCTCGATTTGGTCGCGCAGGCGCGCGGGCCAATAGTCATCAGAATTACCGGTGATCCCGTCAAAAGCTGAGTTGAACATGCGGATAATTTCAGAGCTTTCGTTTGAAACGATTGTGCCGCGCTCTTTGTCCCAGAGGATCGGCACCGTTACGCGGCCCGAGATTTTGGGATCCGCTTTGGTATAGATGTCCCGTGCAAACTTGAAACCGAAGAGCGTGTCGCCAGTTGCGCCATCGAAGTCTGTCTCAAAGGTCCAACCGTCTGAAAGCATGTGGGGATGCACGACTGACACCGAAATATGATCGCTCAGATCTTTGATTGCACGAAATACAAGCGTGCGATGTGCCCATGGGCAGGCGAGAGAGACATAAAGGTGATAGCGGCCACTCTCTGCTTTGAAGCCCGCCTCGCCGCTCGGACCTGCCGAGCCGTCAGCTGTAATCCAATTTCGAAAGCCGGCGGTTGAACGCACGAATTTGCCACCCGTAGATTCGGTGTCGTACCACTTGTCGACCCATTCACCGTTATCAAGATAGCCCATTGTCGATCTCCGTTCGCATTCTCTTTGATCAAGACCTAGCCCATCATCGCACTTTCGCAAACATTCGCAGCGCGCATGTCTCGTGCAGCATTGCACAGGTCGGTTTCTGACTTTGGTGCGACGTTTAACCATTTGCACCT
>JAYPUF010000193.1:0-3557 GCA_038133925.1 Marivivens sp. | reverse complement strand
ACGCCAACCTGATGCTTGGCCTTCCAGAAACAGCGGGTCTGATGCTCGCACCGGTATTCCCATGAGTGGTCTCAAGTCCCTTAAAAAACGCCGTCGCGTCCAGATCATCGTTCTGGCCTTTGTTGCTCTGGCGATTTCGACGGGGCTCATCGGTTATGCGATGCGCGATGGGATCAACTTCTTTCGCTCGCCCTCTCAGGTCGTTGAAACTCCACCTTCTGCGAATGAGACTTTCCGTATCGGTGGTCTCGTCGAAGAGGGCACACTTGTGCGCGGAGAAGGCGAGACTGTGACCTTTAGTGTGACCGATGGCGGCGCTTCGGTGGCTGTTGCTTATACTGGTATCCTTCCTGATCTTTTTGAGGAGGGCCAAGGCATGGTAGGACAAGGTCGCTACATTGACGGCGTGTTTCAAGCGACTGAAATCCTTGCGAAACACGATGAAACCTACATGCCAAAAGAGGTGATCGACGCGCTCAAGGAACAGGGTGTCTATGTCGAGCCGGACGCTGGTGCAGCGACCAATTAACCTTTGAATGTGATGCTTGGTCCTAACAACTTGGGGACCGAGCATGATAAACATCCAAGACATCGCAAACGAAATCGTCACCCGCGAGGGAGGCTATGTCGACGATCCTGATGATCCGGGCGGCGCGACCAAACACGGTGTGACTTTGGACACGCTGAAGCATTTGGGACGCGATCTGACCAAAGACGGGCGCATCGATAAATCGGATGTAAGGGCGATGACGCCTGAACTCGCCGCGGATATTTTTCTTGAGCATTATTTTCGAGGGCCGCGTATTGCCGAGCTTCCCGAAGCGCTCCAGCCAACAGTTTTTGATATGTATGTGAACGCAGGGGCGCAGGCGGTTCGTATTCTTCAGCGGCTTCTTGTCCTGATGGGAGAGAGCATTGCCGTCGATGGAGCCATCGGATCACAGACCGTTGCGGCCTGCGCACGCGCATTTGCAAGCGCAGGAGAGCTGATGGTCGATGCCTATGGAATTGAACGACGAAATTATTACTATTCGCTGGCGGATCGCCGCGCCCCTTTACGCAAGTTTGCGCGTCGCCGAGATGGCGGTAAAGGGGGCTGGATCACACGTGCTGAGGCGTTTGTTTCACCTCGCTTTCATTTCACAGAAGATCAACATAATCAGAGGGTTGCGCAATGGGCCTGATGGGAAAACTATTGGATGTTCTCTTTGGCGGTGGGCGCAATGCCATTGTTGAAACGATGGGCGTCTTTCGCGAAAATACCGAAAAAAGTGCAGACCGAGAGGCCGAGATGCGGGCGCAGGCCTTGGCGCAATATGCAGCCGAGTTCGGCCAGCCCCGCATCGGGCTTTTTGATCGTGTCGTTGACGGTCTGAACCGTTTGCCGCGTCCAATTCTTGCCTTTGGAACGATCGGACTTTTTGTGACGGCGATGAGCGATCCCGTTTGGTTTGCAAGCCGTATGCAGGGCATCGCCCTTGTCCCCGAGCCGATGTGGTGGCTGATGGGCGCAATCATCAGCTTTTATTTTGGTGCCCGTCATCAAGCCAAGGCGCAGGATTTCCAAGCTTCGGTCGTTCGCACCGCAGGTATGGCAAGCGAAGTTCGAGCGCGGGTCGAGGCAATTGAAACGCTCTCGCCGCTTCCTGTCGAAACTCCGAATATTCCTCAAACCAGCGAGAATGCCGCGCTCGATGAATGGAGAGCGGGGCGATGACCGAACCTTGGAACCAGATTGCCGAGCGCCGAATTGGTGCGCTTGAAACCCACTGCGCGGTGGAGGAGGTTCACCGCATCTCGGTCGAGGCTCGCCTTGCCGCGATTGAGGACACACTCAAATGGCTCGTGCGTTTGATCTTGGGGGCTTTTGTGACTGCGCTGATGGGGCTGGCCTTTAGCGGTATGTTCATTGTCGGGACCTGAGGCCAGTGGTCGCGGGACTCCTCGCTCCAATTTGATTGGGCCTGATCAACGAATGCGGTAAACAGAATACATGATAGCAGAACTCGGACATTTTTCGCTGATTCTGGCCTTTGGCATTGCCTTGGTTCAGATGATTGTTCCCATGATCGGTGCCCACAAAGGGTGGCGCAATTGGATGGCTGTGGGCGACCCCGCGGCCGTTTCGCAATTGCTCTTGGTCGGGGTGGCCTTTGCCGCACTGACATATTCCTTTGTGGTCTCGGATTTCTCGCTGCGGCTTGTGGTGCTGAACTCGCATAGCGCCAAACCGATGCTCTACAAAGTCTCGGGCGTTTGGGGCAACCACGAGGGGTCGATGTTCCTCTGGCTCTTTATCCTCACGCTTTTTGGCGCATGCGCGGTGTTCTTTGGTGGCAACCTTCCTGCCGCCCTTAAGGCACGTGTTTTGGCCGTTCAATCGTCAGTTTCGGTCGCGTTCTATCTGTTCATTCTGCTGACCTCGAACCCGTTCATCCGTCTCGAAGTCCCGCCCTTTGACGGTCAAGACCTCAACCCGCTCCTTCAAGACCCCGGCCTCGCGTTCCATCCGCCGTTCCTTTATCTGGGTTATGTAGGCCTTTCGATGGCCTTCTCATTCGCCGTTGCGGCTTTGATCGAAGGCCGCGTGGATGCGGCTTGGGCGCGTTGGGTGCGCCCATGGACGCTTGCGGCGTGGATATTCCTGACCATCGGGATCGCGCTTGGCTCTTGGTGGGCCTATTATGAACTTGGTTGGGGCGGTTTCTGGTTCTGGGACCCTGTTGAAAACGCATCCTTTATGCCGTGGCTCATCGCGGCTGCTTTGCTTCACTCTGCCATTGTTGTGGAAAAACGTGAGGCATTGAAAAGCTGGACGATCCTGCTTGCGATCCTTGCATTTGGCTTCTCGCTTCTTGGAACCTTTATCGTGCGTTCGGGCGTAATCACTTCGGTCCATGCCTTTGCCAATGATCCTGAGCGTGGCGTCTTTATCCTCGCTATTCTTTTCTTCTTTGTTGGGGGCGCTCTGACGCTTTATGCCGCGCGGGCAGGGGCGATGGAGGCCAAGGGCATCTTCTCGCTTGTGAGCCGAGAATCCGCGCTCGTGGTGAACAACATATTGCTCGCTGTTGCCGCCTTTGTTGTCTTTATCGGCACCATTTGGCCGCTTGTGGCCGAGATGACTATGGGCCGCGCCCTTTCCGTTGGCGCGCCGTTCTTCAACGCAGCTTTCACCCCATTTATGGTCGCCTTGGCCATCGTTCTTCCCGTTGGGGCCATTCTGGCATGGAAGCGCGGAAACCTAAGCCGCGCACTCAAAGATATGGCACCTGTTGCGATCTTTGCCGTAGCGCTTGGCGGTCTCGTTTTCGCAATGCAAACAGGCAAGAGCGCTCTTGGTCCGGTCGGTGTGATGCTTGGCGCTTGGGTGGTCGTGGGCGCTCTCTATGACCTTTGGATGCGCACAGGCCGTCGAGGCATCGCTGCGCGGTTTGTTCGTATGAGCCGTATGCCCCGCGCTGACTGGGGCAAGGCCTTTGCGCATATGGGGCTTGGGATTACCATCTTCGCAATCGCAGGTCTTATGGCTTGGGAAGAGGAAGACATTCGAACCG
>JAYPUF010000192.1:0-3622 GCA_038133925.1 Marivivens sp. | reverse complement strand
CGCTGGGTCGCATCGATCAGCGAACGCATGCAAAACATCGAAGAAGCGCTCCATGGCGTCGAAAAGCTGAACGCTGAAATCTCCGGCATTGCGCGTCAGGTGAACATCCTCGCGATTAATGCAAAGATTGAAGCCGTGCGCGCAGGCCAGTCCGGACGCGGTTTCGCTGTTGTGGCGGAAGCGATCACCGAACTTTCACGTTCGACGTCTCGCGCCGCCGCTGATGTCACAGACGGCATTGCTTCGCTTGCCGAAGACCTTCGCGGGTTCGGGAACGAAGCACGCAGCGTGGCAAGTGAAGCCAAGGTTGTGATTCAGGGTTTCAGCGGAACAAACTCGCTTATGGACAGCATTGCGCAGCAGATGCATGGAACCGTCGCGAAAGGCGAAGACATGCAGCATCGTGCCGAAAGCATATCGACAGCAGTCAGCGCGTTTATGCCCGTCATCAGCACTCTCGAGGAAGCGTCCGAAGAAACCTCGAACGGCGTCGAAAGCTCGCGCGAACGCATCCACAATCTCGTTGATGACAGTGAGCGGATCGTAAAACTTGGTATCGCGAGCGGCGGCGTCACCGAGGACAAAAAGTTCATCACTTATGTGACTGATACGGCCAAAGCGATCAGCACCGCTTTTTCAGAAGCCGTCGAGCAAGGCGACATCTCAATGTCTGACTTGTTTGATAGCACCTATGTGCCAATCAAAGGCAGCAACCCTGAACAATACATGACAAGGTTTACTGCTTTTACCGACAAGATCCTTCCAAAGTATCAAGAGCCTGCGCTCAACCTCGACACTCGGATCGTCTTTTGCGCGGCTGTGGATCAGCAAGGCTACCTTCCAACGCATAACCACAAGTTCGCAAGGCCCCAGAGCCCTGATCCAATTTGGAACGCTGCGAACGCACGTAATCGTCGCATGTTCAACGATCGCGTTGGTCTCAAAGCTGGCCAGAACCGCGATGCGTTTCTGATGCAAGTCTATCGTCGCGACATGGGCGGCGGAAACTTTACTATGATGAAGGACCTCTCGGCTCCGATCATCGTAAAAGGTAAATTGTGGGGCGGACTACGCCTCGCCTACATCATCTAACGCCAGAAAAGAAAACCGCCGCGCATCCGGGACAGGGATGGCGGCGGGTAGGAAACGTATTCGTGTGGGAACCGAGCACATCGAGGAAGGCGAATTCCCCAAGACTGGACAGGCAGGTCGTCTAAGCGCTTCTACGGGACATGAAGCGCATTTGTGTCGACACGAAAAACGTCAGGCAGAGAAAAGGCCAGGAAGGCAAAGCGAACCATAGAGGATCACGGCCAAAGCCGCGACGCCAAGAGCGTCAGCAACTAGTGTTTCACGCGAACGGGTCAGTGCGGTTTTGATGTCGTGGGCCATTGGACTGCTCCTTTGTTCCTGTTGCTAATTTGTTCTCACAAGGTTAACGCCATGTAAAGAACTTTTTGAGAACAAAAGTGAACAAAATGAGTTGAAAGGTTCTAACCCACTGAAATCAATCGGATCGCCTTGTCCTGTTCCATGAGCCAAAGGAGAACACGAACCGCCTCTCCTCGCTTGGATTTCAGATTTGGGTCATCAAAAAGCAGCTTGCGAGCGTCTGTTTGAGCCACCTGCATGAGTCGCACTTGCGATTCCATATCGGCAATGCGGAACTTTGGAACACCTGATTGAGCGGTCCCGATCACATCCCCGGCCCCTCGCATAGCAAGGTCTTCTTCAGAGATGCGGAAACCGTCTTCGGTCTCACGAAGAATTTCCAAGCGCCGCTGCCCGCTCTGGGTCAAAGGCGATTGGTACATCAAAAGACAGGTCGAAGCCTCAGAGCCGCGCCCTACGCGTCCACGAAGCTGGTGCAGCTGTGCAAGCCCGAAATGCTCCGCACGCTCGATCACCATAATCGAGGCATTTGGAACGTTGACCCCAACTTCAATTACCGTTGTCGCGACAAGAACCTTTGTCTCACCGGAAACGAACCGCGCCATTGCAGCGTCCTTATCGGCAGGAGGCATCTGTCCATGAACAAGCCCGACGTTACCCTCACCAAGCGCTGCACGTAACAGTGCAAATCTCTGCTCGGCGGAAACAAGATCGGATACTTCGCTTTCTTCCACCAGAGGGCAAACCCAATAGGCCTGCCGCCCCGCGTCCATCGCTGCTCGAAGTTTTGCGACCACTTCGTCAAGCCGCCCGGTGCTGACCAGCGCCGTTTGCACTGGCGTTCGGCCGGGCGGCTTCTGATCAAGCACCGAAACGTCCATGTCACCATATTGCGCAAGAGCCAAAGAGCGCGGGATTGGTGTCGCTGTCATAACAAGAACATCGACCGCATGCCCTTTAGAGCCAAGCTCCATACGCTGGGCGACACCAAAACGATGCTGTTCGTCGATTACAGCCAAGCGCAAGTCGCTGAACTCAACGTCTTTCTGAAATACGGCATGTGTGCCCACGAGAATATGGATATTCCCCTCGCGCAGCGCCTTTAGCTTTGCGTCTCGTTCTTTGCCCTTGTCACGCCCAGTCAGGATTTCAAGCACTACGCCAGCTGCCTCAGCAAGTGGTTGCAACCCGTCAAGGTGCTGACGCGCAAGGATTTCGGTCGGTGCCATCATGACACCCTGCCCGCCAGCCTCGACCGCCACCAAGAGCGCCATCAAGGCGACCAATGTTTTACCAGAGCCAACATCCCCTTGGAGCAAGCGGTTCATGCGTATCGGCTGCGCCATATCAGCCGCTATCTCGCCTATGGACCGCGTTTGCGCCTCGGTCGGCTTATAAGGCAGGCTCGATACCACCTTGGACTGGAGCCTGCCCGTACCGTGGTTTTCGATCCCTTTTGCTCTGCGCACAGATTGACGCGCAAGGGCAAGCGTCACCTGATGCGCAAAGAATTCATCATAAGCAAGCCTCTGGCGCGCTTTACTCAGGTTCGAAACTTCGGAACCGTTCTTTGGCGCATGTGCTTCTAGCAGTGCATCACCCCAAGACGGCCAACCTTCGCTCGCAACAAGAGCCGCATCGGCCCATTCGGCAAGCTTTGGCGCGAGGGCAACAGCTGAACGCGATGCACGGTACATCACCTTTTGGGTCACGCCCGCGGTCAGAGGATACACAGGCTCATAGGGTGGAATGTCGCCCGCGTCCTCTGGCTTCAGAATAAAGTCAGGATGCACCATCTGGGCCACACCATCGAAAAGCTCTACCTTGCCTGAAACGATGCGGCGCGCGCCCACGGGGAGCTGCTTTTCAAGATAGTCTCCGCGCGCATGGAAAAACACCAATTGCAGCGTTCCGCCCGCATCGCTTGCTGTAATCCGGTAAGGTCTGGATTTGTTTGCCGGCTTATGATGCGCCTGCACGGTGATTTCGACCGTTACAGTTGCGGGAAGCTGCGCCTCTCGTACCGAGGCCAAGGGCCTGCGGTCGATCCCACTGTGCGGCAGCGTGTACAGCACGTCTCGCGGTTTCTCTATGTCCAGATGTTCCATCAGGCCAGCCATTTTGGGACCAACCCCATCAAGCGTGGTCAGCTTTCCAAAAAGCGGAAAAAGGATTTCTGGACGCCCACTCATAGCCCTGCAATGAGCGCGATCCACGCATCTTCGTCAAT
>JAYPUF010000191.1:0-3624 GCA_038133925.1 Marivivens sp. | reverse complement strand
GCGGCATTCCGCTTATCAAGCTCCATCTGGTAAAGGCGCGATTTAAGGGCCTTCATCGCAATATCGCGGTTCTGGTGCTGCGACTTTTCAGACGAGGTCGTTACGATGCCTGTCGGAAGGTGGGTAATACGCACGGCAGAGTCAGTGGTGTTCACGTGCTGACCACCAGCACCCGAAGAACGATAGGTGTCGATGCGAATGTCGTTCGGCTTCACTTCGATTTCGATGTTATCGTCAACGACAGGGTAAACCCAAACGGATGAGAACGAGGTGTGGCGACGCGCAGCAGAGTCGTAGGGAGAAATGCGCACCAGACGGTGAACACCGGACTCTGACTTGAGCCAGCCATAAGCATTCGGGCCGCTGATCTTATAGGCCGCTGATTTGATACCTGCTTCTTCGCCTGCACTTTCAGACTGAAGCTCGACCTTATACCCTTTTTTCTCAGCCCAGCGGACATACATACGTGCAAGGATCGAGGCCCAGTCACAGCTCTCGGTGCCACCTGCGCCAGAGTTGATTTCAAGGAAGGTATCGTTGCCGTCCGCCTCGCCATCCAGAAGCGCTTCGATCTCTTTCTGCGCAGCTTTGGCCTTGAGGTCCTTGAGAGCGGCTTCGGCGTCTTTGACGACATCCGCGTCGTCTTCCATTTCGCCAAGTTCGATGAGTTCGATGTTGTCGGCCAACTCTTGCTTGATCGCCTTGAAGCCGTCGATCGCATCGACAAGCATCTGACGTTCGCGCATCAGTTTTTGCGCAGCCTCAGGATCATCCCAAAGGCTTGGATCTTCAACACGAGCGTTGAATTCTTCAAGGCGATACTCAGCCGTTTCCCAATCCAGACGCTGAGCCAATAGCTTGAGCGATTTTTCGATGGCGGAAACAACGTTGAGAATTTCGGCGCGCATTGGACTTTCCGGTCTTAATCATTTGGTCCGGCGCCAGATCGCGCCGGTGGTTTCTGAGGGTAATATTCAGCAAGGCCCCTAACAGCAAGGGCTAGGTCAGTAAAGACCGCCCGATGAGAGAGTGCCAAACGAAGCATTCGGACCGACTGTCGCGGTCTCTCCAGTTGAGGTGGTGATCTGCTTTGCAGCACTCGGGACTTCGTCAAAGAGAGGAAGATCAGCCGACATCGCAAAGCCACCGTCAAACATGATGCCAAAGACAGGTTCTTCGCCCGCACGGAAACATTCCGAGATCACGTTATCGCCGCTCGCATCATCAGGGAGACGTCCACCGGTGTAGCGGTCGATCTTGATGAACTGACAGTCTTCGGGAACCTTGAAGGCGCCGCCACCGAACTTGTCGATGGCCACTTCCATGAAGTCTTGGAAAACAGGACCACAGACTGATGCACCATAGGCGCCACGACCAAGACTACGCGGGTTATCATAGCCGATGTAGCAGCCAGCCACGATGTTCGAGGAAAAGCCAACGAACCAAACATCTTTTGCATCGTTCGTTGTACCCGTTTTACCAGCAATCGGCACGGGCAAGTTAATCGCACCGCTTGCCGTACCGCGCTCGACTACGCCGCGCATCATCGAAGTGAGCTGGTATGCAGTCACTGCGTTCATAATACGCTCGCGGTTGGAAATGACTTCAGGCGCTTCTCCTGACGGCAAACTAGGCAAAGAGCAGTCAACGCAGTTGCGCTGATCATGGCGATATACGGTTTTACCCGAACGATCTTGCACTCGGTCAACGAGGGTCGGTTCTACGCGCTCGCCGCCATTGGCAAACATCGCATAAGCGGCGACAACGCGATAAAGCGTGGTTTCCTGCGCGCCCAGAGAGTTCGACAAGAAGGGGTTCATCTTGTCGTAGATATTAAAGCGTTCCGCATAGGCTCCGACGACATCCATTCCAACTTCTTGGGCAAGTCGAATTGTCATGAGGTTACGTGACTGCTCGATACCAGTACGGAGCGGTGTCGGTCCATAAAACTTGTCCGAAGAGTTCTGCGGACGCCAAAGACCTTGAGGCGTATTCACTTCGATCGGTGCGTCGACAATGATGGTCGCGGGCGAATAACCGCTATCAAGTGCAGAGGCATAGACGAAGGGCTTAAAGGACGAACCGGGCTGGCGCATCGCTTGGGTCGCACGGTTAAAGTTCGACTCTTGGTAAGAGAAGCCGCCCTGCATCGCCAAGACGCGGCCCGTATTCACGTCCATCGCCATAAAGCCGCCCTGAACTTCTGGCACCTGCCTGAGCGACCAGCGCACAAAAGCACCATCCGAAGTCACTCGGCGAACTAGGACAACGTCGCCACGTTCAAAGTTGTCTTGGAAGTTCCCAGACATCCATTTGATATCTTCACGGGGGACTTCAAATGGCTCGGCCTCAGTTTCCTCGACGCCTTCAATGCCAATGACGAGCCGTTGATCTTCTACACCGAGCACAACAGCAGGATACCATTGACCATCAAGCGTAATGTCACGCGGTGTCGACAAAGCGGCAAGCGCATCACGCCATGCCTGCTCTGAACCGAGATTTTCTTCGGCAATCTTGTCTTTTGTCCCGCGCCATTTGCCGATCGAACGGTCAAAGTCCTCAAGTTGCTTTTGTAGCGCATGGGCCGCAGTCACCTGAAGCTCTGCATCCACAGTTGCGCGAATTGCATAGCCTTCGGACGAGAATTGCTCTTGGGTCAGGCCAAAGAGCTGCGTGACCTGACGACGGACTTCCTCAGTGAAATAGTCGCGCGACTGACGCGTGCTTTGATAACTTTGGAAATCACCGCTCTGCACCGTACGAAGGGGATCATTACGGGCCTCGTCATATTCCGCTTGGGTGAGATACCCGTTCTCGAACATCTCTCGCAGAATGAAGTTGCGGCGTTCAATTGCGGCATCTCGGTTCTTGACGGGATGATAGCTATAAGGTGCCTTAGGATGCACGGCGAGGAAGGCGGCCTCGGCAGGCGAAAGCTGGCTCAATGGCTTGTTGAAATAGGATTGAGCCGCAGCAGTTACACCGAAACTGCGCACACCAAGGTCGATTTCATTGAGGTAAAGCTCAAGGATACGCTCTTTATCCATGGCCTTCTCGATACGAGCCGCGAGGATAAGTTCTTTGATCTTGCGCTCTGCTGATCGCGAGCCATCAAGGAGGAAGTTCTTCATAACCTGCTGCGTAATCGTCGATGCACCGCGAAGATCAGCGCCTCGCGATTTCACCGCGTCAAGGAAGGCAGCCGCCATGCCGCGAATATCGTAACCAGGGTGTGTGTAGAAGTTCTTATCTTCGGCAGAAATAAACGCCTGCTTTACGATATCGGGAATCTCTTCAGCTGGGGTAAAGACACGGCGTTCGGTTGCGAATTCGTCGATGATCTGCCCCTCGCCCGAATAAATCCGGCTGATTGTTTTGGGACGATACTGAGAGAGAACCTCGTAGCTTGGCAAGTCTTTGCCATACATATAGAAAATCGCGCCAAGCGAGAGCGCGGCGAGGCCAATACCCAGCGTGATCATCGAAAAAATTGTTCCGAAGAACGATAGAATGAAACGAAGCACGCGCTTGCCCCCGATGTAATGTGGGCCGCTTATAAGTTGTAGCCCGCGTTTCGTCAAAACCGAGATTGGAAAAATCGGCGTGATCGCGCCGTTATTTCAC
>JAYPUF010000190.1:0-3640 GCA_038133925.1 Marivivens sp. | reverse complement strand
CTGAAAAACTGTCGCTTGACTGCGCACGTTTGAATGTCACGGACGAGCGTGCCTCTTTCCATTGGGCCGACGCCACCACGTTCAAAGTAAAAGACCCGTATCAGGTCATTGTGATGAACCCGCCATTCCACAAAGGCCGGACTGCTGAACCTGCTCTTGGTCAACAGTTTATCGCCGCTGCTGCGCGCAATCTATCGACCTCGGGGCATCTTTGGATGGTGGCAAACCGTCACCTTCCCTATGAGGCCGCACTTAAAGAGCGTTTCAAGAATGTAGAAGAAGTGCGCGGCACTTCAGCGTTTAAAGTCTTTCACGCTTCTCGTCCGAAACAGTAAGCTCCCGCTCATCAACAACGGAGACAGCCATGTCTTTTTCAATCGCAGGCAAAACAGCAATCGTCACTGGTGCCGCAAATGGCGTAGGTCTTGCGATCGGGCGCCAGTTCGTTGAAGCAGGTGCGAATGTAATGTTCGCTGACATGGACGAAGCCGCGCTTGAACGCGAAATTGGCGATGACGCATCCGAAGAAAATTCCCCCGTTCGGATATTTGCTGGCGACCTGCGTAAGAAGCTGAATGTCGCGAACCTGATTTCAGCGACCGTAGATGCGTTTGAGCGGATCGATATATTAGTGAACGCTACGCGTCAGGTCGCCCTGACGGACCCGCTGGACGCTGATGATAACACCGTGATGGACCTTCTTGAGCAGAACATGCTCACATCGCTGCGTTTGTCCCAGGCCATCGCGCGTCGCATGATCAAGCAAGGCGAAGGCCAAGACGAAGGAAGTCTTGGCACGATTATCAACCTCTCTTCGATTGCCGCACGTCGCACGCACCCCGAGCTTTTGGCCTATTCGGTATCGGCTGCGGCATCAGATCAGATGACGCGCTCGCTTGCCGTGGCGCTTGCGCCAAAACGTATCCGTGTGAACGGCGTTGCCTTTGGTAGTGTGATGAGCGCATCGCTTAAGAGTAAGCTCAAAGAGAATGATGATTTCCGCAAAGAAATTATCGCACACACACCACTTCAACGGATCGCAAACGCCAACGAGGTTTGCGATGCCGTTCAATATCTCGCGTCAGATGCGGCGAGTTTTGTAACAGGTCAGATCATGACCGTTGATGGCGGGCGCACGCTCATTGATCCTGTGGGCTGCGCTGCGCACTGATTATTCAGGGTAGGTTGCGACGCACTGTTGAACTGCGGCGTTCACTTGGCTTTCAAGAACCTTTTGCCGCTGGATCATCGAGCTAAGTTTGGCCTGCTCGACGTTCAGATCGATTGCGACCGGCTCACGATGTTCGATCGTTTCGACATCGTCACAGGGATAGGTCGAAATTGAGCCATCCTGATTCGTTAGCTCACAAAACGACTTGGTTGTGATGACTTCTTGTTTTGTCACATAGGTGAAACCGCGAGCGATATTGGCTTGGGTTTCGGCAATCAGTGAATTGAGCGTCCGAAGATCGGAGCTTGCCTGAGAAATACAGGCTTCACGTGGGGTTGCACAGGCTGCGGCAAGGAGAGGCAGGACAAATAGGATGCGGCGCATTATGGTCTCCTGAAATGGCTCTTGGTCCGCCGTAGCGGTTGGTCTCAATCAATGCTAGGAGCCGATGTTATTCAATATCAAAGATCTGGAAGTGAGTATGAACGAGGCAATGATCGACGAAAAGAACCGTGCATCGGCGTGGTTCCGCGAACTTAGGGATCAAATCGTAGCGACCTTCGAAGGCTTGGAAGATTCGCTTGCACAAGGTCCAACGGCCTCGATGACTGCTGGACGCTTTGAGGTCACTGAGACCAAGCGTGCCTCGGACGATGGCAGCGATGCAGGCGGCGGTCTGATGTCCGTTATGCGCGGTGGCCGTGTTTTCGAAAAGGTCGGCGTGAACGTCTCGACCGTTTTCGGCACGCTCGGTCCTGCTGCGCAAAAGTCGATGGCGGCGCGCGGTGTTCGTGGGATCGAGAAAGATCCGCGATTCTGGGCGTCGGGCATTAGCCTAGTTGCCCATATGCAGAACCCGCATTGCCCAGCAGTTCATATGAACACACGCATGTTCTGGACCCCGAATGCTTGGTGGTTCGGTGGCGGCTCGGACCTTAATCCTTGCATTGAATACGACGAGGACACAGCGCACTTTCATCAGGTGCAAAAGGATCATCTCGACCCGCACGGCACCGATTTCTATCCCCGCCTCAAGGAATGGGCAGACGAGTATTTCTATGTCCCGCACCGAGGTCGTGCGCGCGGCGTGGGCGGCGTTTTTATGGATGACCACAACTCGGGCGACTGGGAAAAGGATTTCTCGCTGACCCAAGACATCGGGCGAGCTTTTCTTCCAGCCTATGTTCCACTTGTTGAGAAACGTCTCGGGCAGGCATGGTCAGATGCGGACAAAGATACTCAGCTTATCCACCGAGGTCTCTATGCCGAATATAACCTTGTTTATGATCGCGGGACCAAGTTTGGCCTTGCGACGGGTCACGACGCCAACGCTGTGTTGATGAGCCTGCCACCGATGGCAAAGTGGGTCTAAGTTTAGCCATTAAATGATAAAAAGCGCGTCCACTCGGGCGCGCATTGTTTTTGGAGAGCCTCGATGCGCCTGCACGGATCATCGGGGAGGGAGGGACTAGACCAGCTGTGCAGGCGCATTCGGTCTATTTGTCCAACGCGCCTGAGCTGATTTGGTTCCAAGTTATTTTCCGCGTCTTACAGTATCGATCATCAGCTGAACATTGTCGGGATCAGCGTCGGGGGTAATCCCATGGCCGAGATTGAAAATATGCGGTCCATTGGAGAGCGCCTCAACAACGCGGCGTGTTTCTTTCACGAGTGTTTCGCCGCCTGTCACCATATGGCTGCTGGCGAGGTTTCCTTGAACGCAGCCGCCGGTCTGAACGTTTGCTGCTGCCCACTCGGGAGTTACACCGTCATCAAGTGCGATGCAGTCCGCGCCGATGGCTTCGTGAAGCCCTGCATAGCGCTCGCCTGCGCCGCGTGGAAAGGCGATGACGGGTATATTTGGATGCAATGCCTTAATGGCCTTGGTGATGCGCGCAGCAGGCTTTACGGCGAAATCGACAAAGTCCTGACCTTCGAGGCTTCCAGCCCAGCTATCGAAAATCTTGACGACTTCTGCGCCCGCTTTGATCTGTTCGGATAGGTAAAGGATCGTGCTTTCGGTCAAAAGGTCGATGATCCCTTGGAACGTTGTGCGGTCGGCGGCCTTGAGCGCATGGGCTGGGCCCTGATCCGGTGTGCCTTGGCCCGCAATCATATAAGTTGCAACGGTCCAAGGTGCGCCAGCAAAACCAATCAATGTTGTTTCAGATGGTAGCTCGCGCGAGAGAATGCGCACAGTTTCATAGACCGGCGCAAGGTGCTCGTGGATTGCGTCCACCGGTTTGAGCGCCTTGAGGCCGTCAGGCGTGGTTGTTGTCGAAAGACGTGGTCCTTCGCCTGTGACGAACCATAGGTCTGCGCCAAGCGCTTGAGGTAGCAAAAGGATGTCGGCGAATAGAATCGCGGCATCAAAACCATAACGGCGGATCGGCTGAAGTGTGACTTCTGCTGCGAGATCGGAGTTATAGCACAACGAAAGAAAGTCGCCCGCCTGAGCGCGTGTAGCGC
>JAYPUF010000189.1:0-3677 GCA_038133925.1 Marivivens sp. | reverse complement strand
TGCGAATGAGACGCGGGACTGTTCCATACTCGAGCCGTGAATTTCGCCAATGGAGTTTGTTCACGGGGCGGAACTGATGCTCCTCGATGGCCTTGACCACCTCGTCATCGAGTTCTGGCGCTTCGCCTGTAACGCCAAATGTCCCGTGGCTCATGTGGCGACCTGCACGGCCCGCGATCTGACCGAGTTCCTGAGGCTCGAGATAGCGCATCCGGCGACCATCGAACTTGGTCAGCGATGAAAACGCGACGTGATCAATATCGAGGTTCAGCCCCATACCAATGGCGTCTGTTGCTACGAGATAATCCACATCGCCGTTCTGATACATAGCTACCTGAGCGTTCCGCGTCCGCGGACTGAGTGCGCCCATTACGACTGCTGCACCGCCTTTGGTTCGGCGCAAGAGCTCAGCAATCGCATACACATTATCAACAGAAAAGCCGACAATTGCTGCCCTTCCGGGCATTCTACTTATCTTTTTCGAACCAGAATAGGTCAGTGTCGACATACGCTCGCGCTTATGGAATTGCGCCTTAGGGACCAATGCAGCAATCGCGGGGCGCATCGTGTCTGCGCCCATAAAGATCGTCTCAAGGCGTCCTCGCGCATGCAAAAGACGGTCTGTGAAGACATGTCCTCGCTCTGGATCAGAGCAGAGCTGAATTTCGTCAACAGCCAGAAAATCGACCATCATGCCTTCGGGCATAGCCTCGACAGTGCAGACCCAGTATTTGACGCGGGGCGGCACAATGCGCTCTTCGCCTGTGACCAAGGCGACAACAGATGGGCCACGAAGCGCCACGATCTTGTCGTAGACCTCACGCGCCAAAAGACGCAGAGGAAGGCCGATCACGCCTGTCTGATGCGCGAGCATACGCTCAATTGCGTAGTGCGTTTTGCCGGTGTTCGTCGGCCCAAGCATGGCCGTTATCCGGGAAGGCAAAGTCATTTTTCGTCCCCGGTGGGGGGATCGGGCGTCAGAGCGTCCGACCCTCTTGCTTCAATTCCAGCCGTTCAACGGCCTCGTTAATTCCAGGAGCCGCAGGCGCGAGATCCAAGATTTGGCGGTAAACCACGAGGGCATCCGCTTCTCGATTGATCTGTTCGAGTATCATCGCAAAGCCTGCTAGGGCGCCAAAATGACGTGGCTCGAGGATCAACGTCTGTCGGATGTCTTCCAATGAGTGGCCGAACTCGTCAAGAAGATAAAACGCAGTTGCGCGACCATTATACGCCTCGGCAAAATCAGGTGCGTGATCAATCGCAGCCGAGAAGTGCTCAACAGCGGTCTGATAATCCCCTTGGTCAATCGCATCCTGGCCGCGGCGCACAAGCAAATCGATGGCTGCCGACCCACTCTTTGACCATTCGTCACCAATCTGGCGCTCAATGCCTAGGTATTCAGACGCATCCGCTTCCTTGAGCTGTCGGAACAAATCAGTAAGCCGCGCCTCATCCGCCGCATGTGCCGCTACGGCAAATGTACTGGCGCAGACAACTGCCGCTACGATATGTTTGAAACGAATACGCAAGGTGCTCATAACAACAAATGTAGCCATTGCGGCGGCAATCTCCAGAGGGAGCTTGCCAGAAACAACGAAAGGTCAAAATATGAGCGAAATCGTCAACGGAGCAGTAGAAGCCCTTAATGCCAAACTTGGCGGCCAAGGCTTTGACGGAACCGCTAAATTTGTCATCGACGGTGAAGGCTCGATCATTATCGACGAAAACGGTGCACGCGCTTCGGACGAAGCCGCCGACGTCACTCTCACCGCTTCGGCCGAGACATTTCAGGCTATTTTCGAAGGCGACGAGAATCCGACGACGGCTTTCATGACAGGCAAGCTTGCAATCGACGGTGACATGGGCGCGGCGATGAAACTCGCCGGCACACTGGCATAAACATGAACGCAGCACCCTTCTTTGCAGAGATTGCAGATGGTCCAAATGGCGCAGAGAGCCATTGGCTCAACGCCAGCGACGATGTGCGTTTGCGTGTCACCCATTGGACATTGCCCAATGCAAAAGGAACGGTGCTGCTTTTTCCTGGGCGTACTGAATATATCGAGAAATACGGCAAAGATGCCGCTCTGTTGATGAACGCAGGCTATGCCGTTGCCACGATTGATTGGCGAGGTCAGGGTCTCTCTGATCGCCTATCAGTCCCAACATATATCGGACATGTCGAACGCTTCGTTGATTACCAAAAGGACGTCAAAGCACTGACGGACCACGTCACTGCCATCGGGTTACCTACCCCGCTTTTCCTCTTGGCTCACTCAATGGGGGGCGCAATCGGGCTGCGCGCACTTCACCTCGGTCTGCACGTGAAAGCAGCTGCGTTCTCGGCCCCGATGTGGGGGATTGAAACGCATCCTGTGATGCAAGTCGTTGGACGCGTCGTATCCACCTGTGCAAAGTTTCTCGGCATGGGTCACAAGCTTGCATTAGGACAAGAAAAAGAGACTTACGTTCTGCGCGGTGAAGCAGAAGACAACTCGCTCACAAATGACCCAGAGATGTGGAACTATATGCGACGTCAAGCAGTCGCTCGCCCCGAACTTACCCTTGGTGGCCCTTCATACATGTGGATTCTTGAAGCCTTGCAAGAAACCGATGAGCTTGCGCGGCTCTCCCCTCCGAAGGTTCCCACAGTTGCGTTTCTGGGCGACCAAGAAACTATCGTAAGTCCCGAACGGATTCGATCAAAAATGGCTGATTGGGCACGGGGCGAATTGGTATTGCTCAAGAATGCCAAGCACGAAACACTGATGGAGCTACCGGAAACGCGCACCCAGGTGTTCGAGAAGATCATCTCTCATTTCGACGCGCATCGCTAAACAGACGCGAAACACCCGATAGCAGAGCCGTGGACCCCGATGTCCAAGAGGCCTATTTGGGATTCCACACAGAGCGAAAAGTAGCCTGCTGTTGGCAAATAAACGACGCGATAGTCCCCGTTCGTGCGCGTCACGCTCCAGCATTTTTGAACAATGCCACCGCTAAAGTTCACAGAGAGAAGCTTTGGCGGCACACGCGAAGCACTAAATTGCGCGACGGTTGGATCACTGGGATCGGCCTTTGCCACCTCTGCGTCGAGCAAGGCTGAAATCTGCTCTGCGTCGATGGTCACCGGCATCTCCTAATTATTCCCCTATCCAGCAAAGGACCAACGCCTCAGAACATCAAGCGCCTTGGCCCTATCGAGCGCATCGGTCGCGGGGGAGGGCTGTGAAAAGTCATAGCCAAACCCCTCTTCAAACTCGCAAGACAGGCACGTGATCTTATTGCTGGTGTACATAATATCAGAAGAACCGCATTCAGGACAAATCGCGGTTACGTCGTCGTTGTACATGGCGCTCTCCTTTGCCCAGAGTTAGCGCATCTGAAAGTAAGGTCGAGAGTGACTGCGAAAAGAAAAAGCCCCGCACAATGGCGGGGCTTTTCCAAGAGCTGTCGGGGTACTTACTGGATCTTCGTGAGAAGCTCGTCGAGCGACTTTTTGGCGTCGCCATAGAACATGCGGGTGTTCTCTTTGTAGAAGAGCGGGTTTTCGATGCCCGAATAGCCGGTTCCCTGACCACGCTTGGACACGAACACCTGCTTGGCCTTCCAGCACTCGAGAACCGGCATGCCAGCGATCGGCGAGTTCGGGTCTTCTTGTGCGGCCGGGTTCA
>JAYPUF010000188.1:0-3725 GCA_038133925.1 Marivivens sp. | reverse complement strand
CTCTCTACCAAACCAAGCCACGAGGACTTCGCGTGCTGCCTTTAACACCGACACTCATCGCAACCCTGTTCCTGACCGGCGCGGGGTATTTTGTTGCCAAGGGCAAAGCCAATCGAATGACTGGTCGACTTGCCTCGCTTCCCCATCAATATGGCTTAAATGCTGCGCTTTCGGCACTTTTGCCCGCGTTCGGTTTGATTGTCGTTTGGCTTCTCGCCGATCGTATCTCTGCGCGTTATGACAGCGAGATTTTCCGCCCCTCAAATGGGAACGTTTTCCCGATTTCGATTGCGTTGATTTCGGCCTTGTTCGTTGGTTTTGCGATCAACAACGTTAAGGCGGATTACAACGCGCGCACCGCCTCGGAACGTTGGATCCGTGGTGCTCTTATTACCGCGTCGAGCATCGCGATCCTGACCACAGTCGGTATCGTCTTTTCTATGCTTCGCGAGAGCTTTACCTTCTTTGGTCAGTATGATGCGACCAAGTTCTTCTTTTCGACCGAATGGTCGCCAAACTTCCGTGGAGACTCTGCACTTGGCATTCTGCCGCTGCTCTGGGGCACTCTCTATATCTCGTTTATCGCGCTGATCTTTTCGGTGCCAGTTGGTCTCTTTGCTGCAATCTATTTGTCTGAATATGCAGGGACAAAAACCCGCGCCGTTGTAAAGCCGGCCATTGAAATCCTCGCGGGTATCCCGACCATCGTTTATGGTCTTTTCGCACTGATTACCGTGGGCCCGCTTTTGCGTGATGTGATTGCCTCGCCGATTGGACTTGGAGATAGCGCTTCTTCGGTTATGACTGCGGGTCTTGTCATGGGTATCATGCTGATCCCGTTTGTTAGCTCACTCTCGGACGATATCATCTCGTCTGTCCCCCAGTCGTTGCGCGATGGCTCGCTTGGCCTTGGCGCGACCAAGTCAGAAACCATTCGTCAGGTGGTTCTGCCGGCGGCGCTCCCCGGTGTTGTAGGTGCAGTGCTCCTTGCAGCTTCCCGTGCCATTGGTGAAACCATGATCGTTGTGCTTGGGGCAGGGGCGGCAGCACGCCTTTCCATGAACCCATTTGAGGCGATGACGACCGTGACGGTAAAGATCGTGAGCCAGCTGACAGGCGATACCGATTTCAACAGCCCCGAAACGCTTGTCGCCTTTGCACTTGGCATGACGCTCTTTGTTCTAACGCTCGGCCTTAACGTCTTTGCACTCTTCATTGTGCGCAAATATCAGGAGCAGTACGAATGACCGATCAGACCCACAAAATGGGCCGCTCGCTCCTTGAGACTGACGCGCGCACACGTAAACGCAATGCTTCAGAAGCACGATTTAAGGCATATGGCGTTGCCGCAATCGCTGTTGCCTTGATCGCACTCGTTACATTGATTTCTTCGGTGCTGTTTAACGGCTCTAGTGCCTTTAAGCAGACTTACTTTGAGCTAAATGTAGAATTGCCAGAGGCCAAACTTGATAAGTCCGGCACACGTGACCTTGAAGTTATGAAAAAGGTTACGACCATTGCCTACGCGCCATTGCTTGCATCCGCGTTGCAAGATGCGATTGTCGAAGCTGGGATCGAAACCGAACTGTCCAAGAAAGAAATTGGCGGTATGATCTCGAAAGAAGCCGCTGCGACGGTGCGCAACGCAGTTCTAGCCAATCCTGATCTTGTTGGAACCACACATAAGTTCAGCGTGCTCGCTGAAGGACGCATAGATGGTTATTTCAAAGGCCGTGTGACGCTCGAAAGCGCCGCGCTAGACAGCAACACCTCACCCGAGGCTCTCATGTTGGCGCAAGCGCTTGCAGACGCGGGATATGCTGACACCAAGTTCAACTGGGCCTTCCTGACGGCACCTGATGCATCGGACCAACGCCCAGAAGCCGCCGGACTTGGCGTCGCAATCCTTGGGTCTGCCTATATGATGATCGTCGTTCTGGTCCTTGCTCTGCCAATCGGTGTGGCTGCGTCCGTCTATCTTGAGGAGTTTGCGCCCAAGAACCGCTGGACCGACTTGATCGAAGTAAATATTTCGAACCTTGCTGCCGTTCCCTCCATCGTTTTCGGTATCCTTGGTCTCGCAATTTTCATCAACTTTGCGCAGCTTAATCAGTCTTCACCTTTGGTTGGCGGCCTCGTTCTAACACTGATGACGCTCCCGACGATTATCATTTCGACCCGCGCTGCACTCAAAGCGGTCCCGCCCTCAATCCGCGATGCAGCACTTGGGGTAGGGGCCTCAAAGATGCAGTCGGTTTTTCACCACGTTCTGCCTTTGGCCGCACCGGGTATCCTGACGGGCACCATAATCGGTCTTGCGCAGGCTCTTGGGGAAACCGCACCGCTGCTCCTGATTGGTATGGTCGCCTTCGTCCGTGACTATCCAGCAGCTTATACACCCGAAGCCGGACTCTTTGGCGAAGCCTCGACCGCACTACCGGTTCAGGTCTACAACTGGACCCAACGCGCTGACCCAGGCTTCGTTGAACGCGCTTCTGGTGCTATCATTACACTTCTTGTGTTCCTTCTCATCATGAATGCGATTGCGATCTACCTTCGCCGCCGTTTCGAGCGCCGCTGGTAAAGGAAGGGGACCGATATGAACGACATGCGACTAATGGAAAGAGCCGTCGATATGAACGAAACGAAAATCGCAGCCAAAGGCGTACAGGTCTATTACGGCACTACACATGCTATCAAGGACGTATCGATTGAGGTTCCCGCACGCACGGTTACCGCATTCATTGGACCTTCGGGCTGTGGAAAATCGACGTTTTTGCGCTGTCTCAACCGCATGAACGACACCATTGATATCTGCCGAGTTGAGGGCGATATCCGCCTCGATGGCGAGGACATCTATGACAAGCGTGTGGACCCCGTGCAGCTTCGAGCAAAGGTCGGCATGGTGTTCCAAAAGCCCAATCCGTTCCCCAAGTCGATCTATGACAACGTTGCTTATGGTCCGCGCATCCACGGCCTAGCAAAGTCCAAATCGGACCTCGATGAAATCGTCGAAAAGGCACTTCGCCGTGGAGCGATCTGGGAAGAGGTAAAAGACCGTCTTCATGCACCTGGGACTGGCCTTTCTGGTGGTCAGCAACAACGTCTTTGCATTGCCCGCGCTGTTGCAACGGAACCCGAAGTCCTTTTGATGGACGAGCCTTGCTCTGCTCTTGACCCGATTGCCACCGCACAGGTTGAGGAACTGATTGACGAACTGCGTGCACAGTATTCAGTCGTAATCGTCACGCACTCGATGCAGCAGGCCGCGCGCGTAAGCCAAAAAACAGCGTTTTTCCATCTCGGCAATCTCGTCGAATTTGGCGAAACGGGCCAAATTTTCACCAATCCCCGCGATCCTCGCACCGAGAGCTATATCTCGGGCCGCATCGGTTAAGGTTAAGGAGCCATCATGATCGACCAACACATCGCTTCGGCCTACGACCGCGACCTAGAAGCCATTCAAGCGCTGCTCATCAAGATGGGCGGCCTCGTTGAAGAGGCGATCCTTTTGGGCGCTCAGTCGCTTGAAACACGGGATACCGAGCTTGCCGACAAGGTGCGGGCAGGGGATAAAGTCATCGACGCGCTCGAGCTTCAGATCAATGAAGAAGCTGCGCGTACGATTGCACTCCGCGCGCCTGTTTCCAAAGATTTGCGTACCATCCTGACGGTTCTTCGCGTGAGCGCCAGCCTCGAACGCATTGGCGACTATGCAAAAAACA
>JAYPUF010000187.1:0-3727 GCA_038133925.1 Marivivens sp. | reverse complement strand
CTACCAATTCCGCCACGACCGCACTGTCTTCTGGCTTGGTGAGGCGGTGTTTAACGTTGGATTCGGAGGAAGGGAAGAGGAAAAACACCCTTTATCATGATTTTTTTATTTTCCCATTTTTTCCATGAAAATGAATGCCTTGCCCCTTGCCACCCCCTACGCCTTTGTTAAACGAGCAGGTTTTTCCGGCGCTGGAAAGGGAAGACGAACCCACGTCCTTTGCGATAGACGATCGATGCGAGAACCAAGCTAAGGCCGATGGCGATTACAATCCAACCCAACTGTTCTTGTTCGCCAAACACTGCACGATTTGAAGAACGCCCCGGAAGAAAGTTGAAAACCCCAGCGAGCACCACGCCCCTCCAATAAAGATTGGTGAGCGTCTTGCGATGGCCTGTAACGTTTCCCTTGAAAATAAAGTAGAGTGAAAGGCTCACGGAAAACAAAACGAGCACCGCAAGCGCGTGGAGCGGGCTTAGCGGGCCAATCACCCCAAAACTATGTATCCAGAACGACGAGATCGCGGCAGACACCATTGCAGCAAGCCAACTGTAGCCGACGATTTTGTGAAAGCGGTTCCGTTTACGGCTATAGAGCGCGAAGGGCCCAGATACCAAGGCGTAGGCCGCACAAGCAGCATGGATTTGGATATAAAGCGGGGCCTGAAGAAAAGGGTCCAAAGTCATTGTGTCTCACTCATTCGGGAACTAAGTTTTCGATGAGCAACTCTTGAGTGCATCATCCAAACCGCTCAACGCTAGATACGTGAAGCAAACGAGGAACTTCGTGAATAAAAGCCTACTGCAAACCACGTTTCGTGAATGGCAGACACATTTCGCGCGTCCCTTGACCCATATTATCGTTCTGGGGGTATCGGTCATCCTAGCGGTGATTGGTCCTTTCGGAACGATCGATATTTTGCGTGCATTTCCGCGCTTTGGATTCTGGCTTGTGCAAGTCTATGTGACCTATTCGGTGGGATTCACAGTCTCGGCACTGTGCCGTTCTGCATTTCGCGACCGTGTCCCACAATGGATTTCCATTGGCTTAGAGGCTTTGATAAATGCCCTAGCGATACTCTGTGTGGTCCTTGGAATCATCTATCTAGTGTTCGGTCCGGTCCTCGAACTGAATGAGTTCCTTGCCTTCAGCTTGAATATTCTCCTGATCTCGATCGTCATCACCTTGATCCTACACGCCATCGGAAAGCACTATGTCGAAGTGCCAACAGCAGAGGGCGTGCCTTTGCTCGACAGGCTCCCCATAGAAAAGCGCGGGCCGCTGGTTTCAATTAGCGTTGAAGATCACTACGTGCGTGTCCGCACCTCGAAGGGCGAAGAAATCATTCTCCTAAGACTTTCCGATGCGGTAAAAGAAACTGGAGCGACCCAAGGACTTCAGGTTCATCGTTCACATTGGGTCGCAATCGACCAAGTGACCTCAGTACGCCGCGATGATGCCCGAGCAATCTTGACGATGCGCCATGGTCCAGAGATACCGGTCAGCAGAGCCAATATCGCAGCGGCCAAGGAGGCGGGGCTAACCCCCCGATAAGATATGGTGGAATGGATCACTTCGACCGGCTTTACCGACTATGACGAGGCCGTCGCTTTCATGGAAGCGCGTGCAGAGGCCATATATAAAGGTGAAGCAGATGAAGCGATTTGGCTTGTCGAACACCCTCCCCTTTATACTGCGGGCACTTCGGCCAAACCTGCCGACCTGACTGATCCCGACCGTTTCCCAGTCTACGAAAGTAAACGCGGCGGTCAGTATACTTATCATGGCCCCGGCCAGCGTGTCGCTTATGTGATGCTTAACGTTGCAGAGCGCGGTAAAGATGTGCGCTGTTTCGTACGTGATCTTGAAAATTGGATCATTGCTGCGCTGGCTGAGTTCAACATTACCGGTCACATCCGCGATGGCCGTGTTGGCGTTTGGGTCGAAAGGCAGGATAAGCCGCGAAATATAGACGGCTCAATTAAGGAAGATAAAGTCGCGGCCCTTGGTATCCGTCTTCGTAAGTGGGTGAGCTTTCACGGCCTGTCTATTAACGTCGACCCAGACCTATCACATTTCGACGGTATAGTTCCTTGCGGAATTCGCGAACACGGCGTCACCAGCTTGGTAGACCTTGGCCTGCCTGTAGCAATGGAAGACGTTGATGTCGCTCTAAGGCGCACTTTCGAACAGCGTTTCGGGAAAGACCGAGCCTGCGCAAACTGAGGCACAAAATTCTCAATCCCTTCGTGGTTTTTGACCCAAATCAAAGAATCAATGCAAACACAGGCGTAGAAAACCCTTAGCGCGCCTTGCTAGAGACCTCCCCCTCAGGCGGGGTGCGCCAATTTATCCTCCCATATTGCACCTTTCGAATATTGCCCTAGAGCGCCTCACGCACTAGAACCCATGCCAAAGCTGGCGGGATGAGTGTGACTCGTCCTGTCCCTTGAATGACGCCAATATGGGAGAGCCAAATGGCAGATGCAGCCATCCATGGCCATGAACACCACGACGAGCGAGGCTTCTTCACTCGTTGGTTCATGTCCACCAACCACAAGGACATCGGGATCCTCTACCTCTTCGTTGCAGGTGCAGTAGGTTTCATCTCGGTGCTCTTCACCGTTTACATGCGCCTCGAGCTTATGCAGCCGGGTGTTCAGTATATGTGCCTTGAAGGTGCGCGTTTCATCGCCTCCGATGCGACCTGTACCCCGAACGGACACCTTTGGAACGTGATGATCACTTATCACGGCGTCCTTATGATGTTCTTCGTTGTTATTCCGGCACTTTTCGGCGGTTTCGGCAACTACTTCATGCCGCTCCAGATCGGTGCGCCGGACATGTCGTTCCCGCGTCTGAACAACCTTTCGTTCTGGATGTATGTCACCGGTACTGCACTTGGCGTTGCTTCGCTGCTTTCGCCCGGTGGTAACGGTCAGCTCGGTTCGGGCGTTGGCTGGGTTCTCTACCCGCCGCTCTCGACCTCTGAAGCTGGTTACTCGATGGACCTCGCCATCTTCGCAGTGCACGTCTCGGGCGCTTCGTCGATCCTTGGCGCGATCAACATCATCACCACTTTCCTGAACATGCGCGCGCCTGGCATGACCCTGCACAAGGTTCCGCTCTTTGCTTGGTCCGTCTTCGTGACCGCATGGCTGATCCTTCTGTCGCTTCCGGTTCTTGCTGGTGCAATCACCATGCTGCTGACAGACCGTAACTTCGGCACCACCTTCTTCCAGCCTGCTGGTGGCGGTGACCCGATCCTGTATCAGCACATCTTGTGGTTCTTCGGTCACCCCGAAGTGTACATCATCATCATTCCGGGCTTCGGCATCATCAGCCACATCATTGCTACCTTCTCGCGCAAGCCGATCTTCGGCTACCTGCCGATGGTCTACGCAATGGTTGCGATCGGTGTTCTCGGCTTCGTCGTGTGGGCACACCACATGTACACCGTTGGTATGTCGCTGACCCAGCAGTCCTACTTCATGCTCGCCACCATGGTGATCGCAGTGCCCACGGGCGTTAAGATCTTCTCGTGGATTGCGACCATGTGGGGTGGTTCGGTCGAGTTCAAATCTCCGATGGTTTGGGCGTTCGGCTTCCTCTTCCTCTTCACCGTAGGCGGCGTGACCGGTATCGTTCTGTCGCAGGCTGGTGTGGACCGCGCTTACCACGACACCTATTACGTGATTGCGCACTTCCACTATGTGATGTCGCTCGG
>JAYPUF010000186.1:0-3786 GCA_038133925.1 Marivivens sp. | reverse complement strand
TCGATGTAGAAGCGAGCCTCGCGATCCGCGCGGCATGGCTTCACTACGTCGCTGGACACACTCAGGCCGCTGTCGCCAAGAAACTCGGTGTTCCTTCGGTTAAGGCCCATCGCCTCATCGCTCGTGCGGTTCAAGAAGGTGCAGTCAAAGTTTCCATCCACGGGGGCATCGCCGAGTGCATCGCTTTGGAGCAGGAGCTTGCGGCGAAGTTCAACCTCGATATCTGCGAGGTCGCGCCCGACTTGGGTGAAGAAGGTCTACCGATCCGGACTCTCTCAATTGCCGGTGCGTCCTACATAAAGCGCGAGATTGAAAGCGGTCAGCATGGATCTATCGGGATTGGTCACGGGCGGACGCTTGCGGCGTCCGTTTCAGAGCTTCCCAAGTTTGATGCCCGTGGATGTCAGTTTGTGTCGCTCCTTGGCGGGCTGACGCGGAACTATTCTGCGACCCCTCACGATGTGATGACGCGCCTTGCCGAACGCACGGGCGGCACCGCCTATGTGATGCCAGTGCCATTTTTTGCCAACTCGGTCGAGGATCGCGAGATCCTTCTGAGTCAGCGGGGCGTTTCGACGGTGTTCGAACTTGCTGCCAAATCAGAGCTCAAGATCGTTGGTATCGGAACAACGAAACCAGATGCCTCTCTCGTGTCTTCGGGCATGATTGAGACCGATGAAATTCAAGAAGTGATTGATCGCGGTGGGATAGGAGAACTGCTCGGTCATTTCTTTGATGCGAATGGAAAGCGGGTCGAAACCACGCTGACCGACCGCACGCTGTCTGTGGGGTTGGAGACCCCGCGCAGCACAAAGATTGTCGCTGTCGCAGGTGGCAAAGAGAAGATCGGCGCAATCCGATCTGTCCTGATGAGCGGCTGCCTGAGTGGCCTCATCACCGATGAGCGCACGGTTCATGCGCTCTTAAACCAGTAGCTCCAATCAAGGGGCAAAGGGAGGAGACGTTATGTCTAAGAAAGAAAAGCAGTTAGCCGAGGCGTTTATCGCCGGTAAGATCGGCCGCCGCGAACTGATCAAAGGAATGACCGCTCTTGGCGTGACCACGGCAACAGCCGGGGTGCTCGTGAACGCAGCCGCAACCGAAGCGCTCGCGCAAAACGGTTTCGACTGGAAAAAGCATAATGGTACCAGCATTAAGCTTCTTCTCAACAAGCACCCCTATACCGACGCTATGATTGCGAACCTTGAGAATTTCAAAGCTCTCACCGGTATGGACGTCCAATACGATGTTTTCCCCGAGGATGTCTACTTCGACAAGGTGACTGCGGCATTGTCGTCAGGTTCGTCAGAATATGATGCATTTATGACCGGCGCTTATATGACTTGGACCTATGGTCCGGCCGGTTGGTGTGATGACTTGAACGAATTCATCCACGACGCAGACAAGACCAACCCCGACTACAATTGGGAAGACGTTCTTGAAGGCGTTCGCAAGTCCTGTGCATGGAACGGTCGCCCAGGCGGTGCCCTGGGTTCGGACGATGCAAAACAGTGGTGTATCCCGCTTGCATATGAGCAGAACAACCTGACCTACAACAAGCGTATCTTTGATGCGAACGGTCTTGCTGTTCCGACCAACATGGACGAACTCATGGGCACTGCAGCTGCCGCAGGCGCAGCAATCGACGGCGGTTATGGTATCGGCGTCCGTGGCTCGCGCTCTTGGGCAACTATCCACCCGGGCTTCCTCTCCGGCTACACCAACTTTGGTCAGGTTGACCTCAACGTTGGTGCCGATGGCAAGCTTACCGCTGCAATGAACACGGACGTATCCAAGGACTTCCACTCTAAGTGGGTGAAGATGATCCAAGACTCGGGCGCACCGGACTGGTCGACCCATACTTGGTATCAGGTTGGCACCGATGTCGGTAGCGGCAAGTCCGCGATGATGTTCGATGCGGACATCCTTGGCTACTTCATGAACGGCCCAGGCAACGCAGAAGCCGGAAACCTTGCCTTCTCGGCATTCAAGGCTAACCCCGATGCAGCCGCTCCGACGCCGAATATCTGGATCTGGTCGATGTCCATGTCCTCGTTCTCCAAGCAGAAGGATGCGGCTTGGTACTTCCTCCAGTGGGTCACCGGTCCAGAGCATGATCTCTTCGGTGCGCGCGAGATGGACCTTGTAAACCCCGCACGTTCGAGCGTTTGGGCAGACGAGATGTTCCGCAACAAGCTGTCGAACTCCTATCCGGGCTACGTTGAAATGCACGACGTTTCGGCTCCGGGCGCCTCGATCAAGTTCACTGCACAGCCGCTGTTCTTCGATCTCACCACGGAATGGGCGGCGACCCTCCAGAAGATGGTCGCGAATGAAGTTCCCGTGGATGAAGGCCTCGATATGCTCGCAGAGTCGGTCAACAAACAGCTCAACGAAGCTGGTCTATAAACCGCTCCTTGGGGTCCGGGCATTGCTCGGACCCTAACCCTCCACTCCCAAAAACAACCACTCGAGAGCTTGGCGTCCAAATTCTTGGGGGCCAAAGGAGAAACGTCTCATGTCCGATGCGACGATTAGCGCTCAGCGCCCACGCCGTTTCAAAGTCAGCCGCAGAATGCTGCCTTACTTGCTCAGTCTGCCTGCACTTCTGACTTGCATTGGCATACTTGTCCCATTCGTTACTGCAATTTGGTATTCGCTTCAGCGTTACCGCATGTCCCAGCCTTGGAACCGTGGCTTCAACTGGGGTGAAAACTATCTCAATTTCATGACCGATAGCGCCTTCTGGAACACGCTCAAGGTTTCGATGACCTATGCTTTTTCCACTGTTGCGCTTGAACTTCTACTTGGTTTGGGAATTGCGCTCCTGCTGCAAAGGCGGAACCGCTTTAATAACTTTGTTTCAATCATGCTTTTGATGCCGCTTATGACAGCGCCTGCGCTTGCGTCGCTCATGTGGAAGCTGATGACCAACCCTGGTTTTGGTATTTTGAGCTATTATGCTTCGTTTATCGGGCTTGAAGATTTCCGTTGGGCCTCTGATCCCAAGACTGCGATGATGACTGTCGTGATCGTCGATATCTGGGTCTACACGCCCTTTATCATGATCCTATTGCTTGCTGGACTTCGCTCGCTGCCCAAGCAACCGTTTGAGGCCGCTGCGCTCGATGGTGTCCCGCGGCTCTTTGTGTTCTGGCGCATCACCCTGCCGATGCTCACTCCGTTCTTGCTCACCGCGACGCTCTTTCGTGTGATCGAGTCTATTCAGCAGTTCGATATTATCTATGCGATGACCCAAGGCGGTCCGGGCGACAAGCTCACCGTGTTTCAGGTCGAAGCTTATCTGAACTTCTTTCAGTCGACCAACGTGGGCCGATCCTCAGCGCTTCTTATGATCCTTTGGGCGATCACTTACTTCTTGTCGAACATCTTTATCAAAAACTGGTTGCGGCTGCGCGAAAAGCAGCGCGGCGACGCGTAAGGAGGCCGAAATGGAATCCGTAAACCCGATTGAACGCACCCTTCGCGGCATCGCTATCACCCTTGTGATCCTCTTCTTCATGTTTCCAATTTTCTGGATCATCTTGATGAGCTTCCAGACCAACGAGACGATCTTGCGAATGCCGCCGAGTATGGTTTTCTCGCCAACGCTCGAGAATTACATGGCTTTGATCACCGGCAAACTCGAAACAAGCGCAGGTATCCTTGAAATTGCTTTCATGAAGAACCTGTTCAACAGCTTCTTCCTTTCGACAGCCTCGGTTGCCATCGGTCTCGTGCTTGGTGTGCCTGCGGCCTATGCCTTTGCTCGCCTCAAGTTCAAAG
>JAYPUF010000185.1:0-3786 GCA_038133925.1 Marivivens sp. | reverse complement strand
CGCCTTGGCCCAGATGCGCTTGAGCCTAAGCGTCTCAAGCACAAGAAATTCACGCGCTAATTGATTTTAGCCCGACCAGCGCCTATGTCTGGTCGGGTAAAAAGGCTCCCATTGGGGGGGAGTGGGTGAGACGTGAAATATATTCTTTCGATTTTTAGTATCGCGGGCTTTCTAACGGGCCTCGGTTTTGTTGTCTTTGCGGGCAAGAGCCTCTTTTGGATTATGCTTGCCTTTGCAGGGCTTGGCTTTCTTGCCCCAATCCTCCTCTTCGTGACCCTCTTCGCTTGGGAAGAGCGGCCCATGGCCGAAGAAGCTGACGTCGCGCCCCAACCCGCAGCCGCTTAAATCTTGGATAGAGATTCGTTTATGCGGCCAAGAATCTCTTTAAAATTCGATTAAAATAGAATCGGTTAGAGCCAATTTAATGGCTTTGCGCCGCGCCTCTGCGCTTTTAATCATATGAAACCGTTGCAAAACTGCCCCACAATTCTGGGTGAGACCCGATTTTGACGCATCAAAGGGATAGCACCGCATTCCAAGCGGGTACCCACTCGTCGCGTGAACACTCCTTCAACTTAGTATCGATAAGTCTCGATCACTGTGATCGTATGGAGTTGTACTATGGCCATTGTAATTGTCTTGTTTTCTAGCTTCTTCGCGCTTTGCGTCTCTGTCGCAGCGGTCGTGCTTGGATTGGCTGTCGTGCCTGCTTTTGCGATCTATCTGACATTGGGAATTGTTGCACCGCTCTACTTCGTCTCGCGTCGCAACGCGCAACATAGACGAACTTTGGCGACGCGCTTCTCTCGCGAAGGCATCATCTAAAGCGAAAGGGGCAGAATTGCCCCCTTTTTTACGTCGAACTCCAAGTGATAATCGCATTTGCAGGGACGGCTCCAGACTGACGTTTAAGTTCGCGCCCGCCTTTGAACTTCACCATCGTTGGAATTCCTCTGATCCCGAACTTTGCGCCCGCTTTTTGCTCAGCCTCCGTATTTACCTTCACGAGGCGCGCTTTACCTTTAAGCGCACCGGCGGCCTTTGAGAACTCGGGCGCCATCATACGGCACGGGCCACACCAAGGTGCCCAGAAATCGACAACAAGCGGCACATCATCCGAACGCGACGCCTTCATCAGGGTGTCGAATGTAATCTCGACCGCTTTTTCGGAAATCAACTTTGAACCGCAAACGGCACATTTCGGACCTGCGTCCAATTTCTCTTCTGGTACACGGTTAACTTGACCGCAGTCGAGACAAGTCAGCTTCAATCCGGACATGACACCCTCTCAATATATATTTCAAATATTATATATATCTGAGCGCCGAGTTCACAAGGGCTTTAGGCGAATTCGAAATCTTCTCCGGCTGAATCAAGTGCGCGGCGCAACCCTTGTGCAATAACCACCAAGCCGCGGATTTCCGTGCCTCTGTCCTTGCGTAAAGTCGTTTGACGCACTTCAAAGGACTCGAACCCCGCTGCATCGAGCATGCCACGCAGATAAGCCTCCGAATGGGCATATCGATGGGACTCAAGAAGAGTGTAGCCTTTCTCATGCCCCTCTTCGACCGTGAACGCAAAAATCCCATTCGGTGCCAAGGCATCTGCGACCCATGAAATAACGCGCTCCAAGGCTCCGATATAGATAAAAACATCGGCCGCAACGATGAGATCATATCGTTCATCAGTCAGATCAAGCGCCAATAGGTCCTTTTGCTCAAGGCGATTATAAATGCCTTTGCGCTTTGCCTCAGCCAGCATGCCATTGGAAAGATCGTATCCAGTGAGTTCGGAATATCGACCTTTGATTGCCTGCCCCATCAGCCCAGTACCACACCCAAGATCAAGCACACGCCCCAATTGTTCAGGAAGAACAGATGCAAGTAGGTCTGGCACGCGATAGCCCAATTTTTGCACCAAAGAGGTTTCAAACTTTGCAGCGTACTGATCAAAGAGGCTTGCAACGTGAGCGGCAGGGCTCCGGTCAGTAAGGGTAACAGGGCGCAATAGATCAAGCCTTAAGGACGCGCCAAAGTGGTCAGCGGGATCAAGCGCGAGAGCCTGTTCAAAAGCAAATTTCGCAGCATCAACCTTGTCGGCCTTTACAGAAATTTCCCCCAGTCGAACCCAACCTGCAACCCAATCAGGCACTCGGCTCATCGCGTCATTCATAATTTCATATGCTGCGGCAAAATCGTTTTCCGCGCACATCAATTCGACATAATCGAGGCGTCGATCAACAGAGACGTCACCGGACGAAGTTCTGAGAATACTCATTTTCGAACCAAAATAAGGGGGTGTCCTCGGACTGCGATTCTATTATCGCTCGTCATTCGGATAATTTTTTTCGCCAATGCGCCGCAAACTGACATCTGTCAAGCATCCTGCGATGCCACTTGAAAAAAACGCCGGATAAGGTTATCCTGTCGACTGCGACTCTACCTTTATCGATACTGTTTCCGTTTCCGGCCCAGTCAAACGATCCTGAGATGACGAGCCGATCCGCTGCATGGTGCGAGCGGGAGAAACTTGGAGACACTATCATGGCCACCGGTACCGTTAAGTGGTTCAACACCACCAAAGGCTACGGCTTTATCGCCCCTGAGGGCGGCGCTAAGGACATCTTCGTCCACATTTCCGCTGTTGAGCGTTCGGGCCTTCAGGGCCTGAAGGACAACCAGAAAGTTGAATTCGAGATTCAATCCGGCCGCGACGGTCGTGAATCTGCGATCAACCTCGTTCTGGTCTAATTCAGCACGAAATTCTTGCAAAAGGCCCGCCTCGTTGCGGGCCTTTTCATTTCTAGCGGCTTGCGGCGCGCTCGGCGAGATTTGCTATCGAAGGCCCAAGAGCCTCGACAATTAATGCAACACCTTCTTTATTCGGATGGATACCGTCCGCTTGAAGCAAAGTCGCCCGTGCTTCGGACATGTCACGCCCCTCGGTCATCCCAGCGAAAAAGTCTGGCACATATGGGACGTTGAACTCCTCCGAAAGAGCCGGATACATTCCTTCAAATGCCGTTTGATAGTCAGGTCCGTAATTTGACGATACGGTAATTCCAACGATCAACATCTCGACGCCCGCGGCCTGTCCTTTTTCGAGGATTTTCGCGAGGTTTGATTTGCTTGAAGACGGGTCAATGCCTCGCAAAAAGTCGTTGCCGCCCAATGTGACAATCATCGCATCAACATCAGGCGTGAGCGTCCAATCCGCGCGTGATAGGCCTCCTGCTGTCGTATCCCCTGAAACACCCGCATTGAGCACCTTTGCATCAACACCATTCTGATCGAGCCAGGCCTGAAGCCGAGGCACAAAGCCGTCCGATTGAGGAAGACCGTAACCTGCGGTCAAACTATCCCCAAGTGCCGCAATTGTGATCGTTTCGGCCTGAGCAATCGCTGGAACAAAAAGAAGCCCGACCATTAGGTTGCGAATGGGTGCAATAGCACCATATGCAAAAGTATTAAGAAATTTAGAGGCAGCCTTCATGACGAACCCAGTCCTTTCGCTCTCAAATACATCCCTGTCCCTAATGGGTAACGCAGGACGCGTTGATATTCTTCATGACATTTCCTTGAACGTTGTAGAAGGCGAAACCCTTGGTCTCATTGGTCCGAGCGGGTCAGGGAAATCGTCACTCCTGATGTTAATGGGCGGCCTCGAACAGGCCACCGGTGGACAGATCACTGCGCTTGGCCAAGACCTCACGACGATGAACGAAGATCAGCTTGCTCTCTTTCGTAGGGACAATATGGGAGTGGTGTTTCAATCTTTCCACCTCAT
>JAYPUF010000184.1:0-3790 GCA_038133925.1 Marivivens sp. | reverse complement strand
GTGTTTGGGAACTTGAAAACTCGGACGGTTCGCTTGCTGGCTATGTTTTCGAGACCGGCGAAATGGCACCGCTTCCTGGTTTTGCGGGCGTTTCCATCAATCGCTTCGTTGCTATCGACCTTGAAGGTCGATTTATTGATGTGCGCCTTATCAATCACTATGAACCGTTCTTTGTCTCGGGCCTTGGAAAAGCGCCGCTGAGACAGTTCCTTGAACAATATCTCGGACTATCGATCTCTCAGACAATGGTCGTCGGAACGCCATATGGTGACGGCTCGGCAGGATCGTTGCTTGTGTATCTCGATGGGTTGACCAAGGCGACTGCAAGTGTTCGCATCACCCATGAGTCTATCCTTGCCGCAACGCGCAAATTTGCCCGCGAACGGCTCGCTGGGATCAAATCTGCGCCGCCCGCATCACGAAATTTTGCACTCACCCAGCCGCTTGGATTTGAGGAACTGGAGAAGCGCGGTTTCATTGCGCGCCTCACGGTGACCAATGCAGAAGTTGACAAAGCATTTGCCGGAACACGCTGGGCCAATGAAGACCCGATCGCGAAAGAGGACCCAGAAGGGATAGACTTGGACCTATGGGTTATCGACATCGGCTCGCCCTCTGTCGCTAACTCTGCGCTCATGAAATTCACCTAAGACCAGCTCACTCGTTTCCTAGAACTGACACCCTTTGCCGAGCCCATCCAGTTCTTAGAGACATAAAGGCATGGCCTCGAAGATGAGGAGTTCATACGCAATGCTTCACGTGACTGGATTTCCTCATCTCAAGATGGTTTGCCGGTTGCGCTTCGGGATGCGGAGTCTCTAGCCCTCACGCGGGGCGGGACGAATGGGGATTTCTTTAAGGAGACCGCCAACTCCCATCGCAGCGATATCTGCGTGGGTGACTTCGATCCCGCAGAGCACCCGCTCAAGCACCCAATCGGCACCGTTTAGCGCAATGGAGCGCGCACATCCAGGAAGTCCTATGACAGGCCGACCACTTTGCTGGCCAATAAAGAGCAAGTTTCCAGGATCAACAGGCATCCCAAATCGCGTCACAGTTCCACCCGCCGAGCGAACCCCCTCGGGCGCAACGTCCATTGGATCAGAGGTCGCAGAAGCGGTCAGGATCATCACCAGCTCCGCAGAACTCGCAGCAATTGCGTCCGCGATGAAGGCTGTTTTATGCGGCACGATTACCCGTTCAGTCATAGCCACACCAAAGCGGTCAAGCCGACCGATCATCGCGTGACGCCCTTTAGGGGAAGGCTCGTCATTGTCTGTCGTCGTCTCGATCAAGGTTGCCGTGCGGATCTGGGGCGAAGCCATTCGAATACTCTGACGCGCGGTTTCAACGGCTCTGAGGACATCGTCTTCACGTACACCATAAGATATGATCTTGATCGTTGCTATCAGTCCATCCGCATCTGCACGATGGTAATTCGGAACCGTTGCAATCGTGATCATCGGATCAATTGCATTCAAAGCATTTAGCGCAGGAATGTCGATCAACACCAAGCCCGCGTGCGTCGCATAGAGATTGACGCGCCCAGTGGTCGCAACTGTAAGACGTAGCCCCTCACCCGCCACAGCCTCGGCAATGCGAGTTGCTGCGATGTCCTCGTGAAGATCGCCTACCTCAAGACGCGCAACCGTGATGTCTTGGTGCCCAGCGCGCGAAAGGTCAGCAATTGCTTCCTTATCAAGCACTTTGCCCTTTTTATGCGGCCCAGATGCCCCTTTTAAGGAGTGGGCAAGGATTGACCCTTCTGCCTCGGCAATGGGGATCAGTCCAAATTTCATTTCTTACCTCGGAGCGTTTCAGTGATTTGTGCCATAATGCTCACCGCGATCTCGGCCGGTGAGAGGGCACCGATATTCAGGCCAACTGGAGCGTGGATGCGGTTGATCTCGCCTTCGGTAAAACCCTCAGCGCTAAGACGCTCTACGCGCTTTGCATGCGTGCGATTGGACCCAAGACAGCCAAGGTAAAAACAATCCGAGCGGATCGCGACTTTTATCGCGGGATCATCAAGTTTTGGATCATGAGTGAGCGTCACAACAGCCGTTCGTGCATCAAGGCCATGTGCCTCGAGCGCCTCGTCTGGCCAATCGTCCAAAATCGGATAACCCGTAAAGCGTTCTTCGGAGCCGAAGACAGGGCGCGGATCAATGAGCGTCGGATCATAGCCACAAGCACGCGCCATCATAACCAAGGGCTGAGCGATGTGTACGGCCCCGACGACAACCATGCGTAGCGGTGGGTTATGGACGGCAACGAATGTTCTCTCATCTTCTTCGACGCCAGACCGATCAAGCCGGAACCGCTCGCCGAACTCTTCACGTCCTGCAAGACAGCGAACGTCCGATTGAAGGTCAGCGACATAAGCGATTTGGCGGCGCTTGGCCCGCGCCTCGACCAATTTGGCAAGGAGAGGTTCAGCAAGCACTCCCCCCACAGGCTCGACCAGAACGCGTATCCGCCCCCCGCAGGCCAGACCAACTGCAAAAGCCTGATCATCAGAGACACCAAAGTCGAGAAGACGCGCTTTGCCATCCTCGATCGCTTCCATCGCTTCCGTGATCACGGCGCCTTCGACGCAGCCGCCCGAGACGGACCCTTCCATCGCGCCGTCGCGATCAATGACAAGTTGGCTTCCAACGGGGCGCGGAGCAGAGCCCCAAGTCTCCACTACAGTCGCAAGGACTGCTCCACGCCCGGAACGGTGCCATTCGAGCGCAAGCGCCGGATAATCAATCGCATGTGACATGGAAATGTCCTCCCCCCGTTCAAACTATGATGCGTGGCAAGACTTGCAAGCCACGCCATAAGAAAAGCTATTCAATCAAACGCATGAGGCGAGCCTTCTCGCCGCTATCCCCAAGGTTTGAGATTGCCTCAGATAGGCCTTGGAGCGAAGCAATATTATGCCCAGCGCGGAAGCTTGTGACGTGAGGTAGCATTTCCTTGATACCACGTGCTTTGGGGGCAAATCCTTCCCACCGCAAAAGCGGGTTCAACCAGATCAGTTGGCGGGACGAAAGTGAAAGTCGTTCCATCGCTTTGCCCAAACCGCCCTCGGGATCACGGTCAAGTCCATCGGTGATCAAGATGACGACCGCGCCCTGCCCGAGAACGCGGCGCGACCAGTCACGGTTAAAGCGGTCGATACATTCGCCAATCCGCGTCCCGCCCTCCCAGTCCTGAGCTTCCGCACCCGCAGCCGCCAAAGCGGCATCTACATCGCGCTGACGCAAATGGCGCGTGATATTTGTAAGGCGTGTTCCGAAGGTAAAGGCGTGAACCTTAGCCCAGCCCTGCCCTTTGGCGTTCGAAACGGCGTGAAGGAAATGGAGCACTGCACGCGAATATTGGCTCATTGATCCCGAGATGTCGCAAATGACGACAAGGTTCGGATACCGCTCACGCCGCTTCTTGGTTTCAAAAGCCGTGATCTCACCGCCTTGACGAAGAGCTTTGCGCATGGTGGCGCGCCAATCGGCAAGATCGCCTCGACCTGCGATGGTACGCCTCGATTTGATCGGCCTTACGGGCAAGGTCATGCGCGCGAGAATACGTTTTGCCTCGGCCATTTCCGCCATAGACATCTGTTCAAAGTCCAAAGTGCGGAGCTTTTCCTCGGTCGAGATCGTCTTGGAAGCATCGATATCAATCAAGGCCTCTTCGTTTTCTTCGTCCTCGTCTTCTTTCTTGGGCAGCGGGACGTTTTGATCATCTAGCAAAGCTTCTGCTGCCCGCTTCTCGCCTGCTTTGGCTTTGCGCTCCTCTTGGA
>JAYPUF010000183.1:0-3807 GCA_038133925.1 Marivivens sp. | reverse complement strand
TCCGTCCTGTTACAGGATCATGTATAGGAGCGAAGGGTTAACCCAAGATTAAGGGCAAAAGTTTTTATGCGCCGCTTCCGCCGACCGTCAAGCCACCGATAAGCAGCGAAGGTTGGCCCACACCGACGGGCACCCATTGGCCTGCTTTGCCGCAGTTCCCAATGCCGGGATCAAGAGCCATATCATTGCCAATTCCGCGGATCTTTTTCATCGCAGCGGGACCGTCACCAATCAGGGTTGCACCCTTGACCGGCGCGCCGACCTTCCCGTCTTTAACGCGATAAGCTTCGGTGCATGAAAACACGAATTTTCCGTTTGTGATGTCCACCTGACCACCGCCAAAGCCGACTGCGTAGATTCCGTCCTTGAGTTCCGAAATGAGCTCTGTACGGGTTGCATCACCACCAAGCATATAGGTGTTGGTCATGCGCGGCATTGGCATATGCTCAAAGCTCTCTCGGCGACCGTTGCCCGTCGCAGGGACACCCATAAGGCGGGCGTTTTGGCGGTCTTGCATGTAGCCGACAAGGACACCGTCCTCGATCAACACGTTCTTACCCGACGGCGTGCCTTCGTCATCGACGGTGATCGAACCGCGTCGCCCTGGGATCGTGCCGTCATCAAGTACGGTCACGCCTTTTGCGGCAACTTGTTGGCCAACAAGTCCGGAGAACGCGCTAGAGCCTTTGCGGTTAAAGTCACCCTCTAAACCATGTCCGACAGCTTCGTGGAGAAGAACGCCAGGCCAGCCATTGCCAAGCACGACATCCATAACACCAGCAGGCGCTGCTTCAGCTTCAAGGTTGACGAGAGCGACTCGGAGGGCCTCGCGTACTGCGGGTTCCCAGTTGTCACGGCTAATCAGGCCGATAAGACCCTCGCGGCCACCTCCACCGTGACCGCCGCTTTCACGGCGACCGTTGTCCTCAACGATGACAGAGACATTCACGCGGCTCATTGGGCGGGTATCTGTGACCATTGTGCCCTCGGGGCGAAGAATGACCACTTCTTGAAGCGAAGCAGCAACAGTCGCGGAGACTTGTACGACGCGCGGATCAAGCGCACGCGCGAATTCGTCGATTTCTTTGAGGACATCGATTTTTGCAGGAAAGGTCGCCTGAGAAATCGGATCATCGTCGCTGTACAGCTTCACGTTTGTTGGGCGCGGCGCGTCGGCCAAAGTCCCGCCGCCTTCACCAATCGCGAGGCGCGCGGTAGCAACGGCCCGTCTTATTGCGTTCTCGTCAATCGTGGTTGAGTGAGCATATCCCGCAGTTTCGCCACGAACCGCGCGCAAACCGAATCCCTCAGAGGCGTTGTAGCTTGCGGTTTTGACCCGACCATCGTCGTAGGAGAGGACTTCGGAGCGACGGCGCTCCAAAAATAATTCTCCATCGTCAGCGCCGAGAGTCGCCTCTTGGAGCAGTTTCAGGGCCGAATCTCGGTCCAAATTGGTCTCGAAAGGGCGAAAAGGGTCTAATGTCATGTCTCGATTTCCCGCAGCAACGTTGATTTAGATCAAAAAGCGTCCGTTTGCCGCAATACCAGTTCTTGAGTTGTGCGTCAGGATATGGGATCAGCGGCACTGGATACAACGGGATTCCGTCCAATTGATTTGTGCGGAGTTCTAACGGAGCTGAAATGCGCTCCATTAAGAACAGGGTATGACATGCGAATGAACAACTTTGTCACCAAGCTCGCGGCAGCTGCCGGGCTGATCCTTTCGGGCGCCGCAGCTTCTGCGCAAGCAGTAAACCAGAAACTGGAAATCATCGGCCAGCCGACTCCTGAGTCGATGGGCTTTCAGCCGGCATCGACGGAACTCGCTCGCGACCTTCAGTGGCTCGACGGCCTGATCCTCACCATTATCACTGGCATTGTGATCTTTGTCTGTGTGCTGCTCGTTTGGGTGATCGTGCGCTACAACCGCCGCTCCAACCCGAATCCTGCGACCTTCACGCACAACTCGCCGTTGGAAATCGCATGGACGATTATTCCGATCGCGATCCTCGTGTTCATCGGTTCGTTCTCGCTTCCGGTTCTGTTCAAGCAGCAAGAAATCCCGCAAGGCGACATCACCATCAAGGTGACTGGTTACCAGTGGTACTGGGGTTACGAGTATGTTGACGAAGGCGTTGCGTTCGACAGCTACATGATTGGTTCGGATGCGAACAACATGCTCACTCCGGAAGTTTCGGCGCAGCTTGCTGAAGCAGGTTACACCGACCAGCAGTTCCTTTTGGCGACTGACAACGCTGTTGTCGTTCCCGTGGGCAAGACAATCGTGATGCAGCTCACCGGTGCAGACGTAATCCACTCGTGGGCTATGCCAGCGTTCGGCGTAAAGCAGGACGCGGTGCCGGGACGTCTGTCGCAGCTTTGGTTCTCGGCTGAGAAAGAAGGCATCTACTTTGGTCAGTGTTCGGAGCTTTGCGGTATTGCGCACGCTTACATGCCGATCACTGTGAAGGTAGTAAGCGAAGAGACCTATGCCGAGTGGCTCGCTGCTGCAAAGGTTGAAAACGGCGTCTAAAGCGCCGCGCCGGAGCCTGATCGAGGTCACGGCGATTTGATAAGGATAAAGGAAGGCTTAGGCCTACCTTTCCCGCCATTGAGAATGGCAAAGTGGATTTGGACCTAATGACTGACGTGAACATGCAGGACACGACTTACGAGGCAGGGATGGGCGACTATTTCGCGCTTCTGAAGCCGCGCGTAATGTCTCTTGTCGTATTCACCGCCTTGGTGGGTCTTTTTGTTGCGCCCGTTCCGGTGCACCCCTTTATTGCGTTTGTTGGAATCCTCTGCGTTGCCGTCGGTGCCGGTGCTTCTGGCGCGCTGAACATGTGGTGGGATGCCGATATTGACCGCATCATGCGCCGCACGGCAAAGCGCCCGATCCCTTCGGGCCGCGTTCAACCAGAAGAAGCGCTGGCAATAGGCCTCGCGCTTTCCGGCTTTTCGGTCGTGCTTCTCGCGCTTGCGACCAACATGCTTGCTGCTTTCTTGCTTGCATTCACCATCTTCTTCTATGCCGTCGTTTATTCGATGTGGCTCAAGCGTTCGACACCGCAAAACATCGTGATTGGCGGCCTTTCGGGTGCTCTGCCTCCGATGATTGGCTGGGCAATCGCAACAGGTTCGATCAGCATCGAATCCGTTTTGATGACCGCGCTTATCTTTATGTGGACCCCGCCCCATTTTTGGTCGCTCGCTATTTTCGTGAAGGCTGACTATGGCAATGCCGGTGTTCCGATGTTGACCGAGACCCATGGGCGGCGCGTTACCCGCAATCACATCATGGGCTACATGGTCGCCTTGGTCCCTGTCTCGCTTGCCATTGCGTTTACTTCGATTGGTGGCCCGATCTACCTTCTTGTCGCAGTCATTTGGAACGTCTGGTTCCTGAACGCTTGCTTTAAGGTTTGGCGTCGTGACGAAGACGCGGCTGAATCAGATAGCTTTGCCGCCGAACGCTCGGCGTTCAAAGTTTCGCTCGCCTACCTTTTCCTGCATTTTGTTGCTCTCTTTGCAGAGGCCGCGCTTGCGCCCATCGGATTTGGAGGCTGGGCATGGCTATGAAAGTTGAGCATGAACTGCACGCACGCCGTAAGAATCGGAACTTTGGCGTTCTGATCCTACTTCTTATTTTCGTTGGGATCGTGTTTGGTCTTACGGTTGTTAAGGTTCTCCAACTTGGCGATGCGAAGAAGTTTGAACGTTTCGACCACGTAGCGCGCCCTGCGCTAGAAGCTGGTGCAGAGCAAGGTCAGGCAACCGAGGGAGCTGCGAAGTGACGCTTTTCCC
>JAYPUF010000182.1:0-3865 GCA_038133925.1 Marivivens sp. | reverse complement strand
TCACCAAGATTATGCCCGGCGCTGTAAGCTGTCTTGTCGAACTCAAACGACTTGGGCACAAACTTGGCCTTTGCACTAACAAGCCCATGCTGCCCTGCCGCGCAGTGCTTCAACACCTTGGGCTCGACCGTTTCTTCGACGTCATTATCGCCGGCGACAGTCTTGCCGTGCGCAAACCCGACCCCCAACCGCTGACCGCTGCTTTCCATGCACTTGGGCCCGGTGCCGACATCTATGTCGGCGATAGTTCCGTCGACGCAGAAACCGCTCGTAGGGCACTTATCCCATTCGTGCTCTACACAGGCGGCTACTCCGGAGAGCCGATCGAAGACCTGTCTGCCACAGCGACTTTTGATCGGTTCTCCGACCTACCCATGCTTGTTCATACCATGTTCATGGAGGCAGAATGACACTCAAAGCTCTCATATTTGACGTCGACGGCACACTCGCGGAAACCGAGGAACTCCACCGCCGTGCTTTCAATGAAACCTTCGCCGATGCTGGAATGGACTGGTATTGGACCACCGAGGATTACCGCGAGCTGTTGAAGACAACTGGCGGAAAAGAACGAATGCGCAGGCACCGCGTAGATATTCGCGCGGAGGGGCCATCAGACACAGAGATCGCTCAATTGCATCTGCGCAAGACTGCACGTTATGCTGACCTGACGAACCAAGGCCATGTTGCGCTTCGCGGCGGTGTCCCCGAATTGATCGCAGACGCGCGAAAGAAGGGCCTCAAAGTTGCCGTCGCTACGACGACAAACCGCCCAAACGTCGATGCACTTTGCCAAGCTTGCTGGGGGCAACCAGCGGAAAAGGTTTTCGACGTCATCGCCGCCGGAGACGAGGTGAAATCTAAGAAGCCAGCCCCTGACGTCTATCTTTTGGCGCTCGAACAGCTTGGACTTCGCGCCGAGGAATGTGTTGCATTTGAGGACAGCTTCAATGGTCTCACCTCAGCGCGCGCCGCTCGCATTCAATGCGTGATCACACCATCAATTTACACAGAACACGAGCGCTTTGATGGGGCCGCGATGGTTCTGCGTGACTTGAAAAATTTCAGCCTATCAGAACTATTTGAAACAATTGAAGCGTAATAGGTTGCGCCTGAAAATGACTGTGGAGAGTTGCGCGTCGATGTTCTAGCGTTGCGCAACTCTTTTAATCTCTCAGGATACAATTCTATGTCCAAGGCCCTTATTGCAGCGATCACCGAACAGGAAAATCGACTCGTTCTCGACAAATTCGACGAGGAGACCGCTTTTGAAATCGGGTGCGCACTTCGTGTGCGGGCAATGGAACTCAAGGCACCCGTTTCCATCGAAATCCGCTCGGCGAATCGCCGCTATTTCTTCACTGCGCTCCAAGGTTCGACCCCTGAAAACCAAGACTGGGCGCGCCGCAAGATCAACACTGTGCTGCGCAACCACAAGTCTTCGATGCGAGTTGGACTTGAGCATGCCGAATGGGGCGTTGAACAATGGCCCACTATGGCAATGCCTTTTGAAGAATACGTCACCGCTGGCGGTGCGTTCCCTGTCAAAGTCAAAGGCGTAGGCGTGGTCGCTGCCATTGGGATTTCAGGGCTGCCATCTATCGAAGACCACAAGATTTCCACTTCGGTCCTATCGGCGCGCCTCGGGATCGAGGACGTCTTACTTCCTGAGTAAGTTCATTTATGAGTGAAAACCCCAGCGCTCGGGCAAGAGAGCTGGGGTTTTTCTAATTTAGGCCGCCGTCACTTTGACCGCCGAGAACTTGAACTCGGGGATCTTACCAAAGGGATCAAGTGCAGGGTTAGTGAGTATGTTAGCTGCCGCTTCGACATAGGCGAACGGTAAGAACACCATATCGGGCGCGACTGCGCGGTCCTCTCGGGCCATCACAAGCACAGAACCGCGACGGGTTTCCAAGCGAAGCATACCCCCCGGCGCGACACCGAGTTTGCGTAGTGTCGATGGGTGGAGAGAACAGTTCGCCTGAGGTTCAACAGCATCAAGAACCACCGAGCGGCGAGTCATAGAACCCGTGTGCCAGTGTTCAAGCTGGCGCCCCGTGATCAGAACCATCGGATACTCTGCATCAGGCTGTTCATTCGGCGGGATCACATCAGCAGGTGTAAAGCGAGCCTTGCCGCCTGCGCGCGGGAAACCATCCCCGAACACGATGGGCTGACCCGGATCTTCCGGCGAAAGGCTGGGATAAGTCACTGCATTCTCATCAACCAATCGGTCCCACGTGATGTTGTTGAGCGATTTCATGCCCTTCTTCATCTCGGCAAAGACCTGCGACGGGTGGGTGTAACCCCAATCCAGCCCCAAGCGTTTTGCCAGTTCGACGGTAATCGCCCAATCCTCTCGCGCTTCCCCAGGAGGCGTCACTGCCGCGCGACCGATTTGAACCTGACGGTTGGTATTCGTCACCGTGCCGTTCTTTTCGTAGAACGCCGCAGCAGGAAGGATGACATCCGCGAAATTCGCCGTTTCGGTCAGGAAGATGTCCTGAACAACAAGGTGATCTAGGCTCGCAAGCGCATCACGCGCATGGGTCACATCGGGGTCAGACATCGCAGGGTTTTCACCTAGGACATACATACCTTTGATCTTGCCATGGTGCACCGCATCGAGGATCTCGGTCACGGTCAGGCCCTTTTCATTGCTGAAGTCGCCCGAGTTCCAAATTTCGGAAAAGGCGTTCCGCACACCATCATCCGTCACCGTCTGATAGTCAGGGAGGAACATTGGAATAAGACCCGCATCCGAAGCACCTTGGACGTTGTTTTGACCACGAAGCGGGTGCAAACCAGCACCGGGTTTCCCGACGTTGCCAGTCATCAGCGCAAGGCTAATCAAACAACGCGAATTGTCGGTGCCGTGGATGTGCTGTGACACCCCCATACCCCAGAAAATCATACCGGCATCAGCATTTGCGAAGTCTCGTGCGACCTGACGGACGACATCGGCTTTGATCCCTGTAAGCTCTTCCATCTTCTCAGGAGCAAAGCCTGCGAGATGGGCCTTTTCGGCCTCCCAGTTCTCGGTGTGTTGGTCGATATAGGCTTGGTCATAGAGACCTTCTTCTGCGATCACATGCATGATCGAGTTCAAAAGCGCCACGTCCGCACCGGGTCTGAATTGCACCATATGCGCGGCATGGCGTTTCATTGAGGTGCCACGCGGATCCATGATGATAAGCTTGCCGCCACGCTTGGCGAATTGCTTGAAATAGGTCGCAGCGACAGGATGGTTCTCGGTCGGGTTCGAACCGATCACGATCGCCACATCCGCGTATTCGATCTGGTTAAAGGTCGCAGTCACCGCAGCCGAGCCGACGTTCTCCATCAAAGCCGCAACCGAAGACGCGTGACACAACCGCGTGCAGTGATCGACGTTGTTGTGACCAAAGCCCTGACGGATCAGTTTTTGGAAGAGATAGGCCTCTTCGTTCGTGCACTTTGCGCTTCCGAAGCCAGCAACCGCTTTGCCGCCAATGTCCGAGCGAAGCTTTGCAAGACCGCCAGCCGCGAAATCCAGAGCCTCTTCCCAAGTCGCTTCACGGAAGTGGGTAAAGGGGTTCGCAGGGTCAACGTTCAAACCCTTGGGCGCATTCTCAAGTCGGATCAATGGTTTGGTCAAACGATGCGGGTGGTGAATGTAGTCATAGCCGAAGCGGCCCTTGACGCACAAACGACCCTCATTCGCGGGCCCGTTGATCCCTTCGACCGACTTGATCTTGCCACCCTTGAGCTTGAGCGAAACCTGACAGCCGACACCGCAGAACGGGCAGACCGATTTCACTTCTTCGTCAAAGTCGCGACTGTCACCCTTTTGCTCTGCGTCAAGCACGGTTGCGGGCATCAGAGC
>JAYPUF010000181.1:0-3882 GCA_038133925.1 Marivivens sp. | reverse complement strand
AGAAAGACCCGTCTCTGCACGTTGAACTCCTCGTTGAATTAACCAACGAAGGTCTACAGCAAGAAACTTGCCAGCTTCTAAACGGCTTTCGTGCAAAGTTCGGCCTTAGAAGGCTAGGGTCGCCTCTACGGCTCGTTTCCACGCACCATACTTTAGAGATCGATCCTCATCACTCATCTCAGGGGAGAACGTTCGGTTCAACTTCCAGCGTTCCGCAAATTCCGATTGTGCAGGATAAAGCCCCACTTGGGATCCCGCGAGCCAAGCGGCGCCAAGCGCTGTTGTCTCAAGTATAGTGGGACGATCAACAGGCGCTCCGATGATATCCGATAGGAATTGCATCGCCCAATCACTTGCCGTCATACCGCCGTCGACACGAAGTGTGCCACCTGCGGCACCCTGCCAATCCGACTTCATCGCTTCAATCAAATCGCGCGTTTGATAGCCGACACTTTCAAGTGCCGCCTTCGCAATTTCTTTTGGCGTTGTTCCTCGAGTAAGCCCAAACATCGCGCCGCGACAATCGGCGTTCCAATAAGGGGCACCCAGTCCAACAAACGCGGGCACAAGAATTACAGATTGGTTTTCATCCGAGGTCTCTGCCATCGCTTGCGTTTCTGCCGCGCTGTCAATGATCCCCAAACCGTCGCGCAGCCATTGCACAACCGCGCCAGCAATAAAGATCGACCCCTCTAGCGCATAAGTTGGCTTTCCACCGAACTGATAGGCGATTGTAGTGAGCATCCGATTGTTCGACGCGACTGCAGTTTCGCCCGTATTCAGAAGTGCAAAGCACCCTGTGCCATATGTAGACTTCATCATGCCGGGCTCAAAACAGGCCTGACCAATCGTTGCAGCTTGCTGATCCCCCGCAACGCCGCGGATAGGAATAGATGTTCCAAGAATGCTTGGATCAGTCTCGCCAAAATCGGCGGCGCAATCCTTAACTTCGGGAAGCATCGCCGCAGGGATATCAAAGAGTTCGCAGATAGTCGTGCTCCATCGACCCTTATGGATGTCATAGAGCATCGTTCGCGCGGCATTTGTCGCATCAGTCGCGTGGACTTTGCCGCCAGTGAGCTTCCAGATCAAATAACAATCAACGGTCCCAAAAAGGAGTTCGCCCTTTGCTGCACGCTCTCGTGCACCCTCAACGTTATCCAAGATCCATTTTAACTTGGTCGATGAAAAATACGGGTCAACAAGAAGCCCCGTTCGCTCACGGATCATTTCCCCGTGGCCGTCTTCACTTAGTGACTTACAAAGCTCCGATGTGCGACGGTCCTGCCAAACTATCGCGTTATATACGGGCTCTCCTGTCATTCGGTCCCAAACGAGCGTTGTCTCGCGCTGATTGGTAATTCCGATTGCGGCAATATCTTGTGCCGTGATTTTTGCCTTGTCGATTGCAGTGCGAGAGGTGGCCAAAACGCTTGACCAAATGTCATTAACCTCGTGTTCTACCCAACCACTCTTGGGAAAATGCTGAGTGAATTCTTGCTGGCCCGTCGCGACGATATTCATCGCTTGATCAAAAACGATCCCCCTCGACGAAGTGGTTCCCTGATCAATCGCTAGAATAAACTTTGCCATGCTTCCTCCCCGAAACGGTCTTAGCAGTCTTCTCTCTCTTTGTAGAAGACAGACACGTTTGCGAAGAGATAGTCAAAGTGCTCTTTGGTTTCATTTGCCATTTTAGGAATATCGCGGGTACTTAGGCCCTCGGCGATCACTCCGTGTTGCCGCAGAACACGCGCACGATCAGAAGCGCGTTGAGCGGAAAGATAGCGCGCGCGCCAGAGCCGAGCGAGATATGAGCCATGCGTTTCGATCAAAGGAAGATTTCCCGTCGCCTCAACGATGCTCTTATGGAAAGCCATATCATGCTCGAAAAAGTCCAACGAATCTTGCGTGTCTGCCATGGACAAAAGCTTATTATGATGTCCTATCACTTCAGAAATCTGGCGCTCAGATGCATTCTCGACGGCAAGAGTGCAGCCAAACATTTCAAGCGATCCCAGAACTTCAAGGGCATCGGATACTTCTTTAAGCGAAGGATCAGCGACAATTGGGCTCCGCGCAGGACGTAGAATAACAAGCCCCTCTTTCGCTAGCATACGTATGGCTTCACGCATGGGTGTCCGCGACACACCAAGTTCCAGTGCGTTGTCTCTTTCTTTTATCGACTGTCCAGGAGCTAAGTCCCCAAGCAGTATTTGACGTCGCATGTGATTTGCGATGTCCTCTGCCAGATTTGGCTCGGCCATTTTCTCCCCCTTACGCTCCGATATTATGTGGAGCGCTTTGTGATATGCTACGCAATCGTTTACGAGGAGAAAAGATGAAAGACGCCGCACCCAAAAACTGACAATCAGATAAACGTATGACTGACACACTTGAAAGCAGTCGCACTCGGTTTCGCGGTTGACGACCCTCATATATTACTGCTTGAGTGCCCAAAAATGGTATACCATTTTGAGCAAAGCGGAGGATTTGGATGTTTGATGACCTTACGGCACTCCTTGGAGATCGGTTCTTGACCTCTGATGCGGTGCGTCAACAACATGCAGAAAATGAAGCTTGGTTTCCGAACATGCTTCCAGATGCGGTCGCGCGGCCTACGTCTACTCAAGAGGTGAGTGAAATTCTCGCCTATTGCCACAAAAACCAAATCCCCGTTGTCGCACAGGGCGCTCGTTCCTCACTCGAAGGTCATCACCTTGCCAAAAAAGGCGGTATAGCTCTTGATCTAAGCGGTATGGACAAGATCTTAGAAGTCCACGAAGCCGACCTCGATGTGGTGGTTCAGCCTGGCGTCACGCGAGAGGCACTAAACACCTATCTACGCGATACAGGACTAATGTTCCCTGTTGATCCGGGTGCAAACGCGACGCTCGGCGGCATGGCCGCAACACGCGCCTCTGGCACCACCGCAGTTCGGTATGGAACGATGCGCGAGATGGTTCTCGGCCTCGAAGTCGTTCAGCCCGACGGAACCATCTTGCGCACTGGAACCCGTGCCCGCAAATCCTCTGCCGGCTACGACTTGACCCACCTCTATCTCGGATCAGAAGGAACTCTCGGGGTCATAACCGAGCTTACCATCAAGCTTTTTGGTCAACCCGAGGCCCAGTCTGCTGCTGTTTGCCGTTTCCCCTCCATCAATGCTGCTGTTGAGACCGTGATCACGACGATTCAAATGGGCCTTCCAATGGCTCGAATTGAACTGGTCGACGATATGATGGTTCGCGGGTTCAATTTGCACTCAAACGCAGGTCTGCCCGAAGAACCGCACCTTTTTGTCGAATTCCACGGCTCACCGACATCGGTGCAAGAAACCGCTGAAATCTTTGGTGAGATTGCGGCGGACAATGGCGGCTCTGACTTCAAATGGTCGACGCTTGCCGAAGAACGCAACGCTCTTTGGAAAATGCGGCATGGTGCGCACTTTGCGCTCCGTTCTCTGCGCGCTGGTGCAAAAAGCGTCTCGACGGATGTGTGCGTCCCAATCTCAGCCTTGGCTCAAGCGGTTGAAACCGCCAAAGTGGAGTCCGTTAAACGCGGCCTTGTGTGCGCTATTGTCGGGCATGTGGGCGATGGAAACTTCCATTGTGGCCTCTTGATTAATCCCGACGATCCGGCCGAACTTAAGAACGCAAAAGAATTCACCGCCATGCTGGCAGACCTTGCCATCGAACTCGGCGGCACCATTTCCGGCGAGCATGGCATAGGGATGGGAAAAATCTCGCACATGCGCGCGATGCACGGTGATGCTGCGATTTCGGTGATGCGCGCCATTAAGACGGCGCTCGACCCCAACGACATACTCAACCCAGGCAAGCTTTTGCCCTGAGCCAAAGGTGAACTCATGACACAACTTCC
>JAYPUF010000180.1:0-3919 GCA_038133925.1 Marivivens sp. | reverse complement strand
GAAATCTCGGCCAAAGCGGGAAGGCAGCGCTCGTCTTTTTCGATGGCAAGCACGCGGCGCGCTCCTTCGGCCAAAAGCCCCCGCGTAAGGCCCCCTGGACCTGGTCCAATCTCAAGAATATCGGAACCGGCGAGATCCCCAGCTTGGCGAGCGATCTTGGCGGTCAGGTTTAGATCAAGCAAGAAGTTCTGCCCGAGCGACTTCTTGGCGCTCAGTTGGTGAGTTGCGATCACCTCGCGTAGAGGCGGAAGTCCGTCAATCTGGCTCATGGGTTCACTCTGCCTTCAAGTCATCTACTCGCTCTAACCCGTGTGGGCTCTGCGCGACAGTGCCAATTTTTGCGCCATCCGCATTGCCGCTATCATCGAAGAAGGGTTTGCGATCCCTTGGCCTGCGATCCCAAAGGCTGTGCCGTGATCAGGCGAGGTGCGGATAAAGGGCAAACCGAGCGTTACATTCACTCCGCCGTCGAAGTCGATGGTCTTAATCGGGATCAGCGCTTGGTCGTGATAGGCGCAGATTGCAACGTCATAAGTATCGCGTGCACGTTTGTGGAACATAGTATCAGGTGGCATTGGCCCCATGAGATCGAACCCCTCGGCACGAAGGCTTTCTAGAAGCGGCTCCATCATGCGGGTCTCTTGCCAACCCATTTTCCCACCTTCGCCAGCATGTGGATTAAGGCCCGCGACCGCGATTTTTGGGGCGCTTATTCCAAAGTCTGTTTGAAGGGCCTTTGCAGTAATCCGAATGGTCTTGCTCAAAAGCTCAGGGGTGAACGATGCTGGCACATCCTCAAGTGCGATATGGATCGTCGTTGGCACAACGCGCAGCTCGTCGCAGGCCAGCATCATCACAACGCGTTCAACACCGCCCAGAGCAGCAAGAAATTCAGTGTGACCCGGATAGGCAAAGCCAGCACCATCGGCGAGCGCTTTCTTATGGATGGGTGCGGTGCACATGGCCGAGCATTGCCCATCTTGGACAAGACGAACGGCGGTTTCTATCGATGCGATAACGCCGGACGCATGTTCTGGCCGCGCTATCCCTGGGGTTAGGGGGGCTCCGAAATCCATTGCGAGCACTGGAAGCACCCTTGCAGTAAGAGCCTCCGCTTGGGCAGGGGTCTCAATACACTCATATGGCGTTCCTACGGGCAGATGCGAAGGGTCGCCGATCCAGACCATTGCCATTTCATGGCGCAGTTCGGCCCAAGCTTTTGCCGCGACTTCAGGGCCAACGCCAGCAGGCTCGCCGCAGCTTATTGCGATGGTCATCTCTCAACAATGGTCGAGCTCGCGCGCTCGTTCTCCAAGAGCCCGTCCGCATAGCCCGAAAGCCGCTGAGACAGGAGTTCGCCGCGCACCGCTTCACGATCGATGTCTTCGGGCGCACCAAAGTCACGCTTGCACAGCATTAAATAAACGAGGGTCTGTCCAGCCGCACGGGTGAGGTTGATGCTTACTTCGTTAGGGTCAAGCTTGGCCAATTCCATCGCTACATCTTGCGGAATTTCATTCAGCGGCAGCGTCGAGCGCTCAAGCTGCTCTGGCGCAAGATCACGGGCAACGGTGTAGAGGTCGTCGCAAGTATCGACACGCGCGGTCACACCAGCTGCCGCCTTGAGGCCTGCTTCGCTATGTCCGCCCGCAAGGTAAAGCGCCGCATATTCAAGTGATGCAGGCACAGGTAGCTTTTCTTTGACCTCGCGCACACCGCGCATTTGGAAAAGAACGATACCGTTCTCAATTGGAATCGGTGCAGTTACATCACCCGGCTCCAGTTCGAGCAGCAGAGCGCCGATTGCTGGGGGGTAATTGTCAATCGCAGTCCAAGCAAGACGGCCACCATCGCCACGGCTCTGAGCCGCTGAAAGCTGCGAAGCAGCAGACGAGAAGATGTCCACGGACTTAAGCTGAGAAATTTTCTGAGCCTCTGCCATCGCGGCCTCGGCAAGTTCGGGTGGAGCCGCGAGAATGATCTCAGATAGAAGAACTTGGATGCTTGCGCCTGTGCCGCCAGAGCCGCTGATCGCGGCATCGACGTCCGCATCAGAGACCGAAACGCGATCCGAATAGCGCGAGCGGATATAATCGCGCCAAGACACGTTACGACGGACAAAGGTTACAAAAGTCTCGCGATCAACGCCAAAACCGCGAAGCATCTCAACAAAACGGTCAAGTTCTAGGTTCGCGCGTCCTGCAAAATCTGTCAGTTCGGCGTTTAGCGCTTCTTCTGAAAGTTCCAGACCGACGCGTGAAAAGATCTGTTCCTTGAGGGCTTCGTCCAATAGCTGTTCGCGGGCGATCTTTTCAAGATCACCGGGGGTATTAAAGGCCTGTAACAAAAGGCGGCGTTGCTCGATTTCATAACCCGTAATTGCGGTGCCATTGACCGTGATTTGCGCCGAAAACATCCCCTGTGCGTTCGCACTTATAGGGAGTGCCAGAGTTGCCCCGAGGGCCAAAGCAGAAATCATACGAGTCAAAGAGCGCATGGATGCCTCATTCTTTTATTGTGAACAGTGCTGCACAGCGGCAGCCCCGACGGGTCCGGCACCAAAGCCGAGCAATTCAATTGATAAACCGAAATCGGTTGTGGGTTCTACTGTAGAAGACGACGTAAAGCGTTTGTCTGCAGTGAGATTGACCTTTACGCATTCATTTTCCCAGCCAAAGCCGACGCCAGCACGTGCAGCTTTTCGGCTCACGATGTCATAACGGCCATTCGCAGCAAAGCTCCATTGATCGTTTACGCGGACAGATCCGTCAAAGGTCCATTCCGAAACGGAGCTGGTGCGTCCCTCGTTCGTATCTGGATCAAGATAGACGTAAGCGGCTGTTAGCGCGACGCGCTCATTTGCCCAAGCGATTTCCGCTGACGCTTTGCTTGTTGCAAAATCGTCTTTGACAAGCGCGCGACCCGCAGCCGAAAAACCATTCGAAAGGCCAAGGCGTCCTGCAATCAACCAATCGCTCCGGAGGTTCTCTAGGCCGCTCGAAGTGCTAAAGTCGCTTGAGGTTCCGCGCAGGGCACGGCCAGCAAGTAAACGGGTAGAAAACCCGTTTTCATCAAAGCTCTGCCAAGCCAATCCGATTGCCGCGCGCGTTCCGTTTTCGGTGCCGTCGTCTCCTGGGAAACGGCTCAGTTCCAGAAGATTTCCTTCGTCAAGCTCGGCGCGGATCGAATCCTCGTTCGGGATTGCCCCTCCATAGGTGCGAGCCCAGCCAATAGTCGCCATTGGTTCGATAATATGTTGAAAATTTTCGCCTTTCTTTGACAGCGGCCACCGCAGCGTGACTTGGCCATACGGGGTCGTTCGCGAGACTGGGATTGCATAAGTCGCATCATCGCTGAAGGCATATTGGTCCAGTTTTAGGCCAGCTTCTGTGTCGATGACCAAGCCAAGCGGCGCAATCCACTGCCGGTCCCACGAGGCGCTGGTTCCCAGATGTAGCACATCTCGCGCGGTGCCATTGCGCAAAAGTGCCTCTAGTTTGGCCGACCAAATCGCATGACCACCTGCAATATTATTGAACTGCCGCTCATTTTGCCAGTCAAGGACGATTGGTGGCGGATTAGAGTTTTGGAGCGTAGTCGTTAGCGTCAGATAGTAGGCTAGTTCCAATTCGCTGAGGCTAAGTTGGCTATAGCGCGAGACTTTGATGCTGCTGTCCAATCGGTTGGAGTCCGAATAGCCGTATTGCAGAAGGTAACCAGTGTCGCTCACGGCGCGCAGTGACATGTCCAGCACGTAATCACGGCCCAAATCAAAGCGCCCCTGTGCGTCAATGTAACTCCGTAGCCTATCAGGGACGAGCGTGTCCTGACTTGCCGCAGCTTCCATTTGGATTGTGCCACGGTCAAAGGCCTGACGGTATTTTAGCTCCAAAGTAGAGGAAGATTGCGTGAGAAACGG
>JAYPUF010000179.1:0-4035 GCA_038133925.1 Marivivens sp. | reverse complement strand
AAGACATGCATGTCGGTATATTTCGACAGGTCGGCAGACAGCCCCACGATGTCGTCCCGCTTGGCCGCAAGATCGATAAGCGCCTGACCGAAGGGGGCCGATACTGTCTCGCGCCCTTCTGCATCGAGGGAGGCGATCATCGCAGATGTGGCGACGCGGTCTTCGGCAGAGGTAGCGACACGCGCAACATATTTGGATTGGCGGCGCGAATGTGCGCCAAAGGCAGCTTGGGTCATACCGGCATCTCCTGATCCAAATGGCTGATCGCTTTGGCCCATTCATCGGCTTCGACACGAATAAAATGCGTCTTGTCGCGCTCTTCGAGGAAGGGCACGCCTTTGCACATTTTGGTGTTGCAAATGATGACGCGCGGGCGGTCGCTGGTGTCGTTGCGAGCGGCGTCAAAGGCCTCTTTCACCGCATGAATGTCGTTGCCATCAACCGTCTGGGCAAACCAGCCAAATGCAGCCCACTTTGCGCCTTCGTCACCGTGAGCAAGTGCGTCGGTGCTTTTACCGTCGGCCTGTTGGTCATTGAAATCGACGATAGCAATGAGGTTGTTCAGCTTCCACTGGACGGCAGACATGACGGCCTCCCAAGTGGAACCTTCGCCAAGTTCACCATCACTGAGAAGGTTATAGACGAACGCGGGATTGTCTTTGCGTTTGAGGCCCAATGCGACGCCAACAGCAATGCCAAGCCCCTGACCGAGTGAACCGCCCGTTATCTCCATCCCCGGCGTGTAGCTGGCCATGCCTGACATCGGCATACGGCTTTCGTCCATGCCGTAGGTCTCGATCTCGTCCTCGGGGAGAATGCCAGCCTCGATCAGTGCAGCATAAAGCGCGATGGCATAATGACCGATGGACAGAAGAAAGCGGTCGCGCCCTTCCCACTCGGGATCTTCGGCGCGATAGGTCATCGCATGGAAATAGGACACCGCGAGAACATCCGCCACGCCCAGCGCTTGACCGATATAACCCTGACCCTGCACCTCACCCATCAAGAGAGAGTTGCGGCGGATTTGCCATGCGCGGCGCTCAAGCGAAACGTTTGTCGTTGCCTGAGGCGAAACGGGCTCTGCCATTGGTGTCCTCCCAAAATCGTTTCAGGACGTTTGCCTCAAGTTCGACGCGAGGTCGATCTTGATTAATGAAACAGATCATTAAGCAAAGCTTCACGAAAACCGACCATAGCAACGCTAAAAGGCAGATTTAGTTAGCGATACTAACGTTAGCCACATTCTTTCGGCATCTCGAGGCCAGCACCTTTTGCGGATTGAGAAAGCCGCTGCCAGACTTCGTCCACGATCCGCACACCCTTAGTTTCGACCTGCGCGAGAGCTTCGGATGCGCGGTCGCCCGGAACTCGGACACGTGTGAAGCCCTTGGCGGGGCGGCTATCGCGGCAAAGCGTATTCAAATGTTCAACTTGATCCGTAAAAGCTCCAAGGCCGCCAAAAGCTTCTGGGTCAATGACTTGGATAAAGACGTTTGCGCCCCAACGCGTTGGCGCTTCGACGCGGCCATGACCGGCAAGAGCTTGGGTCAGCATTTCGACCATAAGAGATTGCGCAAAACCTTTGTGACCATGATCCGCACCACCAACAGGGAGGATTGTGCCTTTGGGCGTTTGGTTCACAACATTCGGATCGGTGGTCGGATTGCCTTCGCCATCAAGCATCCACTTGTGCTCGAATTGGCGGCCCGAATTCACATATTCGCGCACTTTGGAGACTGTGGTGATCGACGCACAAGTGTCGATAAGCACGGGGTGGTCCTTGGCCGGATAACCGACAGCCCAAGGGTTTGGCGTCAGCACTGGATCAACGCCGCCATAGGGCGCGACCCATTTACCCGAAGGATCAGATGTGGCGATATAGCAAACAAGCCCCTGATCAGCGGCGATGCGTGTGAGAGTTGAAAGGCAACCAATGTGATGGCTTTTGCAGATCGCCATCGCAGACATTCCGTTGGTCTTGGCCTTGTCGATGCAAACATCAAGGGCTTGCTTCATGATCCAGTGACCGGGAAGGTAATTGCCATCCCAGACCATCGCGACGGGCCGGTCGCTTAGCACGGTCACTTCGCCCGCTGTGCTCATGTTCCCCGAACGCAGTTCGGGAATGTAATAGGGGATCATGGAAACGCCGTGCGTGGTCACGCCAAGCTCGTCAGTCTGCACGAGAAGCTCGGCGACGACATCTGCTTTGTCTTGGGTCATACCCTCTTTGACCAAGAGTGTTTTGGCAAAGCTCAAGAGTACGGCGCGGTCGTAAAAACGGTCCATGTGATGATCTCCTAAATCTCGCACGCATCTAACCCAGTTTAGGGCATATGCGACAGAGGGGGAGACCTTCACATTGGTTCAATCAGTTTGAAGCGCACCTAAATCAGCAAATCCGAGGGAGTTGCTCGCCGACAAGCATATCCACAATCCGAGCGCCGCCAAAAAGTGTGCGCATTGTGACACGGCCTGCTTCACCCGCCTTGGCACGCCCAACGATCACCGCGTCACGACCTGCATCCGTCGAACGCATCGCATTCAAGGCAGCCTCGGCCTGATCCTCGGGAACGAACAGAACCAAGGTGCCCTCGTTTGCGAGATATAGCGGATCAAGACCCAGAATTTCGCATACGCCTTTAACTTCGGTGCGGATCGGAAGAAGCTCTTCATCAATCTCGATCGCAAGACCCGCCGCTTCGGCCATTTCGTTGAGCGAGGAGGCCAGCCCACCGCGTGTTGCATCACGAGCCGCGCGTAGATCTGGGCAGGCTCTTGCGACCGCAGCCATAAGATGCCCAAGGCCCTGACAATCCGAGACGACATCCGTGGAAAGCGCCATGTCACCGCGTGCCGCAAGGATCGCTGCACCATGATCGCCGAGGACACCGTTCACGATGGCCACATCACCTGCTTTGATCTTTGAGGCGCATAGGTCGCAGCCAGCAGGAATGACACCAACGCCGGACGTCGTTACAAAGACTTTGTCCGCGCTACCTCGACCCACAACTTTGGTATCGCCGGTCACGATCCGAACGCCCGCCTTTTCCGCCTCTTTTTTCATAGAGGCAACGATGCGGCGCAAAAGAGCGACTTCGGTGCCTTCTTCGATAATGAAAGCGGCAGAGAGCCAGAGAGGTTTGGCACCCCCGACAGCGAGATCATTGACCGTGCCGCAGATCGCGATCTTGCCAATATCACCCCCAGGGAACTCTATCGGATCGACGACAAAACTATCGGTGGTAAAGGCGAGACGCGCTCCCTTTTCTTGGAGAGCTTCGGTCATGAGACGCGCCTGATCTTCCATGCTTTCGGGTTGAAACACCGAGGTGAAAACATCTTCGATCAAGTCGCGCATCGCTTTGCCCCCGCCACCGTGGGCGAGCGTTACGCGGTCTTGTTTCATTCGGTTCATCATATTCATTCAGCAGGCTCCACTGCGCGCGCGCCGCCATATTGGTAATAAGCCGCACATGCACCTTCAGAGCTTACCATGAGCGCGCCGAGTGGCATTTCAGGTGTGCAGCCACGACCGAATTGCGGACACTGAACCGGTTTGAGACGCCCTGTCATAACAGCTCCGCATTCACAGCCTTCGGCTTCGGCAATTTCGCGAGAACCAGCGCCATAGCCAATCTCAAACTTGGCTTCAGCGTCGAATGCGGCATATTTCTCGCGAATACGCAGACCGCTTTCTTCGATTTCGCCAAGGCCGCGCCATTCAAAACTTGGGCGCCGCTCGTAGACATCTTCGATGGCAGCAAGCGAGATGGGATTGCCATGCTCAGGCACGATCCGAGAATATTGGTTCTCAACCTCGGCGCGTCCATCGCGAATTTGCTTGAGCACCATCACAACCGACTGCAACAGATCGAGCGGTTCAAAACCGGCAACGACGATAGGCTTGCCATAGTCTTGAGCGATGAAATCATAGGGGTGCACGCCGATCACCATAGAGACGTGACCCGGCCCCACAAATCCGTCGAGGATCATATGTGGGTCATCAAGGAGCGCCTTGATGGGTGGCGGCAC
>JAYPUF010000178.1:0-4092 GCA_038133925.1 Marivivens sp. | reverse complement strand
GAGGCACGCTCGTCCGTGACATTCAAACGTGCGCAGTCAAGCGACAGTTTTTCAGCCTCAATCAAGTCAACTGATTTGACACCCTCACGCTCTAGAACTTTGGCCGTCAGATAACCCCAACCTGCACCAAAGTCCGCCACTCGGCCCGAGAGCTTGTCTGGCAGCGCTTCAACAAGGCAAAGCGATCCCTTGTCGATCTCACCATCCGAAAATACGCCAGCCGTGGTGTAATACCCATGATCACCCTGCGTTGGCTCTCGTACGGCCCAATCGGCAAAAATATCCGATTTGCCCTCGAACCAGAACAAGCGTCCATGTGCTTTGGCAACATTGGGCATGTCACCCAGCTTTGCTCGGATGTCTTTGAAATAGGAGTCGACGCCTTCGCTCTTGTTGCCGTCCACGACCACTAGTTCAGAATTTGCCATGGCCTCGGCTATCATCGCTCGTCCAAGCGCTTTTGCCTTGGGCAGAACAACAATCGTCGCCTGAGCAGGCGCATCGGAGATCGAGTAACCGGCGGTTTCCCACTGTGTCAGATCAGGCTTGAAGCTATGAGAGACCGTCACGACCTCGTTTGAAATAGCGGAAAGATCATAGCCCGGCTCAGGTCGCAGGACACGAACCGCTGATCCAGGAAACGCCAATAGCCCTTGGTCTAGGGCAGTGCTCAATCGTGATTTGGACATGAATACGGCAACCTCAGAGGGTCACTCTTTCTCCATCGTGCATTGAAGGGGATGCTGGTGACGCTGGGCAAAATCCATGACCATCGCAACCTTGGTCTCTGCGATCTCGTAAGAATATACGCCCACGACCGCGACACCTTTCTTGTGAACTGTTAGCATAAGTTCAAATGCCTGTGCATGGTTCATCTGGAAGAACCGTTCGAGCACCTGAACAACAAACTCCATAGGCGTGTAGTCGTCGTTCAGGATCAGCACTTTGTATAGGGGTGGCCGCTTGGTCTTTGAACGCACGGCAAGCTTCACGCCGATTTCGTTATCGTCGTCGCCTTCTTGATCAGCCATCATAAACCAATTCGCCATAGGTCCCTTGCGGTGTCTGTGGTTACTCTCTCTGAGCCGCTATATATATCGCAGACGGCCCGCAAGAAAAGACCACAGATTTATTGAGGCTTTGTATATGACGAAACGTTGGACTTTAGCTTTTGATGCGGACGACACGCTTTGGCAGAATGAAACCTTCTTTCGGGGCACTCAGGCCCATTTTCAGGCCTTAATGGCCCCATTTTGCGACCCAGAGCAGCTTGAACAGCGTCTACTTGCCGCAGAAAGACGCAATGTGGAGCGTTATGGATATGGAATAAAAGGTTTCGTCCTGTCGATGATTGAAACCGCTGTAGAAGTTTCCCAGGCCCGCGTTGACGCACATGTGATCAACGAGCTTCTGACCCTCGGCAAAGAAATGTTGGCCCATCCAATTGAACTTCTCCCCGGAGTTGAAGATGTGATCCGCCGCTTTCATGGCAAAGCCGACCTCATCGTGATCACCAAGGGCGATCTTTTGGACCAAGAAAGAAAAGTGGCTCAGAGCGGGCTTGGCGACTACTTTGATGACATCCAAATCGTCAGCGAAAAGACCTCCGCCATTTACCAGCACATCTTTGCAAAGCACGACACCGCACGTGCAATGATGATCGGCAACTCTCTTAAATCGGACATTCTGCCTGCGCTCGAGGCAGGCGTTTGGGCGACATATATCCCCCATGATCTGACCTGGGCGCTTGAACATGCGCAAGAGCCGCAAAACCACCACCGGTTTCATCGACTCGTTAGCATGGTCGACCTACCCGAATTGATAGAGAGCCTAACTTAATTCTTTGCCACAATACTGACACATTGCTTCATCTAGGGGGTCGGAGAGCGAAAACACCAACATATTGCCGCGTCACTCGCGCAACAGGTGTAAAAATCCTTTAATTTCAGGTGTTTTCGCAATGCTCCCTTCGTGTTACCTTTTCTCCTAACAATTCGCGTCAGACTTGAATCAGACGCACGAGGCAGAGCAAAGGTAGCGACACTATGGGTCGTATTGGACAGGGTGCCCGTTCAGGGGTATTCGTATTTGTATGGTTATGTGTGACCCTGCTTTCAACAAGCAGCGTTTTCGCGGCTCCGTTCGCGGCGATGGTAATGGATGCTCGCACCGGTGAAGTGATCCACTCTCAGAATGCTGACACGCGGCTTCACCCTGCCTCACTCACCAAGATGATGACACTCTATATCGCTTTTCAAGCGATCGAACGCGGTGAAGTTAGCCTCGACACCGAATTTACGATTACCAGCGATGCTTCGAGTGAACCTCCTTCAAAACTTGGCCTACGCAGTGGACAGAAAATCAAGCTCCGTTATCTGATCCGTGCAGCAGCGATCAAATCAGCGAATGACGCCGCGACTGCCATCGGTATCGGAATCTCTGGGTCGGAAACCGCTTTTGCTGATCGTATGAACAGAACCGCAGCAGCCATGGGAATGCGGAACACCAGCTTCCGCAATGCAAATGGTCTGACAGCCAATGGTCACCTCTCTACGGCTCACGACATGACCATCCTTGGTCGCCACGTGATCTACGATTTTCCGCAGTACTATAATCTCTTTTCGCGTCGAGAGGCTGATGCGGGAATGCGTGTCGTCTACAATACCAACCGCCGCTTCCTAGATGCCTATGAAGGCGCTGACGGCATTAAGACAGGTTTCACCAACGCCGCGGGCTATAACCTAGTGGCCTCCGCCCAGCGCGGCAACGTTCGCATTATCGGCACAGTCTTTGGCGGCACCTCGACCGCCAACCGAAATGCAAAAATGGCCGAACTTCTGAATATGGGCTTTGCGCAAGCCAGCTCTAACGCGCCGGTCCGCAAGCCCGCACCAGTTGAGGCCCAAATCGGCCAAACAGTCGTTGCAGGCTCGACCGAAGGCGGAGCACCGCAGGGCGCGGGTAAGACCATTCGTGTCAGTGGCCTGGTGCAGACAAGCCTTCGCCCGAATGGCCGCTCGGTCCAAGAGATCGAAACGCTAGCCGTTGCTGAAACCGATGCCATTGCAGGTGCAGTTGCAGCTGCCATCGTCGCCGCATCGGCACCCAGCGTTGAAGATGCTCTCGTTGAGGTAATCGCAAATGCAGAAGCCGCCGAAGATCCGGCTCCTGTCACCGTAGATGCAACACCTAAGGCGCGTCCTGAAGAAATTGTTCTGGCTATGGCCACAACCGAAGCTGAAACACCCAAGGAAACCGAGGAGACATTGGCACTGGTTGAGACACCAGCCGAGCCTCTCGTTGTCACGCGTGTTTCGACAAGCGGCGGTCACAACTGGGGTATTAACGTTGGACGCTTTGCGTCTCGTTACGAGGCCGAACGCGTCCTGCTAAAGGTCGCTCTTAACGAGATGTCCACACTGGATGGCTCGCTACGCCGCGTGGTCCAAAGTCCTCGTGGCTTTGATGCCAATTTCATGGGCCTGACCCGAGAAACAGCTGATCTCGCGTGCCGCCGCATTCAGGCACGTGGTTCAAGCTGCTTCATGATTGGCCAAGAAGGTTAAAGGACAGAGCGACCTTCAAAAGCCGCTGCCATAAGAGCACGCGTATAATCAGTCTTTGGGTTCTCGAATATGGTCAAGGCATCACCTGCCTCGACGACATCACCTGCCTGCATCACCATCACCTTATGTGACAGCGCCCGCACGACCTTAAGATCGTGCGAAATGAACAGGTAAGCCAAGCCATACTTCGACTGAAGTTCACGCAAGAGATCGACGATCTGCACTTGCACTGTCATATCCAGTGCCGAGGTTGGCTCATCAAGGATCAAGAGCTTGGGCCGGAGTATCATAGCCCGCGCAATCGCGATCCGCTGACGTTGACCACCCGAGAACTCATGCGGATACCGATCCATCATATCGGGGTTTAGCCCGACCTCGCGCATGATCTCGGTGACCATTTCGCGGGTATCCCGCCCCTGTTCGACCCCATGCACCCCAAGACCTTCGGCGATAATATCGACGATAGGCATACGCGGCGAAAGCGAGCCATAGGGGTCTTGGAACACGATCTGCATATCGCTGCGAA
>JAYPUF010000177.1:0-4166 GCA_038133925.1 Marivivens sp. | reverse complement strand
AGGTGGCAGTGGCTATCTACAATACGGGCAGTGGTCATCAGGGGGTCCGGCGCTTGTTATGCGGCGACCTGAACCGCCGTTTTTTCAATCCTAAGAACCATATCAAGGATCAGAGCGGAAGGGTCAAGGTTCACCGCTCGACCTTGACGCACGCGAGTGCTTAGATCTTGTTGCAGCTCAGCCCATGCTCGCGCTGCTAAATCCGTTGGCGAAATGCGAGCGAGCAACCGCGATTCTCCTTGTGCGCCTTGAGTGGATGGCTCACCAAAAAGTCCAGCACGCGCGGCGCGCGCCAGAAAGACGTCGATAAGGTCCACCATCATTGGGAAACGCGTTTCGGCGTTCTTGCCTGCGCAGCTTTCCGCAAGCTTGATCGCAGCCTGTCGATCCATCCGAGGCATACCCTCAAAGAGATTTACGATCTCGTGGTAAAGTTGGAGACCATCATGGTTAACAAGCCGGATTGCCTCGCCAACTGAGCCGCCCGCGAGTGTCGCCAGAGCTTCGCCACCTTCTGTATGAATGCCGGCTTGAGCCATAGCCTCGGCCGTATTCTCGGCACTCAGTGGGGCGCAGCGCAATTCGCGGCACCGAGACCGTATGGTGGGCAAAAGTCTTGACGGCTGGTGCGCAATCAAAAGAATTGTCGTGTTTGCGGGAGGCTCTTCAAGCTCCTTCAAGATCGCATTAGCGGCATTGCGGTTAAGCTCGTCCGCAGCATCTACGATGACGACGCGTCTGCCACCATCCGCCGCGGACATGTGGAAAAAATTCTTCACTCCGCGTACGGCGTCCACTGTGATCTCTGCGCGAAGCTTGCCTGACTTCTCGTCATAGGGGCGACGCACAAGGAACAAGCGTGGATGAGCGCCAGACTGTACTAGTCGTGCATCGGGATGGTCGGACGAAACACGCAATGATGTTGGGGCGGGGGGAGCGTCGCCAAAAAGCCCGCCGTCTTGCGGCGTTTCCGCCAAAAGGAAGGTCGCAATTTTCCAGGCGAGGGTGGCTTTGCCGACGCCTTTTGGTCCCGTGATGAGCCAACCAGAATGGAGGCGACCTGATGTATAGGCTTCTAGAAAATCAGCCTCCGCGCGCTCTTGACCAAACACCTGTACTGTTTCGCGAGGATGGGGCGCACCTTCGATGCGGTCTGGTTCCAGGAGCGCGTCGCTCATAGCTCGATTCCAAGACGATCGGCGGCAAAAGCGGCAACTTCCGAGGCAACGGCTTCGACAGAGCGATTGCCATCGATCACGATACAGCGCTCGGGGAAATCGCGCGCTAATGCAAGAAACCCGTGCCGCAATGTCTCTTGAAAACCTAGGCCGAAGTCTTCGAAACGGTCTTCGCCCGAGTTGCGCGCGAGGCCTCGGCGAAGTGCAACTTCGGGGTCCATGTCGATAATGAAAGTCAGGTCTGGCTCTTTGCCGATCATAAGGCTGTGGAGCTTGTCTACAGTGCTGCGAAGGTCCCCACGCGTGGCGCCCTGATAGACGCGCGTTGAATCCGCAAAGCGATCAGAGACGACGCATTTGCCCTCGGCCAAAGAGGGAAGGATCGTCTTTTCGAGATGGTCGCGTCGAGCTGCCGTAAACAGAAGGATCTCAGTTTCAGCAGACCAGCGATCCGGATCCCCTTGGAGCACCAAAGTGCGGATTTCCTCTGCGCCTGAACTCCCGCCGGGTTCTCGAGTGCGCACAATCTCGATGCCCGCAGAATTTAGCCGTTCAACCAAGCGTACTGCTTGGGTCGATTTGCCTGAACCATCGATCCCTTCAAAGGTGATGAAAATGCCTTTGCTCTGACCAGCCATTTTTAGCCTTCGACATCCGCAGCGGGGAGAATCTTACCTAAGATGACCTTGGCAGCCGTGGAAAGCTTTACGCTGAAACCACCATTCTCAACTGCGTTTTCGGCAACGAGTGGAACGCGCGTTTCCGGTAGTCCCTCAAGTGCAATTACGAGCTCGCCAAGTTGCTGACCTGCAGCAACGGGCGCAGAGATCGGGCTTTTGAAAACAACCCGAGCATCAAAGTCGCCGTTGCCGAGTGCGGGCACAAGCAGGTTCACATCTTCAGCAACGGTAAGACCGACAGTCGTCGTCTCACCCATCCAGACGCTAGCGTCAGCAAGACGGGTGCCTGCGCGCGCTACATTCTTTTGTGCAAATTGGCGAAAGGCCCAATTGATAATTTTGCTCGACTCTTCGGCGCGTTGATCCGTGCTTTCAAGACCCGTGACGACAAATATGATACGGCGATCGCCCTGCTTGGCTGATCCGACAAGGCCATAACCTGCTTCGGTCGTGTGACCGGTTTTGAGGCCGTCAGCACCGAGGCCAAGGCCAAGGATCGGATTGCGGTTTTGGCTGTTCGAGGGGACACGCCCGTCAAAGAGAAACTCTTGCTCTGAAAAAAGCGGATAGAAGGTCGGAAAGTCCGAAATCAGTCGATCAGCAAGAATGCCAAGGTCACGCACAGACATGCGTTGATTGATCGCGGGCCAGCCGTTCGAGTTGGCAAATGTCGAATGCATCATGCCAAGTTGTTTCGCTCGCTCAGTCATCATACGGGCGAAACCCACTTCAGTCCCATCGGGCGAAAGGGCTTCGGCGATGACCGCGCTCGCGTCATTCCCCGACAAAATTATGATACCGCGCAGGAGGTCTTCGACGCGAACGCGCTCTCCCGAGCGAAGGAACATGCTTGAACCTGTATAGTCCATCGCATGTTGGGACACTGTAAGCTCTTCATTGATGTCGAGGCGTCCCGCAGAGATCGCCTCAAACGCCATGTAGACGGTCATCAACTTGGACATTGAAGCAGGCGGCAGTGGCTCGTCCGCATTCTTTGCCAAGAGGACAGTATTTGTCGTCTGATCAAATACATAGGCCGCACGAGCTGGCGTCTCGAACGATTGGGCAATTGCAACGCTCGCCGAGACGACTAAGGCGATTACGGTTACGGTGGCGCGGAAAGCTTTGATCAGGGACATTGGCTCTCGGGTTCCTTTTAGTTCGTCACCACGTAGGCATCAGCAAATCCCATACCTTTGACTTTTGCCAAAAGCTCGGCGCGTTCAGCTTCGGTTGCAGCAGGGCCAACGATAACACGCCAAAATGCGCGGCCTTGGCTCGATTGCTCTTTGACGGTTGGGAGAATTCCCGCGCTGCGCATTTGGTCCGCAGTGCGAATTGCGTTTTCTTCAACACTAAAGATACCGAGCTGAATATAGGGCTTGGACAGAGTGCTTGTCGCCGGCTTAGCAGTTGGCGCTGGCACGGACGGAGCGACTTCTGTCGTCGCGACTTGGTTATTTTCAGCGTTCTCAATTGCGGCGGCTGCGCCAGCAATCGGATCAAGCGAGGTTGCAGTGATTTCGGTCGGCGCGTCAAAGTCGACGACGGCAGTGTTTGTTGTCTCAGTCACTTCCTCACGGCGAAGCGCGACGACTTGCAGCTCAGCAGGCGCGCCTGCGAGCATCTCAAGTGCGGCAGCCGCATCCGATGAAACCTGAAGCGCGGGACCGGGGTTTTCACGCTCTCGACGGAAGAGGGCACCGATCACAAACTTACCGTTAGACTGATTTCGGATAATTACGCGCTCCGGATCAAGAACATCTGGATGAGCCACCCAAACCCCGCCGAGAGATGGGCGGCCGTCCCAAAGACCTTTTTCGGTGATCTGAAAGACTTCGGGTGCTTCGATATCACGTTCGACAAGTTGAACGGACTGGGCCGGTGCATCGTTTGCCGCCCCTTCGCTTTGGCCAAAGGGTAGCCCTCCACCTTGACATGCCGCCAGCACGAAAAGCGTGGCCGCAGGGACTACCGTTGACTTGAGTAGATTGAACAACTTGCTCTTCATGTGTCTCTCATTGCCTCGATTGAAGCTCGCTCTCTGCTCGGAGCTTCTATTGTTTTGCGGGTTAGCCCCGCCATCAATGGCGATCATAGCGCTAGGGGGCTAATATTGAAAGTGTGCAAGAAGCCCTGTGCGCGGATTTCCCCAAGGTGTGATTGGTTCTTTTAGAATCGGAAAGCCTTGGTTATTGCGACCCACAACGGAAGTGTGGCCGAGTGGTTTAAGGCTCTGGTCTTGAAAACCAGCGTAGGGGAAACTCTACCGTGGGTTCGAATCCCACCGCTTCCGCCACCCACCCTT
>JAYPUF010000176.1:0-4194 GCA_038133925.1 Marivivens sp. | reverse complement strand
AGAATTCGACCACGAGAACAAGTTTCCAGATGATTGCGAGACCATTACGAGCGCTAGCCACAATATAGGGCGCAAGTTGTGGCAGGATCACGTGGCGAAGCCGCGCCATCCGGCTCATGCCGAAGACACTCGCCATTTCCGTGATCTGACGATCAAGCGCACGTGTTCCTTCGCGCAGCGTCACGACCACAAGTGCGGTTTTATTGAACGAGACCGCCAAAACAGCTGCCAGATCATTCAATCCGAACCACAGATAACACAGCACGATTACGACCAAGGCCGGCATATTCTGCGCGAGGACCACCCAAGGCTCGGCAAATCGATTGAGCTTTGGCGACAGACCGAGCGTGATCCCAACGAATAGCCCAAGCCCCATAGAAAGAATGAAAGCGGCCATCACCCGCAATAGCGTAATGAAGGTATGTTCAAAAAGACGCCCACTTACGGCTTCTTTGACGATGTCTCCCCAAACTTCCCAAGGCATGGGAAGAACATTTGGGCGGCCCATCATCATGGAAAGCACAATCCAAACAGCAATCATGGCGAATAGCGATGCGACAAAGACCGCAGCGCGCATGGATCGGCTCTGGTTTTCTACCTTGGACATGGCTCTCTCCCTGCCCCAAGGTTTCAAGAGCATCAAGGCTCAAGTCAATGGTCACGCAAGTGCCTTTCGACCTTTGTCCTATGTGTGCCATTTTGTAGTGGCCCTAGAGTTGCAAAATGATGAAATGCATCCGCGCCCTTCTTATAACACTCTTCGCGTTTTTCCTCCTGTCCGAGGCATCGCAAGCCGAACTGTTATCTCGCGATGCCATGCAGGAGTTTGTGATCGCACCCATGGCCTTGGGAGAGCGTCTCACAGAAGATGGTGTTTGGGAGCTTGAAAACTCGGGCGGTTCGCTTGCCGGATATGTCTTCGAAACAGGCGAGATGGCGCCGCTTCCCGGTTTTGCAGGCGTTCCTATCAATCTCTTTGTTGCTGTGGACCTTGAAGGTCGCTTCATTGATGTGCGCCTTATCAATCACCACGAACCGATCTTTGTCTCGGGACTTGGAGAAGCGCCGCTTAGACAATTCCTTGAACAATATCGCGGACTATCGATCTCGCAGACCATGGTCGTCGGAACGCCGTATGGTGACGGCTCGGCGGGATCGTCGCTGGTATATCTAGATGGGGTAACCAAGGCGACAGCAAGTGTTCGCATCGCCCATGAATCAATCCTTGCCGCAACGCGCAAAGTTGCCCGCGAGCGGCTCGCTGGTATCGCCTCTGCGCCGCCGGCATCGCCCAATTTTGCGCTCACCGAACCGCTCGGATTTGACGAGCTGGAAAAGCGCGGATTGATTGCGCGCCTTACGGTGACCAATGCTGAAGTGGACAAAGCCTTTGCCGGAACACGCTGGGCCAATGAAGACCCGCTCGCGAAAGAAGACCCAGAAGGGATATACTTGGACCTTTGGGTTATCGACATCGGCTCGCCCTCGGTCGCCAACTCTGTGCTTACGAAATTCACCCAAGACCAGCTCACTCGCTTCCTAGAACTGACACCCTTTGCCGAACCCTTCCTGCTTTTAGAGACGGGAAGACATGGTCTGGTAGATGAGGAGTTCATTCGCAACACTTCGCCTGACTGGATTTCCGCATCTCAAGATGGTTTGCCAGTTGCGCTTAGGGATGCGGATCTCAATGTCGAGCTAACCTCTGACTTCCCAGAAGGTGTTGCGATGATCCTTCGCACGGACAGGCGTCTTGGTTTTGACCCGTCGCGTGAATGGACACTTCAGATCGACGCCCTTCGCGAACGCGGGATGTTCCAACCTGAAATCGGCTCGACGAGCTTTTCGGTCAATGTCCAAGAAGACCCCTCACTTTACATCACCGAAGCCGAGGTCAAACCCGTATCGCCTCTTTACGAGGCCCTAAGAAACCGCGCCACAGATTTGATTATCGCAAGTGCGTTCTTGGTGATCTTGCTTTGGCTCGTCGGGCCGAAAATGCATCGTATCGCTCGCAAATCAGTTCTCACAAAATATCGCCTCGTCATTCTCGCTTTCGTCGTCGGATTTGTGGGTTGGTGGGGTCAAGGCCAGCTTTCGATTGTCACTGTACTTGGAACGGTCCAAGCGCTGGTCTGGCAGCAAAGTCTGGAGTTCCTGCTTTATGATCCCTTCTCGCTCCTTATCTGGGGAGCAACGGCTTTGGGCTTTGTCCTCTGGGGCCGAGGTCTCTTCTGCGGATGGCTATGCCCATTCGGCGCGCTTCAAGAGTTTGCGCATCATATTGGCCGACTTCTTCGCATCCCTCAGATCACAGTGCCGAGCAAACTGGACGGTAGACTAAAGCTAATCAAATACGTGGCGCTTCTTGGATTGATCGTCACCGCGCTGATCACACCAGAGAACCTTGTCGTCGCAGCAGAGCTTGAACCATTCAAGACCGCGATTTCTGTGTTCTTCGTGCGCGACTGGTATTACGTCTTCTATGCTGCTTTCTGGCTCATACTCGCAACATCCGTTTTCAAAGGATTTTGCCGCTATGTATGTCCACTCGGAGCTTTTATGGCGATTGCGGGTATTTTCCGAACGCGCGACTGGATCGATCGCCGCAGGGAATGCGGCTCTCCCTGTCAACTTTGCAAGGTGAAGTGCAAATACGGCTCGATCAAAAAATCGGGTGAAATTAGTTACTCCGAGTGCTTCCAATGTCTCGACTGCGTGCAGATCTTTGACGACAAGGCACAATGCGTCCCCCTTATCCTTTCTGCTAAGAGAGAGGCCCGCCAATGATGACACGTAGACGAGCGCTTCAAATCTTTGCGGCTGCGAGCATTCTTCCAACGCATGCTCGTGCCACGGAAAACCGGACAATCCTTGGGGCTGAAGTCGCAATCACACTCGATGGGCCAGCAAGCCTCACACATCCCGCGCTAGATGCCGTTTGGGCCGAACTTGAGACTATCGAGAAAGAGTTTAGTCTTTTTGATCCAGCCTCCAACTTGAGCCAACTCAATGCAACTGGGTCGCTCTTCAAGCCCAGCGCGGCGATGTTTCAGCTCTTTGAGATTTCCCAAAAGCTTTATCGATCAACAGGTGGCCGGTTTGACCCCACGGTGCAGCCCCTCTGGCGCGCCCATGCAAATGGAGAAGACACGAACGACGCCGTTCAGCGTGTCGGCTTTGAACGGGTCCGTTTTGACGAAACTGAGGTGCGTCTTGGCGAAGGGCAAGAAATCACATTTAACGGTATCGCCCAAGGTTATGCGACTGACCGCGTGATAGGAGTATTGCGCGCGCATGGGCTTGAGCGCTCTCTCGTGAATGTTGGCGAATATCGCGCACTTTCAGGGCCATGGCGGCTCGGGATCGAGGACCCTTCCTTTGGTCGGCTTGGAATGATTACACTGACCGATCGTGCTGTCGCAACCTCTAGTCCTGCCGCCATGCGTCTCATTGATGGGACCGCGCATATTCTCGATCCGCGCGGTCTGACCTATATCCCAGAGTGGTCAACGGTGAGCGTGATCACCGAGAAAGCTGTCATTGCAGATGGGTTATCAACCGCTCTTTGCTTTGCCTCACTTAACCAAGTACGCGGAATAATCGCCCGCCTCGGGGTGCCCGTTTCGGTGCGGCTCGTCGATCTTGCGGGAAATATGCGGAGCCTCTAACCCTCGCGAGGGGCTCGACGAATGGGGATCTCTTTAAGAAGCCCGCCAACTCCCATCGCAGAGATATCAGCGTGGGTGACTGCAATCCCGCAGAGCACCCGTTCAAGCACCCAATCGGCACCGTTCAGCGCAATGGATCGCGCACATCCAGGAAGACCAATGACCGGCCGCCCATCTTGCTGGCCAATAAAGAGCAGGTTTCCCGGATCAACAGGCATACCAAATCGCGTCACCGTTCCACCCGCGACGCGAACCCCCTCGGGTGCAACGTCCATCGGATCAGAGGTCGCAGAAGCGGTCAAAATCATCACAAGATCCGCGGAACTCGCCTTAATCGCATCCGCGATAAAGGCTGTCTTATGGGGCACGATTACCCGTTCAGTCATGGCTACACCAAAGCGATCAAGTCTACCGATCATCGCGTGACGGCCTTTAGGAGAGGGCTCGTCATCGTCTGTCGTCGTCTCAATCAAGGTTGCCGTGCGGATCTGGGGCGAAGCCATTCGAATACTCTGACGCGCGG
>JAYPUF010000175.1:0-4218 GCA_038133925.1 Marivivens sp. | reverse complement strand
TTGCGAATCAAAGTAAGAAAGTTGTCTCGGATCAAATCCGTCTTTTGGTGGTCCTTGAGAACCTTTCGGCCGAGCTTGCCTGCAAGAATGCGACAGAAAGTGATCTTAGGGACATTGCGCAAATTGCTGACCGAATGGCGAAGCAATTCGACACAACCGATGCCATCGACATGTTTGAAATCGATATGTCTTTCCACCTAGCGGTTGTCAAAGCCTCGCATAATGGGGCGCTGGTCGAGACCTACCGAACATATCTTCAGAGGCTTTGGCGCGCGCGCTATTTGGCTGCAAGTCTAGATCCGAACCGCAAACGGCTCATTCAAGAGCACAATGCGATCGTCGTAGCGCTCCAGAAACGTGACGCCGAAGCTGTGAAGCTGGCAATCCAAAATCACCTCGGAATCCGCTTGTTTACGGACGTTTCAAACGCCCTCGACCGCGAAGCGGAAGAACTCAAAACCTTAACACCAGTCGGAGACAGAGAATGAAACTCCTTCGTTTTGGCCCCAAGGGTCAGGAAAAGCCGGGCCTGCTCGGAGCAGACGGCAAAGTGCGTGACCTTTCAGGTGTCGTGCCTGATTTTGAGGGCGTGAACATCTCTCTTGACGCAATCGCCAAGATCCGCGCGATCGACGAAAGCACCCTTCCCGTCGTTGAAAACATTGACCGCTATGGCAGCTGCGTTGCCCGCGTTCCGAACTTTTTCTGCATCGGTCTGAACTATGCCAAGCACGCAGCCGAGAGCGGCATGGCGATCCCTGCCGAGCCGATCATGTTCAACAAAGCGACCTCTGCGCTATGCGGTCCGAATGATGACGTCATCATTCCGCGCAACTCGGAGAAGTCGGACTGGGAGGTCGAGCTTGGCGTCGTGATCGGCAAGACCGCACTTTATGTCAGCGAAGCAGATGCGCTCGATTACGTTGCAGGTTACTGCGTGATCAACGACATGTCCGAGCGCGCATTCCAGATCGAACGTGGCGGACAGTGGGTCAAGGGCAAGTCGGCGCCGACCTTTGGACCGACTGGTCCTTACCTCGTAACCGCAGACGAAATCCCCGACCCGCAGGCGCTTGATCTTAAACTGTCGCTTAACGGTGAAGTGGTTCAGGACTCGAACACGAGCGACATGATCTTCACTGTGCGTCAGATCATTTCTTACATGAGCCAGTTCATGGAACTTCAACCTGGTGACATCATCGCAACGGGTACGCCGTCTGGCGTTGGTATGGGCATGAAGCCGCAACGCTTCCTCAAGCCCAGTGACGTGATGGAGCTTGAGATCGAAGGTCTCGGCAACCAGCGCCAAACAGCCGTTGCGGCCAAGTAAGGACGAGGTTTCAGGATCATGGAGACGAGAACATGTCGCGCACTGTGAACCTGAATGCCTTTCTCTATTTTGAATCGGTTGCGCGGCGGGGCACGATCACCCGCGCAGCCGAAGAGCTTTGCGTCTCGCCGTCGGCGGTGAGCCAGCAGATCAAACTTCTCGAGCAACAGCTTGGGGTGAAGCTCTTTCGTCGTGACGGGCGGGCGGTGCGACTGACGTTTGAAGGCAATCAGCTTTTCCAAACGTCATCTTCGGCAATCCGTGCGCTTTTGGAAGCGCAGCGCGATCTGGGCCGCGTCCATGAACCTTTGCGGCTCAATTTACGCGTCACACCGAGTTTTGGAGTGCGTTGGTTAAGCCCTCGCCTCGCTGATTTCCTTGATAAGCATCCGACGCTCGAACTGCATGTCGATGCTGCGCCCGATCCGTCGGACTTTGACCGCGAAACGATCGAGCTCGATATCCGCTATGGGCTTGGAATCTGGCCCGGGTATCATGCACAAGCGATATTGTCGGATCATATTTTGCCACTTTGTAGCCCTGAATACCTTGCGAAAATCCAAGGGGGCAGCCCTGAAGAGATGCTGGCAAATGCGCGACTGATCGACAGCGCCAGAGCAATTTGCCGTTGGGACGACTGGAGCACCCAAAGCAAGCTTCCCGTTTCGACAAAGACCCAGTCAATTCTCATGGACCGCTCGAGTATGGCGATCCAACTTGCGTTGGATGGGGCTGGGATCGTTCTCGAGTCCTTGGTTCTGACGGCCCAAGAAGTGGCAGAAGGGCGACTGGTTCCTGTTTTCCCTGATTTACCAGTGCTTCGCTTTCCCGCATATTGGGCAATTTGCCCCTCACGGAACCTTCAAAGACGCCCTGTTCGGTCATTCCTCAATTGGATCGACCAACATGTCGGCATCCATAATTCCGACGTAGAGGCGATTGTCTCGCGTCATAATCTGACGGTCTCAGACTTGGATCTGACCGCAGGTTAGGCTCACCACCCGCTGCCGAAACGCAGCGGGTTTTCTTTTATTAAAACCTTATGGAGTTACTTAAATGAACCTGTCTCGCATGCTTGCTGCTCGCGCAGCCCAAGGCAAACCTGTTCGGATCGGGCTTGTCGGCGCTGGCAAGTTTGGATCGATGATCCTTGCTCAGGCAAAGCATATCCAAGGCTACCATGTGGTCGGCATCGCTGACCTCGACAAGAACAAGGCGCGCCAATCGCTTAACCGCGTGCACTGGGAAGAAGACCGCTATAACGCCAAGTCACTTGGCGACGCTTATGACAGCGGCAAGACCTTTGTGACTGACAACGCTCAGGACCTTTTCGATTTCGAGGGTATCGAGTGCATCATCGAAGCAACCGGCCATCCACTTGCGGGTACGCGCCACGCGCTTGCAGCAATTGAGGCTGGCAAGCACGTGGTCATGGTGAACGTTGAAGCAGACGTGATGTGCGGACCTTACATCGCGGCACGTGCCCGCGAAAAAGGTGTGATCTACTCAATGGCTTATGGCGACCAACCCGCCGCAATGTGCGAGCTTGTGGATTGGGTGCGTTCTTGTGGCTTCGAGTTGGTCTCGGCGGGTAAAGGCATGAACTTTGCGCCATCTTACCGCTATTCTACACCAGATACAGTTTGGGGTTATTTCGGCTGGACTGACGAAGAGGTTGCTGCGGGTGATTTTAACCCGAAAATGTACAACTCCTTCACGGACGGCACCAAAGCCGCGATCGAGATGGCCGCTGTCGCAAACGCGACGGGGATGGATTGCCCTGTAGATGGTCTTGGGTTCCACCCATCGGGTCTCCACGATCTTGCATCGGTGTTCAAGCCGATCTCGGAAGGTGGACGCCTTGAAAAGAAGGGGATCATTGATATCGCAGCAAGCCGTGAACCCGATGGCCGTGTGGTCCAGAACAACATCCAATATGGCATGTTCGTGACGTTCAAAGCGCCGGACGAATACACCCGCGCGTGCTTCCAGCAATACGGCCTTTTGACCGACAAATCAGGTTGGTATGGCTCTATGTGGCGCCCGTTCCACCTTATCGGTTTGGAAACCAGCGTCTCGGTCCTGTCTGCCGTTCTGCGCGGCGAGGCAACTGGATCGTCGGATCATTATCGCGCGGATGCGGTGGCCACCTCAAAAGGCGACTTCGAAGCAGGTGAGTTCCTTGACGGTGAAGGCGGCTATAAAGTTTGGGCAAAAGCGATCCCCGCTTCGGTATCGGTGCCGATGAACGCATTGCCCATCGGGCTTGCGCACCACATCAAGCTCAAGCGCCCAATCAAGAAGGATCAAGTCGTCACGCTGGATGACGTCGAAGTAAAGGACGATCTCGATATTTTCGCGATCCGCGAAGAGCAGAAGAAACTGCTCGAAGTCTAAATGAAAAAGGGGCGCTCTTGGGCGCCCCTTCTCAATAGTACTGGGTCCAGATTAGTGGATCAGCGAACCGCCGTTCACGTCAACCTCGGAGCCGGTCACATAGGCGGAGAGTTCAGACGCGAGGAAAAGCGCGCAGCCAGCAACGTCAGATGCTTCACCTGCGCGGCCCATCGGGATGCCTTCGAGGATCATGGTCATCATATCAGGGGTCAGAGCGCCACCGGTGATGTCGGTTGCGATGAAGCCCGGACAAATTGCGTTGGACCGGACGTTGAACGGAGCAAGCTCGCGCGCCATCGCCTTGGTAAGACCAAGAATACCAGCCTTGGCAGCCGAATAGTGCGGCCCACCAAAGATACCACCGCCGCGCTGAGCAGACACGGAAGAAAGGTTCACGATGGAACCGGTCTTGCGTGACTTCATGTGCGGGATAAGAGCTTGGCTCATGTAGAGCGTGCCGCGCAGGTTCACATCGAGCACAGCGTCATAGT
>JAYPUF010000174.1:0-4270 GCA_038133925.1 Marivivens sp. | reverse complement strand
GCATCCGCTTTGTCCACGCGCCCCTCGCGGCCGTGCACTTGATATCCAAACTGAGACGCAATGCGATGCGCCACTTCTTCACCCGCACGCGAAAGCGTAACGACGACCGGTTTCACAGCCACGGGTCTTCTCCCTTAGTCAGTAGTATCATTGAGAAATATGGGGCCTTTTCAGGCGCCTCAGAAAGCGGCAACACGACCTCTTCGGGGAGTGTGGCACGTTCCACATAACTAGCTTTATCCGTGAGACCGAGGCTCTCGATCACTGCGCGGATTTTCGGAAGGTGACGGCCAACCTTCATGATGACCACACTTTCCGCCCCTTCGATCCGAGCGCGAAGCTCTAGTTCAGGAAGCGGCCCAGCGAGCACAGTAAGCCGTTCGTTTCGCGCCACAAGCGGACGCCCGGCCCGAGCTGCGCAAGCGGTGATCGAGGTTACACCTGGGACCACTTCGACTTCGTATCTGTCGGCCAAGCGGGCATAGAGATACATGAATGAGCCATAGAAAAACGGATCGCCTTCGCAGAGGCAAACAACGTCTTCACCTGCTTCAAGCGCGGCCGCGATTTCTTGTGCACCTTTGTCATAAGCCGCCTGCGCGGGACCACGCTCGACCGTCATCGGAACATCCATGATAATTTCGCGTGCGCCGGTCGGGATGACTTCGGCGGCGATGGAGCGCGCAAAGCTCGAACCACCTTCGAGAGTTGGGTAAGCGATTACGGTTGCGCGCTCGATCAATCGCGCGGCACGCAAAGTCATGAGGTCCGCTGCCCCCGGCCCAAGACCGACACCATAGAGACGACCGGTCATTGGATGCTCCAATTCTGACATTCAAAGAGGCTCATCGTTTGATCAAGCTCCACTGCGTGACAGTCATCGCAGGTCGCCACCCCGTAAGACGACCGACGGGTGAGGCGCGTTCGACAGACAAGCGCACCAGATCGCCGCCATGCTTGGAATAAAGTCGAAGCAGCTCGGCTTCACTTTCAAGCGTGACCGCGTTTGCGACAAGCCGGCCTTGTGTCTTTAAAGCGGCAAACGCCCTCTCGAACACATCTTCAGTCAGGCCGCCGCCGATAAACACAGCATCTGGTCGCGCGAGGCCCTCTAATGCTTCGGGCGCAGTGCCCTCGACCAATTGGAGCTTTGGCGTCCCTAACCGTAACGCATTGGTCGCGGCCATCGCGCGGCGCTCTGCTTTCTGCTCGATCCCGATGGCCAGTGCATGCGGCGCAGAGCGCATCCATTCAATTGCAATAGAGCCGCTTCCCGAACCAATGTCCCAAAGCAAAGCACCCCGCATTGGCATCAACTTGGCAAGACTTACAGCACGGATTTCTTGCTTGGTCATCGTGCCATCCGAGACGAAATTGTCATCTGACAATCCCGGAACGCGAGGCAAAAGAGCGGCATCAGCGCCCGCAATACACTCAACAGCCAAAGTGTTGAATTCTGGCACCTCGTGTTCCCAAGTCTTGGCCACGCCATCAAAGCGCAGCTCATCTTTGCCACCCATCGCTGCCAGCACAGTCATCTTGGATTGGCCATAACCGCGTTCGACGAGAAACTCGGCGATCTGAGAGGGAGTCTTCGATCCAGTCGTCAGAACGATCATCCGTACGTCGGGCTGAATAAACGGGATCATCTGCTCGACAGGACGCCCGTGCACCGTCAAGAGCTCGATATCCGGCATCGACCAACCCATTCGAGACGCCGCAAGTTGAAAGGCTGAAAGCTGCGGGTGAAAGACGATTTCGCCCTCGTCCATAGAGCGGCCTATGCGGGCACCGACCGAATACCAAAGCGGATCGCCCGTTGCGAGGACTGCAACGCGCTTGCCACGCAGGCTCTTGAGAAGCTCAATCAAAGCATCAAACGGCGATGGCCAGCTGACACGCTCGGCATCGATATTCGGAGTTAGCTTGTGATGACGATCCCCACCGATGATCACATCAGCCGTTTCAAGAACAGCAATCGTGGCAGAGCTTAGCCCTTCGACCCCGTCCTCGCCTATACCGATCACATGAAGCCAGGGCGCGGTCATGTACGATCCTCAGGCAGTCCTGCAGCGAGAGCGTTCACCGCAGCCGACGCCATAGCCGAGCCACCTTTACGGCCCTTCAAAGCGATAAAGTCACATCCACGCGGGTTTGCAGCGAGCTCGGCCTTTGACTCAGCGGCACCGACAAAACCAACCGGAAAGCCGAGGATCACTGCGGGTTTTGGGAAACCCTGATCTAACAAGTCGAGAAGGTGAAATAGCGCAGTCGGCGCGTTACCAACGGCAACGACGGCTCCCTCAATATAAGGCTCCCATAGTTCGACCGCGGCAGCAGATCGCGTGTTCCCAATCACCTTTGCCCGTTCAGGAACTTCTTCTGCATTCAGCGTCACAATGACTTCATTCTGTGCAGGAAGGTATCGACGGATAATTCCAGCACCGACCATTTCGCAATCACAGAGCACAGGCTTACCAGCGAGAAGCGCCTCGTGCCCAGCGCGATAAGCATCTTGCGAAAAGGCGAGGCGATCCGCGATCTCAACCATACCACAGGAATGGATGAGGCGCGTAACTAGTGGCGCCAAGTCGGACGGAAATCGATCAAGTCGAGCCTCTTTGCGCACCGTAGCAAAGCTTTGAGCGTAGATCGCTAAAGGGTCTTTTTCATAGGGACGCATTGTGGATCCTTGAGACATACAGAACCGCTCTGCATGCCTTTTTGCGAAGTAATGTCTAATCAGCTCAGCGCTTGTTGGTCTTCAATACGCTCTGAGGGCCATGCGGATGGTCCGCTTGGGGATACACAGCATGATGATGGTCGTGATCATGCCCATGGTGATGATGGTGATGCCCGTGCCCATGATGATGATCGTGGTGGTCATGGTCGTGATCGTGGTGATGGTGATGATCTTTGACCTTAAGGCGGCACATGCCTGTGCAGAACGTATCGCAAAGTTTGCAATCAGAAACGTTCGAACCAGGCGCAGTGGCACCCTGACCTTCTACGTGATGGTGGTGGCTTTCCTGAATTGCTCCAACCTCGGCTTCGAACCCAATTACTTGCGTGCGATATTTACAAAGAACACAGGTTTGGGGTGGAACTTCGCCAAATGCAGGATGATCGCTCGCTTCGATCGCAGCAAGACGTTCGGACGGTTTGATGTGCTTATGCTCCCCGCCTTCGAACGACAGAACCTGCTCGCGGAAAGGGCAAATACCACAGTTCGGGATCACGGTCTTTCCGTTCTGCTCTTTGATCCGCTCGGCAAATGTCTCGAGCACTTTGGGGTGATCGTTAAGATAGCCCGCTTTGACAAAGTGAATATCGGGATGCTGCTCGGCAACTTGATCTGTGAAGCCGTAAATACGATCAATCAGTATCCCCGTGAAAAGGAAGTAAGGAAACACAACCACTCGCTTGTAGCCAAGCTTTGCAACGTGCTGTAGCGCTGGCTCAACCAACGGGAAGGTCACACCAGAATAGCCGACCTCGCACCAGCCAAATCCCATACCTTCCCACAACATGCGCGCAATCTTGGACACGTTGGCATTTGCATCAGGATCCGACGCGCCGCGACCAATCACAACAAGGCAGGTTTCGTGTAGAGGCACTGCGCCAGCTTGGGAGTTCGCAGCATTGACAGCCTCTTGAATGCGGTCTGCTGCGGCGGCAATCATCTTGGGATCAACACCCAGTTCGCGGCCATATTTAATATCGATGCCGTGCTTTTCAGCATAGGTGTTAAGTACGGTCGGGATGTCGTTCTTGGAGTGCATCGCCGCAAAAAGCATCCCCGGAACCGCAAGAATTCGTTCGCACCCTGCTTCGCGCAACTTATCAAGGCCATCACGGATCACCGGATTGGCGAATTCAAGATACCCGTAATCCACCATCCAATCAGTCGGCAGATAAGCGGGCAGCTTTTCAGCGAGAACTTTAAATTCGTCCACAGCGGCCTGACTACGAGAGCCATGGCCGCAAATCATTACACCAGTTTTCATGCTGCTTGCTCTTCGCCTTCTTCTTCCGCCTCAATCTCTTCGGCGGGTTCATCATCTTCCTTGCGGCCCTTCATCGCCTCGCGAAGTCCAAGAAGGATCGCAAGACCCAGAGCGGCACCGGCCACCCAATGATCATGGCCAGCGAACTCGCCAAGATGTCCGACATGTGCCGACGCAGATTGCGCGGTCAGGATCAGAAACAAGGTGAATGCGATACGCATGAGCAATCTCCGTCAAATACCAGAGAGCCGCTCTCGCGGTGC
>JAYPUF010000173.1:0-4284 GCA_038133925.1 Marivivens sp. | reverse complement strand
CTTCTGCGGCACCACTACTTCCAAAGATTTCTTCATGCTTGCGTAAAAGCATCCCCTTCGACTTCGTATTTTAACGAAGTTGTTGGTCCGAAGGGTGTCCTAATGGAAGCTCCGCCCTAGGTAGAGCGAGTAGGATACAATCGGAATTCCCCAAAGCTCGACACGTTTTTCACCAACAAAGTCTATTTTATCAAAATGGCTCTTGTGAATTTCGTCGAGCGGGAACCAGTCCGATGTTAGAAGCAAAGCAGATTGTCCCTCATTTGCTTCTGTATTGAACCACAAGGTGAATTGGCTTAGCCGCGTTGCGATGACTTCAATGTCCGTTCTGTCCAACCAAAAGGACAAGATTGATCCAGAGCGATAGTCTGACGTGGCAACAAAATCAGGAGCCAAAGTCCGTTCTGTTTCGGTCACCCATTCACTAACTTCAGCCCAATCATACATGATGGCGCTCTCGGCATCGGGCTTTCCGGCAATAGCTGAAAGCGGGAATACAGAGTAATTTAGCGTGAACAAAACTGCGATAATTGCGCCGATTGTAAGGTGAGAGATGTGGGCCCAGTGCTTTTCGAGTGAAAGAACCATAAAGGGGATCAAAAGGACCAGTGCTGGTAGGTTCCAATAGGCCAACACATGTACCCGTTGCGCAACAATGAGGCAGACAATTGTCGAAGTCCAGAATGTCGCAAGCGCTAAATTTCCAAGAATTTCCAAACGATTGCTGGGATCATTGGCCCAACTGAAGAGCCTTTTGAATTGGCCTAACCATAAAAAAGGACCAAGGCCAATCATGAAGGGCAGTAGCAGCGCCAAACTTCTACCGAACCATTCGTTGAAGGTATCGGTCGGCACAAAACGAGCGTCAAAGTTATACACGAATGTCTGCGCATCGTTTTGTAAGTTCCACCAAAAGACCGGCATTAGACAGAGAAGCGCAATTCCCAGAGCGGCATAAGTGTATGGCGATCTCAACAATTGTCGGCTTGGGACATCGATCACAATGAAAGCCAACAGGCCAAGACCAAAAAGCGCCGCATTGAATTTAGTCAAGCCCGCCAAGCCAATCATCAGGCCAATCCCGAGTAGCCGGAGACCAGTCGGTTTCGAATTAATTTGCCGAAGGTCCAAAGCTTCAAGGTAAGTCCAATATCCAGCGACACTTAGAGCGGCCAACATCAAATAATCATTAAAGGTGATGGTCGTAAAAATGAAAAAGAGTGGACATGCAAAAACCGCCGTCAGAAATCGAAGAGCAGTTTGTTGTTGCGGCTGCGCCAAGATCATAATCCGGATAAAAACCCAAGCAATTATGGCAGAGCTCACCAAAGTTGGCGCTCGTAATGCAAATCTTGAAGTGCCAAGAAGGTCCGAGGTAATCGATTGTAGCCATGCTTGGAGCGGAGGGTGATCAAAGTATCCCCAGTCGGGGGTTTGCCCCCACAGCCAATAATATGCTTCATCCGGCAAAGGGCTTGCGAAAAAATGAAATGCGAGGCGGCTACCAATCAGGATAAGCGCAATGCTCCAAACAAAATAGTAGTCCCGTTGAATGCGAGAAGGAGTGAGTTTCGACGACCGAGCGAACACCTTTTGCATCATTTTCAAGACATCACTCACTATGTTTTCGCTGCGCCTTTGAGATGGCCGCAATGCACGTATCCTTTGGAGTTCATCATATAGAGCGATGGTCCATGTCGGGTCTAGGTTGAATGTGCTGCGGTATATGATGCTTCGTCCAATTCAAAGGTTCACGTCCGATGCTTCCATTGTTCGACATCGCCTATAAGTGCACAAAATAGTGTCGCTCCAGCGGGGTAATGGGCTCGGTCTCCTGTTCTGAACCGAGCCCAATATGGTTAGCGCTTCAAGAAAGAAACGATTGTAGCAGAAAGCTCTGCGTGGAGGGCGGCGCGACTGCGCCCGCCCGCGTCGTCACAGAGTGGGTCAGGTTCACCCTCTTTCATTAATATCTCTGCACCACGTTCCTTGCATTCTGCAAGAAAGCTGAAGTGCGTCGCATCTGGAACAAATGAGTGCTCAGCATTTGGGATCAGCATGGCAGCAGGCAAGGCGTAGACCCCAGAAGGTATTTCGTCTTCATTTCCGAGATTTAGTATCAACATCGGGATATCAATTGATGCGAGACTCTTGGGAGTGATTGTTTCAATAATACCGGGGTCAACAGCGACTGTCCGCTGAATGCGGGGATCGCGCAGGTCCTGAGATGCGGGGCTGAGATCAAAATCATGTAGATTTATACCGAAATGAGCAAGAAATGCGCAGTCTGACATGCCGTGGTCGCCTGCGTCGCAAAATTGCGATAGCTTGTCTGGATCGACGCGTGCGCCAGACACAGCCATGGCGGTGTAGCCACCTGCAGAGAAGCCGAGCATCGAGATTTGATTGGGGTCGATGTATGGATATGAGTCTGGATTTGAAGTGATCTCATCGATCACGGCAGAAATGTCTGCAGGCCGTTCCCAAACTCGCACTGCAGCTTCTGCTGATGCATTTCCGCTCGTGGTGCCGGGATGGTTAGGGATCACAACAACAAAGCCTGCCTTGACCAATTCGGACGCGATCCATCCAAATTGACCCGCATTGCCGCCTGCACCATGCGAGATAAGGACAAGGGGAAATTGCCCTGTTCGATGTGGCGCATTTCGGCCAGCTGGCGTTCCAAAGAAGACGCCATTTCCGCCGACGGTCACCATTTTGCCGCCCGACGTGGCCGGATACCAGACATTGAAATCTATATCTTTCGCGCGCTCCGGAGCGTAGGCCGTACCGTATTCGATGCCGACATTACCGTCATAGGCAGGTCGCGTCGCTTCGTAGCCGGCCCAACCGGTTGCCGCAAGAAAGGTGGCAAAGAGGGTTACTTTCGCGATTTTACGGAGTTTCGACATCGTTGGAATCCTTTCGTGTCCGAGTGATGTCGAACCTTTGCATCGCCGCAAAAAAGCATTCGTCCCAAAACGCGTTTTAGGTCGTCCTAGATCGCGTTCTAGTTTATTCTTGTGTTAGTTGATCTTGAGATTTTCAGATGATTTTTGTTCCTCTGCCGCTCTTTGCGTCCATCGTACTTGGATATGTTTTCCTTCGGTTTGTGACCTCTCGCGATATGGGGCTATTAGCTCACCGATTTTTCGCAGGTTTGATCGCTGCATACGCTGCCCAATCCTTGTTGCTCACACTTCGTTGGGGATATGGGATCGATGGGGCAGGGATGTTGATTGCCGTTTTGGCGCCTTTACTTCCTGCCCTAGTATATTTGGGCTACTCGGCACTTGCATGTGAAAGCCGAGAATTGCCAAAATGGCCAATAGCGCTCTTAATGTTAACTTGGGCCGCATTTTTTGGAGCGCGAGATGTGTTCGATGCGGTGATCCTGGCCACTTATCTCGGATACGGTGGACTTATTTTTCATAGATCTAAGCAAGGCGCGGATGCGCTAGCACTTTCTTCAGTGGCGGAGTCTCATCGCATTCTGAAGGCAATGAGATTGACTAGTCTTGCTTTGGCGGCGTCAGGATTAACGGATATCTATGTTGTTGCTGATTTCGTCCAAACTGGTGGTCAAAATGTGGGGCATGTGATCGGCATCGCACAGACGAGTTTCATTCTTGTCATTGGACTTGCTTCGAGTGTCGGGCGATCGGTAAGTGATGAGCTTGAGGTCAAAGAGTCTCCTGATAGCACAAGCGATGATGTCGATATTGTTGCGCGCCTTGAAGCAATGTTCGTCAAGGAGGGTCTGCACAAAAGAGAGGACTTAAGTCTACGCAAGCTTGCCCGACGACTTGGTGTGCCGGATCGTCAGGTCTCAAACGCGATCAACCGCCTTTGCGGTGTCAACGTATCTCAATTCGTTAATGACTTCAGGATCAAAGAAGCTTGCAATTTGCTGAGCGATACCGAGGAGAGCATTCTCGAGATTTCTCTGGCTGCAGGTTTTGCGTCTAAGTCAAATTTCAACCGCGAATTTGCTAGAGTAACCGGTAAGAGCCCGTCAGAATGGCGCAAGTCCAAGATGGACTAGCCTTGTATTTATTGTTGAAGAATAAACACGCCCATCACGCCAACCAATAAGGAACTTGTTATGCAGCAGGCCTATCCTACGCTTGCCGAAGCTACAAAAGTTTGGGCAAAGATTGCTATGCTGTCGTTCGGAGGTCCCGCAGGCCAAATTGCAGTTATGCACCGCATCTTGGTCGAAGAAAAACGTTGGCTTGGTGATGAGCGTTTTTTGCATGCGCTGAATTTCTGCATGCTACTTCC